>DASQEN010000148.1:0-18004 GCA_035633635.1 Gemmatimonadota bacterium | reverse complement strand
AAAGAGCACGACGTCGGCTTCCGAGTGAGCCATTACCTCGAATCGGTCGGACAACGTTCGAACCCGATCGACGACCCGGCCGAGTCGGAGGGACGTGGATAGGATCAGCGCGCCGCAGGCCGAAATCAGGACGGCAGGCGTAATCATGGAGGCCAGGATCTCCAGGGTGGTTGGCACAGTGTTCATCTAGAGACAGAATGCGCCCTCTAGGGCATCATTAGCCAACTGAGTCGGCACAACTCGAGATGGGAGCATTCGACCATGGCAAAATGGACTTTTGAACCAGGGCACACTTCTGCCGAGTTTCGCGCCCGGCATATGATGGTGACGTATGTTCGCGGGCACTTCAAGGATGTTCACGGCACGATCGAGTTTGATCCCGCCGGCCCGCGGAATTCCTCCGTCGATGTGAGAATTGATGCCAAAAGAATCTGGACGGGAGTGCAGGAACGTGACGACCACCTTCGTAGCGTGGACTTCCTCGATGTGGAGAATCATCCGCAGATAACCTTCGCGGGCAATCAAGTCGAGATCATCGGCGGGCACGATTTCACGGTCACTGGGGACCTGACGATTCGGGGCGTCACCCGCAAAGCCACGCTGAATGTCCGCTATCTGGGGCAGTGGGAAACCCCCTGGTGGGAGGATGGAGTCGACAAGGGGCCCAAGAGGCGCGCGGGGTTTCTGGCAACAACCGAGATTAATCGCCACGACTTTGGGGTCAGTTGGCAGGACACGATGGATCGGGGTGGGATCGTCGTAAGTGACGACGTGGACATCATCATCGATGTCGAGGCGATCCTAGAAGGCACCTAGGACTTCTTCCGCGAGCGACCCTTGGTGCGGGGCGGCGGGAAGCTGGCGCGCAACCCCTTCGCCATGACCTGGAACAGCGCCTCGGGATCCGCCAACCCGTGCAGCCGATGTCGACCGAGACTGCGAAAGCGGATGCCGGCCGACGCGGAATTCTCGATCGAGGCCCGGGTCGCCCCCGAAACGACGATCTGCCCCCCATGAGCTGCCGAGCAGACGCGAGCCGCCGTGTGTACGGCCACGCCGATGTATCCGACATCGGTGAGGGTCGGCCGGCCCGCATGGATCCCGATTCGGACCCTCACGTCGAGATCCTCAGGCCAGGCGCGTTCGCGAAGCGCGCGCTGCATGGCCGCTGCAGACACGACCGCGTCGACCGGGCGCTCGAAGACCGCGAAGAACTCGTCGGCCCGAACGTCGATCTCCCGACCCCGGCCTCGGGATGCCGCCGTCCGCAGGAGGACCCGCACGTCGTTCAGGAGATCCCGGTAGCGCTCGCCGAGACGACGAAGCAGGGCGGTGGAGCCCTCGATGTCGGTCATCAGCAGCGTGAGGAACCCGGTGGGGAGCGCGGCGGCGTCCGTCGCGGTCGCCGCGAACTCGTCATACGCCCGGTCGCTCTGGACCACGAAGCGCACGGCGGCCAGCACGGTCTTCGCGAGACCCGGATCGTCGAGGACTGCCGGATCGTGGACGATCGCGGTCGTGGGCCGCCCATGGTGCTCGAGGTAGGTCACCGCGCGCGCCTCCCCTTCGGCCGGGAGCGGGACCGGTTTGCCGCGCGCATCGAGGTAAGCGCCGGAGGCCCCGGACCAGTGCAGGACCTCGAGCGTCCGGTCCCGTAGGACGCTCCGGAGTTGCTGCTCGAGCTCGCCGGGCGCCCCGCTGCGACCCAGCTCGATCACCAGCCGGCCGGCTGCCGCGTGCGTGCGTTCCGACTCGATCTGACCGGTGATAAACCCGATCGGGACGATGCCGAACTTCTTGGCCGCCCTCAGCAGCCGCTTCCGGGCACGCTCCCGCGCGGCGTCGTCCTCGAACCTGACCTGGTTGAACCGGGCGAGCGCGTTCCGCACGTGCGGCTCGTCGTGGATCGGAAGCCGGCGCTTGCCGCGCGAGTCGACGTAGGCGAAAGCGCTGGCCGGGAGATCGGCTCTCTTGCTCGCGTCCAGCTTTGCCACCCGGTTAGAATAATCCCCGACCTGAGCGACGAAAAGGACGAGTCCACCCCCGGGGCCAAGGACTCGCTATACTGCACCTCCACCTGGCCAGGTAACGATAGTGCAATGAGTCACCAGGGCAGCCAAGGCCACTCAGGGGTAAGCGTCGGGACCGCTACGCGCATGATGACCCACTGCCTCGGCTGGGCGGTCGGACGGTTCTACGACGTAGACAGGACGGGCCCGCCCGTGCCCGAGGGGCCGGTGCTGATCGTCGCGAATCATCCGAACGTGTTCGTGGACGCGTTCGTGGTCTTCCGCATCGCGGAACGTCCGGCACGGCCTCTTGTGATGGCCGCCCATTTCGAGAACCCGTTCTTTGGCCCTTTCCTCGCGGCCCTCGGCGCCCTTCCGGTCCACCGGCGGCAGGACGACCCTTCGCTGATGCAGAGGAACGAGGACACCTTCCAAGCTGCGGTCGCGGCGCTGCAGGCGGGCGAGGCCGTGCAGATCTACCCGGAAGGGCGGAGCCACTCGGAGCCGGCGTTGGCTCCGCTTCGCACCGGCGCTGCGCGGATCGCACTGAGAGCCGAGGCGGAGTCCGACTGGCGCCTCGGCCTCGCGATCGTCCCAATCGGTCTCACTTACACGCGCAAGACTCTCTTCCGCGGACGCGCCCTCGCGGTCGTCGGTAAGCCGTTCGGGATCGGCGGCTACGAATCGGTTTGGCTCCAGGATCCGTTTGAGGCCGCCCGCCGGTTGACCGACGAGATCGCCGACGGGCTGGAGGATGCGACGCTCGACCTCGCAGAGGCCGAGGACCCGGATCTCATCGAGACTGCCGAGCGGCTCTACGCGCGCGAGAAGGGATGGGCCGGCTGGCGGGAGCGCGAGGGGCTCGACGAGCGCTTCCCTCGGCTTCAGGCCTTCGCCCGGGGTCTAGCGTGGCTGCGCGCGCACGATCCGGCCCGCCATTGGCAGCTCGCCTGCCGCGTGAGACGGTATCGGAGGCTCTTGGAGGCCATTGGCGCGCGCGAGGGCGACGTCCCCCCGCGCTATCCGGTCGTCGGCGTGGCCCGGTTCGTTGCCCGGGAAGGCAGCCTCCTCGTCCTCGGCCTGCCGGTCGCCGCCGTCGGGATCGTCCTGTGGTACATCCCCTATCGAGTGCCGCGGCTGATCGTCCGCCTGGCAACGCCCGAATCCCAGGCCGTGGCCACGTTCAAGCTGGTAGGGGCGACTGTCGCCTTCGCCCTGTGGTTCGTGGGGGTGCTCCTATTCCTGGGCTGGCGGGTCGGGCCGGAGGCGACGCTGCTGGCTGCGACCCTCCTTCCGATCGTGGGCCTCATTGCCCTCGACTGGACCGGCCGCTTCGAGCGTGACCGCGAGGAGGTCCGGCTATTCCTTCGCGCCTTGCGCCGTGGGCGGCAGGACCGTCTGGCCGGATACCGGCGTTCGCTGGTGGCCGAATTCGACCGCGTTCTCGCCGACCAAAGCCGGGATCAGCCTCTGAACTCGACGTAGAGGACGCTAGCGCTCCAATCGGGCGAGGGCCGCGCGCGCCTGCTCCACCGTCGGCTGAAGCTCGGGGTCGGCATCGCTCCACAGCTCGACGAACGCCCGGTAGTGCTCGATTGCTCGCTCTCGGTCCCCTGATTGCTCGTAGATCTGGGCGCGGTGGAGATGAGAGGGAGCCCGGAAGACGAGCTCGTAGGGGGAGGTCTCGAGGGTGGCGAGCCAGCCGATCGCCTCTTCTCCCCGACCCGTTTCTTGCAGCGATATCGCGCGCAGGAAACGGGGGAAGGCGAGCGTGTAGAGCTCCGAAGCGAACGTCATGGGGTACGCCACGTTCAGCTCCATGGCCTCGAACCGTTCGATCGCCCGCTCGGACTCGTGCTTCCGCCAGGCATCGTACCCTTCGATGGCGCGGGCCAGATCCGGGCCCAGGGTCCCGGCGTCCGGCGTTCCGCCCATCCGCTCGAGCTCGGCGGCCGACGAGCGCGCAAGATCCGCCCGTCCGAGCCGCGACCCGAGAAGACCCACCAGATAGCTGCGCACGAACGGCTCGACCCCCTGGTGGTCGACCGTGGGGTCGACGTCTCCCGCGCCCGGTTGGATCAGCAGCACGCGGGCCTCGTCGAGGAGGGCCTCGATCTCGTCATCGGTCGTGGGAACGAAGGGCAGGAGCCGGAGAATCGAACGGTAGTAGGTCTCGAGCGCCGGCGCGGCCAGTCCTCGTGCGCGATCGAGCTCCTGCCGGGCCTCCTTCCACCGCCCCGTGGCCAGCCGCACGCAGCCCAGCCACAGATAACCCTGCCCGCGGATCCGGGGCGAACGGCTGGGCTCGGTCATCAGACGGATCAGCCGCTCCCAGTCGTCCGGTCCGCCGGCGGCGCCGGCGCGCGAGGCCGTGGTCGCGCCGTAGAGACTACCATTCGCGACCGCGAGGAGGAGCGTGATGTCGGGGGCCGTGCGGAGAGCCGAGAGGACCTCCCCCTCCCGCGTCACATCGCCGTGGGCGAACGCCTGGATCGCGAGGACCTCGAGGGCCCGCTCCCCCTCACCGGCGATCGTCATGTAGCGATCGACGAGCGAGTCCATCGCCGCGATCCGGCCCTCACCCGCTTCCAGCCGGATCAGGTGAAGCATCGCGGCGGCGTTGTCCGGCTCGAAGTCGAGCACCCGACCGAACGCCTCCCGCGCCTCGGTGGGCGGGCGGCCCCGAAGGATGTTCAGATGGTAGAGGATCTCGCCGAGGTCGAACCATGCCTGGACGTCGTCGGGATAGCGGCCGAGGTACGAGCGATACAGCTTCTCGCCCTCGTCGGCATCACCGCGTCTGAAGGCGAGGGAAGCGTCCAACAAGGTCCGGTCGCGCGCCGATAGGCGATCGCTGTGCTGCAAGGCCTTCTCGGTGGCCCACATTGGGATGTCGCCGCGCAGCGCCGAGTACTCCGCTGCCGCAGCCAACCGGTAGTAGGCCAGCGCGAACAGGCTGTCCTCGTCCACCGCCCGCTGGAACGCCTCGGTGGCGGCTCCGTACTCGCCGGCTCGGAACGCCCGCTCTCCGTTGAGATACGCCTTGAGGGCGGGAAGCGAGGAAGTCGTCACGGCCGCGATCCGATCGACCCGCGCCCCGGGGTCGCCGTCCAGATTGCCGAGGATCCCCGCCGCGATCTCGTCGACCATCGCGAACACGTCCTCGGCCGCTCCTTCGGCGCTCGCCTCCGCCATCGACTGGGCGGTATCGGTTCGGTAGAGGGTGGCGTCGATCCGCAGCCGGTTTCCCGCTTCGACGATCTCTCCGAGAACGTAGAGACCGGCCCCGAAGCTGCCGGCCAACTCGGCGGCGCGGTCGGGATCGAGCTCCCCGCTCCCGTTTCGAGCGATCGCCCCGATCAGCGCGCGCGAGTCCACGCTGCGCAGATCCCCGGCGCCGTCGAGCTTCGTCCCCAGCAAGTTCACCATGCCCTCGCCCAGGTAGGCGACGTCGTCGGACCCCCGCACCGTGAACGGCATCGTCGCTATGACCGACGTGGAGACATCTGCGGAGGTCGAGGATCCCCTTCCTCCGATCCAGTCCAAGCGCCCCACCACCAACGCCGCGAGGAGGAGCACCAGAGCCCCCGCGATCAGGCCTGTCGTGCGAACGTTCAACTCGGGGATCCAGCGGCCGGTGCGTAGAGCGGGACCCGGCGGCAGGCCGGTCAGGGCGTACAACCGCCACCGGCCGGGGACGCCCTTGAGCTCGCGCTCGCCGCGGTCCGCGAACTCGAAGCCGGAGCCGACAACGAGCTCGCGCACGGTGCCCGAGACCAGCACCTCGCCGGGGTCCGCGGCGGCGGCGACCCGAGCGCCGACGTGAACGCCGAGTCCGCCCAGGTCGCGACCGCTCCCGTCGACCTCGCCGGCGTGGACCCCGGCCCGGATCTCGAGACCCAGCTCCTTCAACGACTCGCGGATCGCCGCCGCGCATCGGATCGCGCTGGCCGGCCGGTCGAACGCAGCCAGGAAGCCGTCGCCCGCGGTGTTGGCCTCGCGGCCACCGAAGCGCCGCAGCTCCCGCCGGACGTGCGTGTGGTGCTCCGACTGGAGCTTTCGCCACTCGCGGTCGCCCAGCTCGGCGGCACGCACGGTGGAGTCCACGATGTCTGTGAACAGGATCGCGGTGACAGAGCGTTGGGCCCTCAAGGAACCTCCCTCGACAGGAATATACCTTTCGGCTTTCTCCGGAAAATGAGGAGCGCTCTCTCGTCAGGCCCCCAGCTCGGCTAGCCGTCGCTCGAGGAACCGCCGTTCCGGTTCCTGTTGGGTAAGGGCGAAGGCCCGCTCGTAGGAGATTCGGGCCTCCGGCTTCCTCCCCAGCCGCCGGCAGAGGTCCGCCCGCGCCGAGTGCGCCCATTGGTAGTCCACGAGGTCGCCGCGCGCGAGGATCGCATCGATGAGAGCGAGGCCGGCCGCAGGGCCGTCCCGCATCGCCACCGCGGCCGCGCGGTTGAGCTCAACTACTGGGGACGGATTCGCGCGCAGGAGCACGTCGTAGAGCCCGACGATCTGGGCCCAGTCGGTCGCGGAGGCGGTAGGGGCTTCCGCATGCACGGCCGCAATCGCCGCCTGGAGCGTGTACGGGCCGAAGCGGCGCGACGACAGCGCTAGCTCGGCCGAGTCCTCGCTCACCCGTAAACGACTCCGGCTAAGGCTCGTCGAACTCCATGACCGGTCGCACCTCGATGCTCCCCATGCGCGCCGAGGGGATCTTTGCGGCCACATGGATCGCGTCGTTCAGGTCCCGGGCCTCGATGAGGTAGAAGCCGCCCAGCTGCTCCTTCGTCTCTGCGAACGGACCATCGGTCGTGGACACCTTGCCGTTCCGGACGCGAACGGTCGTAGCCGTCCGAACCGGTTGCAGGCCTTCCCCGCTCCGATGGTGGCCGCTCCTGCGAATCTCCTCGGTGAACGCGAAGTACTCACCCGCCAGGCCGTCCCACTCGCTCTTCGACAGCGCGGCGAGGTTCTTCTCCTCGTTGTAGATCAGGCACAGGTACCGCATCTACGCCTGATCGAACTCCATGATCGGCCGCACCTCGACGCTTCCCAAGCGAGCCGAGGGGATCTTCGCGGCCACCTGGATGGCGTCGTCCAGGTCCTTGGCGTTGATGAGGTAGTATCCCCCCAGCTGCTCCTTCGTCTCGGCGAAGGGGCCGTCGGTAGTGGAAACCTTCCCCTTCCGGACCCGCACGGTCGTCGTCGTCTGAATGGGCTGCAGGGCCTCCCCGCCGATGTAGTGGCCGCTCTTCTGGATCCCCTCGGTGAACCCGAAATACTCGCCCATGGTGGCATCCGACTCGCTCTTCGACATCTCCTCCAACGTTTTTTCCTCGTCATAGATCAGGCACAAGTAGCGCATGGCTCCCTCTTTCGGTGATGGAACGACTGTGGACACCTGATAGTCGTTCAGGGGAGCCTGGAATCGACAGGCGGCCGCCCATACCCTATGATGGGCCGTGCACTCGGGTCGTATCCTCCCCGCGCTGAACCTCGCGGCCAAGCTCCTTCTGGTCGCCCTTCTCGCCTACGGGATGGCAAACCTGGAGCTCGAGCGCTTCGCGGGAAAGGCGATCCCCGCGCGGGCGCTCCTGTATCCGGTGTCGATCGTCGTGATCCCGATCGGGTGGGTGCTTCGCGGCAGGCGGCCGCCGTATCCCCACCTCGCAGACCTGCTCCTCCCCATGCCGTTCATCATCGATGTCGGCGGGAATGCGCTCGACCTCTACAACACGGTCGTCTGGTTCGATGATGCGGCGCACGTGGCGACGTTCATGCTCCTCGTCCTCGCCATTGGCTCCCTGATCCTCCGGCTCGGGCTCGAACCTTGGATCGCGACCGGGCTATCGATCGGCTTCGGTGCCGTGAGCCACATCCTGTGGGAGATCATCGAGTTCGTGGCGATGTGGTACGGCTCGCCGGGTCTCCAGTTGACGTACGGGGACACGATCGGGGACCTCGCGCTGTCGCTCTGCGGAACGGTGATCGCGGGGCTCATCACCGGCTGGCGCGCGGAGTCCGGCCGGCATCGCTCGATTGCGGGCGGGCTCGGCTGATCTCTTATCGTCCGAGCATCCGTTCCAGTCCCGCCTTCACGCTCGGCCACTCGTCGGCGAGGATGCTGAAGTAGACCGAGTCCCGCACGCGGCCAGTCGATGTGATCAGGTGGTGTCGCAGCACGCCCTCCTCGATCGCGCCGATCCGGAGCAGAGCGCGGCGGGAGGCCTGGTTCAGTGCGTCGGTCTTGAACTCGACGCGGTCGGCCCCGAGATCTTCGAACGCGTGGCCCAGCAGCAGGTACTTGCACTCGGTGTTGACCGCGGTCCGCTGCCATGTGGGCGCGACCCAGGTCCAGCCGATCTCGATCCTGCGGTGGGCGGTTTCGATGTTGCCGTAGCGGGTCGAGCCGACGGCCCTGCCGCTCGCCTGCTCCCGGATCAGGAACGGCAGCCCGCTCCCCTCGCGCTGCATGTCGAGCGCCGCGTCGATGTATTCGCGCATCGAATCGGCATCGTGCACGCGGTTGAGCCCGACCTCCCAGATCCGTGGGTCCAGCGCGATCTCCAGGAGCTCGCCGTGGTGCTCGGCCACGAGCGGCTCCAGCCGCACGACCTCGCCCTCCGGGGGTCTCCATTTCCGGATGAGGCCCGCTTGTATCCGTTCTCTGCCAATCAGATGTCGACCACGACCTTGAAACCGCCGTAGATCATACGTTTGGCGTCGAACGGCATGGACTTCGAATCCATCATCTCTTTGAGTCGCGGGTCCTTCATCACCTTGGCGTTGACGCGATCGCGATGCGCGCGCGATTTGTATACGATCCATGCGAAGACCACGGTCTCGTTACGCTTGAGCTTTACGCTCTGTGGGAACGACGTGAGCTTTCCCATCTTCACGTCGTCGCCGACGCATTCGCGGTATTCGAGGGCGCCGTGCTCGCGCCAGACCTTTCCCGCCTTCTGAGCCATGCGACGGTAGGCCTGCAGGTTCTTCTTTGGGACGGGCAAGACGAATCCATCGACGTACGGCATGGGAACCTCCTCTGGTTGCTTCGGGTCGCGTCCATTCCTTGGCTGACTCAGGGCGAGCTACAGCTACCATAACGGCTACGAGGATCAGGGGGTATCGGCGAACGTTCCATCAAGTTTCGTATTGACGCTTATACTGATTATGATACATACTCATGTCATGACCATTAAGAGAATCACCGCCAACCTTCCCGAGGAGCTCCTCGAGGAAGCGATGGAGACGACGGGGAAGGGGATCACCGACACGTTGACCGAGGGCCTGGAACTCGTTCGGCGGACCCGCGCGCACCGGAAGGCGATGGACCTGCGCGGAAAGCTCGAGCTGGAGATCGACCTGGAGGAATCCCGTGAGCGTCGGGCTCGTCGTTGACACTTCGGTCTGGATCGATTTCTTCGGGGGCCGGTCGATCCCGCTCCTCGAGGACTCGCTCGCCCTTGGGACCGTCGTTCTTCCTCCCCTTGTCGTGGCCGAGCTGGTCAGTGGCGCCCGGAGGAACTCTGATCGCGCGGCGCTCGTCGATCTGCTCGACGACCTGCCGATTCACGAGACGCCTCGCGAGCACTGGGTCCGGGTGGGCGAGCTGCGGCGGCGGCTGATCGAGAAGGGGCACCCGATCTCCACGCCCGACGCTCACGTCGCGCAGTGCGCACTGGATCGTGACGCCCCGCTCCTGGCCCGCGACCGCGCGTTCTCCCGCATCGCCCGTCACACCACGCTCCGCCTCGTGCGCGAGCGCTGAGCTCCTAGCCCGTCATCGCTGCCGCGCCAACTCCCGGATCGCCGCGCGGTCCACGATTTCTCCACCCTTCACGACCGTGTGGATCCTCCCCGTGTTGCGGATGTCCGCGAGGGGATCGGCGTCGAGGATCACGAGATCCGCCCACTTCCCCACCTCGATCGTGCCGAGCTCGCCTTCTGCGCCGATGATCTCCGCCGAGGCCCCCGTGGCGGCGTGAATCGCCTCGAGGGGCGACAGACCGGAGCGGACCAGCTCTTCGAGCTCGAGGTGCACGCCCCACGGCACCTGCCAGACGTCGGTGCCGGTGCCGAGGCGAATGCCGGCGCGCCGGAAGCGCGGGATCATCTCGCGTTCGCTCGCGACGGCCCTCTCCCACTCCTTTCGATCTTCAGCATCGATCCCGAGCATCCAATCGAGTCCCGTGATCGGCTCCCAGGGTTCGAGGCCGTCACCCGGGGCGATGCCCCGGTCCCGGCTCACCCGAACCACCATCTCGCTGTAAAGGATGGTCGGGATCACCGAGACGCCCGCGGCGCGATAGAGCTGAAGGATGTCGTCGTACGCGAAGGGGTTGCCGCGGCCCGTACAGAAACCGATATGCTCCTGGGCATTCATGCCGGCCGCGACGAGCGGCAGCTGATGCGCACAGTGCCCCGTCGCGCGCAGCCCGCGCCGGTGCGCGGACTCGATGATGCGCGCGTTGATGTCCCAGCGGCGGAACGTGCGGGTCTTGACGTGATGGGCGCCCAGAGCCCCGGCCAGAGCTACGCTCCGCTCGACGTGCCCCGGATCGGCCTCGGGCTCGATGCCGCGCCACTCCTCGCCATCGAAGGACCAGTCCGTGAAGAACTGGAACCCGCCGAAGCTCACGCGCGGGCCGGGAATCACGCCGGCCGCCATCGCCTCGGCTGTTCCGACGAGCGTGGCGATCCGCGACCCCTGATCGCGAACGGTCGTCACCCCGTAGTAGAGCTGCCCGGGGAGCTGCCCGGTGTCGTAGGAGTGCATGTGGAGGTCCATGAGGCCCGGGATTGCGATCCGCCCCTCGGCGTCGAGGACCCGCGCGCCCGGCTCGTCGGGCCCGTCGCCGGCGGGTGCAATCCGCACGATCCTCCCCTCCCGGACGAGGACGTCCATCGGGGCTGAGAGGGGCGCGCCGGTCCCGTCAACGAGGCGCACGTTCTGGACGATGAGCGGGGCCGGGATCGGCGGCGCGTAGTGGAGCGGCCAGCCGAGCGACCGCTCGTCGCCCGTTGCAGACCGGAGCCGCCAGCCGTCCCCCGACAGGTAGAGGATCGTCCCGTCGCGCGCCGCGTAGGGGTAGATCGCGGGCGCGTCGGAGAGCGGCCGGGGCTCGCCCACGACGCCCCGGACGGTGTCGAAGTCCGCGGTCCACAGGCGGTCGTGGCGCACGTAGATGATCGATTCCGGTGTCGGCCACTGGAGGAAGATCGGCGCGTCGGCGAAGCGCTCGAGCCGCCGGCGCTCGCCGGTCAATGAGACGAGCTCCGCGCCGGTTCCGAGCACCGGATCCGGGTCGAGCCGGACGAGGAGCGAGCGCGAGTCCGGACTCCACGCGGGGGCGTCGGCGGTCTCCCCGACCCACGTCGCGTGGACCTCGCCGAGGTCCCGCGTCTCGCCGGGGTCGCGTGCCGTTCCGCGCGCGTCGACAACCCGGAGCCGGAACTCCTCCGCCGCCACGTGGACGAAGGCCAGATGCTCGCCGTCCGGCGACCAGAGCGGCTCCCGCTCCCCGCCCTCGAGTTCGGTCACGCGGCGGGTCTCGCCCGTTGCGACCGCGGTCGCGTAGAGGTCCTCGAACCCGAGCGGCCCAGCCGCGAACGCGATCTCCGTTTCGTCGGGCGCCCACGCGAGTCCGTGGGCCGTGTGCGGCACGTCCGCGACCGCGCGCGGCTCGCCGAACGCCGGGGGCTCTCCCCCAATCGGCACGACCCAGAGCTTGCCCAGCGCGATCGAGCCGATCTGCGTTCCGCTCGGCGAGAGCGCGAGCCCCATGTGGCCGCGCGCCGGCTGCACGACCCCCGGCGCGGGGAAGTGCACGGGCGGGAGCTCCACGTGCGGGCGCGTGAACGAGAGGGTGGCGACGAAGGGGATCGCGGCCGGCGCGCCGCCCGTCGCGGGGACGCGCCACAGACCGCCGTCAGCGGAGTAGAGGAGCTCCCCGCCGTCCGGCGTCCAGCGGACGCGCGTCGGCGCCACATCCTCGTGATCGGTCAGCTGGCGCGGCCCGCCGGCCAGCTCCTGGACCCAGACATGGACCCGCCCCACCGAGTCGGGCGCCAGATACGCGAGGCGCGAGCCGTCCGGCGAGAAGGCGGGCGCGAGGGCGCCGACATCCTCGGGCGTGAGCGGGGTGGCCGCGCCGCCATCGACCGGCACGCTCCAAACGCGTCCGCCGTCGCCGTCCTGAACCCACGCGGCGACGAACGCGATTCGCGCGCCGTCGGGCGACCATGCGGGGTCCCGCACGTCGGGCTCCGGCAGCCCCTCGATGCCGAGCGACCGCACGGCCCCGGATGCCATGTCGAAGAGCGCGATCTCGCTCCACCCGACGACCTCGTCCCCCGAGACATGGAGGACCGCGCGCGCGAACGCTACCGTCCGGCCGTCGGGCGACCAGGCGCCCTGGCCGTCGAATCCCTCGGCCACCACCGTCTGCGAGAGCACCCGCGGGGGCCCGCCCGACAGATCCGCGACCCACAGGCCGCGTCGCCCCGCCCGCTCACCCGAGAACACGACTTGCCGTCCATCCGGCGACAGAGAGGGATCGACGTCCTCTGCCGTGTCGCGCACCGCGTCGGTGATCGCCCGCGACTCGCCCCCGGCCGCGTCCAAGACCCAGATCTGCCCGAGAAGGTCGAGAGCAATCGTCTGCCCGTCGCGGGAAAGGTCGACGGCAAGCGTCGTCCCCTCGCGGACCGTGATCGAGATCGTCTCGAGGGGGCCCGGATTCCCCTGAGCGTGGGCGGACGCGATCCCCGCGACGAGCATCGCGAACTCCAGCGCGGTCTGCCTCATTACGCTTATGACTCACCTCCTCGCAGGCGTCTGAGAATATTTAGGATCGGTTCCCCAGGAGTTCAACCGGGCGCGAGAAGATGCCCGAGCGGATAGAGCGAGGTTGGGTCGCTGGGATGGGGCTACCAACGCGCGCTTAGACCGAGCTCGACGAAACGCGCCTGACGTTCGTCGCCTGCGGGCCCTTGGGACCCTGCTCGACGTCGAACTCGACCTCGTCGTTCTCGCTCAGCGACTTGAAGCCTTCACCGGCGATCGCCGAGAAATGGACGAAGACGTCCGGGCCGCCCTCCTGCTCGATGAAGCCGAAGCCCTTCGCGTCGTTGAACCACTTTACCTTGCCCTTGGCCATTTTCTTTTCCTTTTCTTGTTGCGTGATGGACGATCCCCCGGCTACCTGCCGGGATCTTCCAGGGCCTCGGGCACGTCGCATGAAAAGAGCGCCGCTCTCGGTGTTTCGTCGAGAGGCCGGCGCGTCGATTTTCGAGCGGTCGTTCTCTTGAACCCGTTCCTGAAAGCAAAACAATTTACCTTATCCCGGCGGCCACGTCCTGTCCGCCGCCCTAGGCGGTCCGCCCGACGGTTCGAGGGTACATTGACCATCCATACCCTCCACCATTCCCCACGAGGTGAACGATGCCGCGACTCCTGCTCGTAATCCTGCTCGCTTCCCTGGCCCTCGGCGGTTCGAGCCTTCGACCCGCGCTCCTTCACGCCCAGGCGGTCGAGCCGTCGACCGTGTCTGGCGGCGCCGAGGAGCTTCCGTACCTCGACCGCCTGCCGCCGCTGGTCGACCGCGAGATCTTCTTCGGGAACCCCGAGATCTCGGGCGGTCAGCTCTCACCCGACGGCCACTGGGTCTCGTTCGTCAAGCCGCTCGACGGGATCGGGAACGTCTGGGTGAAGGGGATGAACGAGCCCTTCGAGGCGGCCCGACCGATGACCGCCGACTCCCTGCGGCCCATTCAGGGCTACTTCTGGAGTCAGGACTCGAAGGCCATCCTCTTCGTCCAGGACCAGGGAGGGAACGAGAACTTCCACGTCTACGCCGTGGATCCGGCCGCCGACCCCGCCGAAGGAATGAAGGTGCCGACCGCGCGCGACCTCACGCCGCTCGAGAACGTCCGCGCCGCCATCTACGCCGTTCCCGAGAACGACCCCGACTACATCCTGGTCGGACTCAACGACCGCGACGCGGCCGTCCACGACGTGTACCAGGTGGACATCCGGAGCGGCGAGCGTGCGCTCGTCCTCCAGAACGACGAGAACGTGGCCCAGTGGGCCGCCGATCTCGACGGAAATCTCCGGCTCGGCATCCGTCAGACGGAGGATGGCGGCTGGGAGATCCTCCGCGTGGACGGGTCGGCGCTGACTACGATCTACACCTGCAATTCCGAGGAGTCCTGCTTCCCGGACCGCTTCCACAAGGACGGGAAGCGCGTCTATCTCCTGACCAACAAGGGAGAGGGCGATCTCGTTCGCCTCGAGCTCATGGACGTCCAGACAGGCGCCACCGAACTGGTCGAGAGCGATCCGGAGAACCAGGTCGACTTCCAGGGGACGATCTTCTCCAACGCCACCGAGGAGCTGATCGGGACCTCCTACATCGGCGACCGCACGCGCTACTACCCGAAAACCGACGCGTTCGCCCGCGACCTCGAGCGGGTCCGGGCTGAGCTCCCCGAAGGCGACTACGGCTTCCGCTCGATGACCGAGGACGACCGGATGATGCTGGTCTCCGTGGACTCGGACGTGGACCCCAGCTCGACCTACGTCTATGACCACCAGACCGGCGAGGCCGAGTTGCTCTACCGGGTGCGCCCCGAGATCCCCAGCGAGCACATGGCCACGATGAAGCCGGTTCGCTACCCGGCGCGCGACGGCGTGGAGATCTCGGCGTACCTCACGGTCCCGCAGGGCGTCGAGCCGAAGGACCTGGCCGTGGTCGTCATGCCGCACGGCGGACCTTGGGGGCGCGACGTGTGGGGCTTCGACGGATTCACGCAGTTCCTGGCCAACCGCGGGTACGCCGTCCTGATGCCGAACTTCCGCGGTTCGGCAGGCTTCGGAGAGGACTTCCTGAACCTGGGGAACGGACAGTGGGGAACGGGCACCATGCAGCACGACATCACCGACGGCGTCCGCTGGCTGATCGATCAGGGGATCGCCGATCCCGAGCGGGTCGCGATCATGGGCGGCTCCTACGGCGGCTATGCGACGCTGGCCGGCCTGGCGTTCACGCCCGACCTTTATGCTGCGGGCGTCGACATCGTGGGTCCCTCGAACATCATCACGCTGCTGAACTCGATCCCGCCGTACTGGAAGCCGATCCAGAAGCTCTTCGCTGTGCGGGTCGGCGACCTGAATGTGCCCGCAGACGTCGAGCGGATGGAGTCCCAGTCGCCTCTCAACTCCGCCGAGGCGATCACCGCTCCGCTCCTCGTGATCCAGGGCGCCAACGATCCGCGGGTCAAGAAGGCGGAGTCGGACCAGATCGTGGTCGCGCTCAGGGAGAAGGGTCAGGACGTCGAGTACCTGGTCGCGGCCAACGAGGGCCACGGCTTCGCCAACGAGGACAACAACCTCGCGATGCACGCCAAGATCGAGGAGTTCCTCGCGACCCATCTGGGCGGGCGATACCAGGCGGGAATGCCTCCCGAGATCGAGAAGACGCTCGAGGAGCTCACCGTCGACGTGGAGACAGTCGCGCTGTCCGCGACGGAGAACGAGTAGAGCGCAGGCTCTCTAGCCGAAGAACGAGAAACGCGCGGCGGCGGACCTTCCCGGTGGCCGTAGCCTGGAAAGGGTCCGCCCCGCCCGCCTGCAGTCGCCCAAGCTTACAGCCTGGGAACACCCCGGCTCGATCGAGCCAAAGCGTTCTGGAGTCTTACGGCGGCCTCGGTCGCGCCGGACAGGTTCGCGGCGAGTGCGGCCGACTGGACCGCGCGGATCTGCGCGTCGATGTCCGCAACGGGTGGATGCGCGAATCGGTCGCGGATCAACCCGATCGACACGATGTCGCCCCGGATCGCGCCGAGATCGTGGGCGGCCGCGTCGACCAGGAGCTGGCGAACCCAGAGGTCGATCTGGGCCAGGTCGATCTCGTCTCGGGACAGGTGCCGGAGCTGGAGGTCGAGGCTGGCTCGAGCCACGTCGATGCTTGCCTGACGGGTCTCCTCGATATCGCGGTCGTCGACGGACTCCACGAGATACTCAAGCGCGGTCTCCATCTCGGCATCGAGCAACGGGGGTACGAAGCCAAGCGCTTGAAACGCGGCCCAGGCGTCGGCCATGTCCTCAACGGTGTCCGAAGCGTCGTTCCATTTCCTGGCACGCGCCGCCCGAAAGATCCTGGCTGCGCCGCTCGACAGGGCCTCGAGCTCGGCGGGCGGCGGTCCGGCGAGCGCGTCAATCTGCACGGCCAGAGCGAGGGCTTCGATGTCGCTTCCGGGGGAGCCGGTCGAGAACTCGCCGTATCCCGGGGCGAAGATCTTGTCCTCGGTCGTGGCGTCCATGTGGAGCTCGCTCACGACGAGCGCTCCCGAAACCTGGCCCTGCGGACCCGGTACCGTGACCCCGGTCGCCGTGGCGGTGACCTCCTCGAAGACGAAGCCGCAGATGTTCTCCGGGCGCCAGACGTCACCCACCTGGGGATCAGGCGGCATGATCATCGCCTCCGGGCCGTCCTTGCCCGCGAGCCAGGTGCCTTCCGTGTCCTCGACCCTGCCCTCGTCGTAGTTGAACACATCCTCGCCGAGGTACCACACCGCGCCCAGGTCGTCCTGCACGTACCAGTCGATCGCGACCTCGTGGATCCGCCGATCGAGCCACGCGACATACTGGGAGACGAGCGCCTCGACGGTCCGACCTTCGAGCTCGATGGTCTGGGTTTGGGAAAGGAGCGTGGTTTCGGTCCGGAAGTCGCCGCCGTCGACGGTGCCGAGCAGGAGCACGCGATCGAGCTCGCTGATCGGGAACAACGGATTCGTGACGCTCGTCGGGTTGGCGAACGTGGGAGTGTAGAGATCCACTCGCTGACTGAGGGGCGCGGTCGGGAGACCGTCGCACTCATGTCCACTGCTCGGGATCGCCGGCCCTCGGCCACCCGCGGTCTCGAGTGCGATATCCCCGGCCGGACTGATGGGGGTTTCCTCGCCGCAGCCCGCTACGCCAAAGGTCAGGATCCCGACGACCATGGCGAATCGTATTCTTTTCATGACGTTCCTCCTCGGTGATGATTGGTCCAGCGTCTTAACCGGAGGAGGAGCAGGCGAATCAATGATTCCATGACAGCCCTGCGAAGGCCTCGGCCTCCGACGTTGGCTCAGTTGGAGCCCGCCACGCCGAGGAAGAACGCGGCGGCGCGGTCCATGGTCTGCGCGAACCACGGGGCGTAGTTCCAGAACGGGTGCGGCGCGTCGGGGATCAGCACCACCTCCGCCTCCGCGCCGGCCGCGCGGTAAAGCGCGGCGAACCGCGTGGACTGCTCCGGGAGCACCGCCTCGTCCGCGCGGCTGTGGAGCAGAAGCACCGGCGGGTCGCCCGCGTCCACGTGACTCACCGGCGACGCCCGCGCCCATCGCTCCGGATCCTGCGACGGCGTCGCGCGGAGGAACCGCCCGACCGTCCGCCGCCCGCCCGCGTCGAGCCGACGGGGGTCGGTGGGAGCGGCCATCGCCACAACCGCCTGCACGCGGCTCGACACGTCCGCGTGGCCGCCGGCCCCCTCGAACGCGACGTCGCCGTCGGTGACGCCGGCCAGCAGCGCCATGTGCCCCCCGGAAGAGCCGCCGAGCGTCCCGATGGCGTCGGGATCGATGCCGTAGGTGGTGGCGTTCGCGCGCATCCAGCGCACGGCCGCCTTCACGTCCTGGACGGCGGCCGGGAACGGGGCCTCGTCCGCGGTGCGGTACTCGATGGTCGCGGCGGCCACGCCGCGCTCGGCGAGGGCGGCAGCGACGTGGGCGGACTCCGCGCGGTCGTTGACGGTCCACCCCCCACCCCGGATCACGACGACACCCGGGACCGCCCCCACCTCTTCGGCGGGGAGGTAGAGGTCGAGCCGGAGGGACCTGCTCCCGTAGCGGGCGAAGACGGCGCCGGGGACCACGCGCACGCGATCGGAGGGGCGGTACCGCACTCGCGCGCCCCCGCCCGACGGTTGCGCGGCGGCCGGCTCGCC
>DASQEN010000147.1:0-2677 GCA_035633635.1 Gemmatimonadota bacterium | reverse complement strand
CGGCCGTGCGGCGCTGGATCCGGCGGGTGGGAGAGGAGAACGTGTGGGACCTCTACCGGCTCCACCTGGCGGATTGGCGCGGGAATCGCAGCCGCGGGCACGAGCGCCCGCTGGTCGAGCGCTTCCGCCGGGTGCGCGCCGTCCTCCAAGCCCGGCATGCGCTTCGGGTCGAGGACCTGGCGATCGGCGGGGAGGACCTGATCGCCATCGGGCTCTCGCCAGGCCCCCTGTTCGGGGAGGTCCTCGCGGCGGCGCTAGAGCGGGTCGTCGAGGATCCTTCGCTCAACACCCGAGAGGGCCTGCTGGGCCTCGTGCGCGAGGAGCTTCTGCCCGCGCGGGCGGGGGGCGAGTCGCGGTGAGCGCGCTTCCCCGCTCGTTCTACGACCGCGACACCCTTGCTGTGGCTCGGGACCTGCTCGGTTGCCGGCTGGTGCACGAGCCCCCAGGTGGCAGGGGGGCCGGGCGGATCGTCGAGGTCGAGGCGTACCACGGGGAAGACGACCCGGCCTGCCATGCCGCGGCGGGCCACACCATTCGGACCGCGCCCCTCTACGGACTCCCAGGGTTTGGCTACGTCTATCTGATCTACGGGATGTATCATTGCTTCAACGTGGTGACGCGTGGCGAGGGGCATCCGTCCGCGGTGCTGGTACGGGCGCTCGAGCCGCTCGAAGGGCTCGACCTGATGCGCGCGCGGCGCGCGGCCCGTCGGCGGAGCCGGGGTGGTCCGCTGGCCGACCGCGAGCTGGCCAGCGGACCCGGCAAGCTCTGCGACGCGCTCGGGATCACGATAGAGCAAAACCGTGCCGACCTGGTCCGTTCCCCGCTCCGGATCGAGCCCGGCACCTCGCCGGGAGCGGTCGTGTGGACCCCGCGCGTGGGGATCTCGGTCGGCACCGAGCGCTTCTGGCGGTGTTTCGTCAAGGACTCCCCGTACGTCTCGAGATCGCATCTCAACCGCGTGCTCGCGGATCGCCCGCGGCCTGCGATCGTCTGACCTGGAGGACCGAATGGCCTCGTTCGTCGACCATCTCCAGATCCTTCCGATGCCTTTTCTGGGCGGCGTGAGGCAGCCGGACGGGCGCCACCGACCGGGGGGTCTAGGCATGGCCACGCTCTCGGATCTCCTGAACCAGCGCGGGTGGACCGCGCGGGTCGAGGACCTGGGGTTCGACAAGCCGATGCCCGAGTCCCGGCTGGCCGAGGCGTTCGCCCGCGCGATCGGGGACGGCGTGGAGTCGGCGTGGGATCGGAACCGGTTTCCGATCGTGCTCAGCCGTGCCGGGTACGTGGCGCTCGGCGTGATCGACGCGCTCGGCGGACGGACCGGCGTGGTGTGGGCGAGTGGACGGGGCGACTACCGTTCCGGGGGGATGTTCCGCAGGCCGCGGCTCGAGGAGGCCTCGCTCGGGCTCCTCACCGGCCGCGCGAAGCGCGACAGGCTCGCCGTGCGGCCGGCGCGCGCCGACGGGCGGCGCGTGATCGCGCTCGGAGCGGATCGCGCCTCCGAAGAGGAGCGCCGCGCGATGGAGGCGGACGGGATCCGGGTCGTCCCGGCCGGGGAGGCGGAGCGCCTCGTCGCCGAGGTGGAAAGCACCGACGCGGACGGCTGGTACCTGCACGTCGATTGCTCCGTGCTCGCGCGCGAGGCCGTGCCGGGCGCCGCGGACGCCGGGGCGGATGGACTGGACCCGGCGCGGCTGATCGAGGCCGTCCGCGCGACCTTCGATGGGCAGCGGCTCCAGGCTGTGGGGATCGCGGGCTACGACCTGAACGAGGACGAGTCTGGCGCAACGACCGGGACCGTCCTCGCCCTCGTCGAGGCGGCCGCCGAGGCAGCGGGTGGGGTCCCGCGGCCGGAACCCGTAGGCGAAACCGGAGGGTAGAACAAGCGGATGGACCTCTTCGAGCAGCAGGCCGAGGAACGGCTGGCGAAGGTGGCGCCTCTGGCCGACCGGGTGCGGCCGCGCACGCTGGACCAGTTCGTGGGACAGGAACACCTCGTCGGCTCCGACGGCGTGCTGCGCCGGATGATCGAGGCCGACGAGCTTCACTCGCTGATCCTCTGGGGGCCGCCCGGCACCGGCAAGACCACGATCGCCAGGATCGTCGCCGAATCGACGGGAGCGCGGTTCGTCTGGTTCAGCGCGGTCACGATGGGGGTCAAGGACGTCAAGCGGGTCGTCACGGAGGCGCGCGAGGAGCTGGGGCTCCGCGGCCGCAGGACGATCCTGTTCTGCGACGAGATCCACCGCTTCAACAAAGCCCAGCAGGACGCCTTTCTCCCACACGTCGAGCAGGGCGTCGTCACGCTGATCGGCGCCACGACCGAGAACCCCTCGTTCGAGGTCAACGCGGCGCTCCTGTCCCGGATGCGGGTCTACACGCTGGACCCACTGACCGCCGAACAGATCGGCATCCTGGTCGACCGCGCGGTGGCTGACGCGGAGCGAGGCCTGGGGGGTCGCGGGATCGCGCTCGACCCGGAGGCGCGCGCGTTCCTGTGCGAGTCCGCGCAGGGTGACGCGCGGATGGCGCTCTCCACGCTCGAGCTCGCTGCCGCGCTGGCGCAGGACGGAGAGCGGCTCCCGCGCGAGCAGGTCGAGGCTGCGCTCCAGCGCAAGGCGATGCGCTATGACAAGGCCGGCGAGGAGCATTTCAACGTCATCTCGGCCCT
>DASQEN010000146.1:0-4026 GCA_035633635.1 Gemmatimonadota bacterium | reverse complement strand
GGCGACGCGGAGCTCACACTCGCCTCATTGATTCTGACAGATGGGCTCTCCTCACGCCTGCAGAAGGTCCTGGTCTACGAGCAGCAAATCGCGACCGCCGTCTCCTCCTACGTCGATTCGCGGGTCATGGCGAGCAGCTTCGTCATCGACGCAACCGTACGCCCTGGTGCGGACCTGGAGAGGGTCGAAACGATTATCACCGAAGAGATCACGAGGCTCGCGCGCGAAGGACCCTCTGCCGCCGAGGTGGAACGCGCACGCGCGAAGCGGGAAGTGACCTTCTTGACGGGCCTGGAACGGATCGGCGGCTTCGGCGGCAAAGCCGACCTTCTGAACCAGTACAATGTCTTTCTCGGAAATCCAGGGATGGTGGAGGAGGACGTCCTGCGCTTCCGCCGTGCTGACGCGGAAGGAGTTCGTCAGGCGGTGGCAACCTGGCTGGACACGAGGAACCGCGTGCTCCTGCGCTTTCATCCCGAAGCGTCCGGCCGTGCACTCGACGTTGCGCTGGACCGAGCCACTGCCCCCGCGCTCGGGGCGGACGAAGCCTTTCATGCCCCCGAGGTGCTCTCTGCGACCCTCGAGAACGGGCTCGAGATCCTCGTCGTCGAGCGATCGGAGCTTCCGAAGGTAGCGGTCACGCTCGTCACGCGCGCCGGAAGCGCGGCCGATCTACCCGGCAAGGGAGGCACGGCCCACCTAACTGTTACGACCATGGATCTCGGAACGATGAATCGGAACGCGCTCGAAATCGAGAATGCCCTCGGGGACCTCGGCACCTCGGTCGATGGCGAGGTGTTTCAGGAGCGCTCCTTGCTCTCGTTCGATGTTCTCGAGCGAAACCTCGCACCCGCCTTCGCGATCTTCGCTGATGTCGTGCGAAATCCAGTATTCCCCGAGGGCGAGTTCGAACGCGAGAAGAAGCGGCTCTTGGACATGCTGGCGCAGGAAGGAACAGATCCGAACGCTCTGGCTTGGGACCGGATCGGCAACATGCTCATCTTTGGCCGCGACCACCCGTACGGGAGACCACGCCGGGGGCTCCCCTCGTCGGTTGAGGGCATCACTCGCGTTGATCTGGCCGCGTTTCACCGCACCTACTGGAGGCCAGGAGGTTCGGCGCTGATCTTCGTAGGGGACGTCACTCTCTCGGAAGCTGTCAAACTCGCACGCGAGCAGCTGGGCGTGTGGGACGGTTTGTCGCCCGAGGTCCCCATTCCTGAGCCGGCTCCCATGGACCCTAGGAAGGTCTACGTGGTGGATCGGCAGGATGCGGCTCAAACGGTTATCGCGCAGATCCTCCCGGGCCCCCCACGCAGGACCGAGGACCATTACCTCCTGCAGGTAGCCGACGCCGTGTGGGGCGGCGGCTTTGGAACGCGTCTAAACCTGAACTTGCGGGAGGACAAAGGTTACTCCTACGGCGTCTTTTCGTTCCCGACGCATTTCTCCAAGTTCGGAATGTGGATGGCAGTTGGGGGGGTGCAGACGGACAGGACCCGCGAATCGGTCGTGGAGTTCGTGGCAGAGCTCAAGAACCTAGCCGGGGAGAGGCCTATCTCCGAGGAAGAGCTGGCCCACGCAAAGGCGAACCGCGTTCGGGGGTACGCGCAGAACTTCGAGGCCTTGCGCGACGTCGCAACTCAAGTAGCAGAGCTCTGGACCGCGGGCTTGCCCATGACGGAGTTTCAGCGGGCCGTGGAAGAATTGGGGAGTGCGGAGCTCGCGCTCGTGAACGCGACCGCCCAGAAGTACGCTCTGCCGGAACAAGCTCGACTTCTGCTGGTCGGCGACCTCTCCAAGATGGGCGGCGTGCTCGAGCTTGGCCTCGGTGAGCTCGTCGTTCTGGACGTAGAGGGGAGACCGGTCGCGAGGAACTGAAGAGACGAGCCTAATCAGATTACACAAGGGAAATGACCTGGGACGACGTCGGCTAGCATACGCCCGCGCAGACGGTCGAGCTTTCTCAGATCGCAACCTAGCGCTGCGCATTGCCGTCGAGGACTTCCAGATCGATCAGGTCGCGGCAGGTGGCTTTTCTTGCCTACGCGTTCCTGTGGCAGAACGGGAAGATGACCGATCTGGGAACCCTCCTGATCGCCCATGCCCTTGGACTGGGACCCGTCGTCCCAGGCCCACGCTCTACGTGAACGACCGATTCTGCTATTGAGCACTGAGGGGAACTCGGGCCATGATCTACTGCTCAAGGCACTTCAGGACGTTGGGGCGGACGGTGTAACCGAAATCGTCTGGCGGACGGACCACCTCTTCTCGGATAGGCGGATTGCCTTGAGCCATGCGGTAGTGGATTGGTTCCGGACTTCATGCGGGCCTTGATCGGAAAGGACCGGTGTTCTGCTGCCCCGAAGACATTGTGGAAGCGCGGGGTCACTGTACGATGTAGTCTGCGACATCGACTCCTCTAACCCGTCCTCCGCGGCTACCCCATGTTGAGGGCCAAAAGGCTAGGCGGGTTCCGGCCTAGCCAGATTCGACCATGAAGCCCAAACGATCCCTCGTTACAATCCTTTTCACCGACATCGTCGGCTCGACCGAGCGCGCGGTGGAGCTGCGTGATGCGGGCTGGCGCGATCTGCGGCACGAGCACGATCGGCGCGTCCGGGTGGAGCTCCGCCGCTTTGGCGGACACGAGATCAACACCGCCGGCGACAGTTTCCTGGCGACATTCACGAGTCCCGCGCGGGCCATCGCTTGCGCCGGTGCCATTCGCTCAGCGGTGCACGACCTGGGGCTGGAGATCCGAGCCGGCCTGCACATGGGAGAGCTCGAGCGGGAGGGGCACGATCTGGGGGGCCTGGGCGTGCACATCGGGGCGCGGGTGGCGGCCGAAGCCGGCGCCGGGGAGATCCTAGTCTCGCGCTCGGTGCACGATGCCTTGGCGGGCTCGGCGTTCGACTTCGAGGATCGTGGCGTCCGGGCGCTCAAGGGCGTGCCGGGCGAGTGGCGACTCTTCGCGGTAACGGCTATGCCGGAGGAGGCGAGCGCTCTGCCAGGGTGGTTGGCGCGGATCCACTTTGGTCGGCGACAGGCGGTCCTCGGAGGCGCCGTGGCAGCCGTCTTGGTCCTCCTGACGGGACTGTACTTCGCGCGGCGTGAGTTCGGCTCTGTGCTCACCACGGAAGAAGCACTGGCCGTCAACGCCGCTCCCGGGATCGCGGTTCTGCCCTTCACGGTACAGGGAGCAGGCCTCGATGTGTGGCGCGAAGGAATGGTCGACGTGCTCTCGACCAACCTCGATGGGGCGGCAGGCCTCAGGACGATCGATAGTCGAACGGTATTGGCGAGGTGGCGCGAGGGCGTCCCGGGCGACCGGGCGCCCGATCTCGCTTCCGCACTCGCTGTCGCGCGGCGAACCGGGGCAAGCTATGCGCTAATCGGAGACGTGGTCGGGTCGAGCACGGGAGTGCGCTTCGGGGCCGAGGTCTACGATCTCGAGGATGGATCTAAACTTGGGCAGGGTCAGGTCGAAGGCTCACCGGACAGCATCTTCTCACTGGTTGATCGCCTCTCGATCGAGGTATTGCGAGCGATCTATCAGGAAGGTGGAGGTGACCTGCCGCAGATGCCGGTTCTTGAGAGCGTCACAACGGCTTCGCTCCCGGCGCTAAAATCGTACCTCTCGGGGGAAGTCCTTTACCGAAGCGGGGACTTCAAAGGCGCGGTCGAGGCTTATGAGCGGGCCATCACGACTGACTCCCTCTTCGCCCTTGCCATTATGCGCATCGGTGATGCGGAGCAATGGATCTTCTCAGGAGGATGGCCCGTTGAGTATTACGAACGGGCGCTGAAACTCTCGGACCGGCTCCCGGCCCGGGAAGCGTTGCTGGCGCGGGCCAATCGCGATTACATGCTCGGGACAATGAGGAGCCTCGATTCCTTACGCCAGTCGGTCCAACGGTACCCTGATGACCCTGACTTCTGGCACCTCCTCGGTGAGACCTACTACCACTTGCCGCAGCGTATGGTGACCGAGGACGATGCCGAGCGCGTGTTTGCACGCGCGCT
>DASQEN010000145.1:0-3760 GCA_035633635.1 Gemmatimonadota bacterium | reverse complement strand
GCCTGAAGACGACAGGAGGGATACCGAATGGCCGAGACGATCATCACCCCGCGGGAGCACGGGCCATATCACGTCAAGGGCGATTTTCGGGTCGTGCTGAGCGACGGCACCGAGCTGGACGTGGAGGGTGAGACGTGGCTCTGCCGCTGCGGGCACTCGAGCACGAAGCCCTTCTGCGACAGCACCCACAAGAAGTCGGACTTCCGGTGCGACAACGCGGAGATGGTGGCCCGCTCCGGCGCCTGAACGCGGCACCGCGTACGAAGGGTCGACGCGGGGCATCGGCGGGAGCGCCCGCCCCCGCCGATGGAACCCGGCCGCGCGAGACCGGTTACTGGGGCGCGACGATCGCGCTGCGCGTTGTTTCGACGATCGCGAAGAGCTCCTGCTTCTCTGCCTCGGGAACGTTGTAGGCGTCCAGAGCGGCGCCGAGGTGTCCGCCCAGCCGGTCGAACTCCTCGTTCGTGATCGCCATCCCGGTGTGCGCGGCAGCCATGTCCTGGCCCTCGTAGACTTGGGGGCCGCCCGTCGCCTGGCCGACGAACTGGACCAGGCGCGCCTTCAGGAGTTCGACGTTCTCGGGCGTGGCCTCCCACTCGTTGGCTGTCCCTTGGCGGGTGAAGTTGAGCTCCGTGTCCCCCGCGGCGAGGGCGACGAACGTGTCGACGACGGCGGCGATGGCGGGCTCACCGCCCAGCCGATCGTAGAGCGTCCCCGTCGGTTGGGTGTCGGCGGCCTCGGCCAGCGTGTCGATCCCCGCCTCGTCCGCAGCATCGTCCTGTGGCTGGCAGCCGACCACCATCAGAAACGACGTCGCGAGCGCGAAAACAAGCGGGTAAGCGAAGCTGCGGTTCATCGGGCCCCTTCCTTTTCTCATGTTTGACCGATCCCTGACGGCGTGAGCCGATCCGAAGATAGGCTGGAACGCGGGCACGCCGCCCGTCCGCTAGGGCTGCTCCGCCACGACTTCGTGGTAGAGCGCCTCGGTCCGCTCGATCGTCCGCTCGATGTCGAAGTCGCGCACGCGCTCGCAGGCGGCGTCGGTCAGCCGTCGCGCGAGCGCGCGGTCGTCGAGCAGTCGGTCGACGGCCGCGGCGAGCGCCGCGCCGTCGCCGACCGGCGCGAGGAGGCCCGTGACCTCGTGCTCGATCATCTCGGGGATCCCCCCGCCCGCCGTGGCGGCGACTGGCACGCCGGCCGCCATCGCGTCGAGGACACTAGTGCCGAGGCCCTCGGCCTTGGACGACAGGCAGAAGACGTCGGCTTCCGGGAGGAAGCCGCGCGCGCCGGGAACGAACCCCAGGTAGCGGACGTGGTCCGACAGGCCCCGTCGCTGGACCTCCGCGCGCATGCGCTCGAGGAGCCCGCCCGCCCCGCACACTGCCCAGCGGGTCATCGGCTCCCTGGGCTCGAGGCGCGCGGCCGCCTCGACCAGCGTGGGATGGTCCTTGTAGTCGGCGAGCGATGCGATCGTGAGGACGACAGGCGCGCCTGGGGGCGCCCCCACGCGATCGTGGAGGGAAGGCCCCACGGGGGGTGGTGGGGTCTCGAGGTCGATGCCCGAGGGGATGAGCGCGATCCGGGACTCGGGGACCCCGTCCTCGAGGAGAACCTTGCGCACCCTCTCGCTGATCGCGATCAGCCGGTCCGGCCCCCGGGAGTACTTCCAGCGCGAGAGCGCGTGGGGCCGGATGGGAAAGTCTACGCGACGGTGTCCGACGACGGCCGGCCGCGGGCGGACGAGCCGAGCGGCCACCGCGGCCGGCATCAGGCTGTGGGAGTCGTGGGCGTGGACGACATCCGGCCGGTGCGTAGCCATCCACCGGCGCAGACTCCGGTACGCGCGAGGGTCGACCTCGCCGCGGTAGGGGTGCTCGATCACGTCGAAGCCCGCCGCGCGCGCGCGCGCGGCCATCTCGCTCTCGGGCCGGGTCACGATCCACTGCCGGTGCCCGCGGCGGGCCAGCCCGTGGGCCAGGAGCCACAGCTGGTTCTGCCCACCGGCCCAGCTGAGGCGGAAGTCGCAGTGGAAGATCGAAAGCGGTCGGCTCACGAGGCCGTGGCGAGCTCCAGCGTGCCGGGGCGGCGACCCTCGAGCCAGGCCAGCGAGGTCTCGAACACGACCTCGTCGTCGAGCCCGTCGATACACGCCCAGGGATAGTAAGGGGAGCGACAAGAGCGGCCGCCGCAGGGCGAGCACGCGAGTCCCGCGACCCTCACGACGACGTGCTCGACCCCCCACGGGTGATAGCGGGCGGGGTCGGTTGCGCCGAAGAGGACGACCGCCGGGACGCCGTGCGCCGCGGCCAGGTGGATGCCGAGCGAGTCCTGAGAGATGACCAGGCTCGATCCGGCGACGAGCGCGGAGAGATCGGAGAGCGGGAGTCCGCCCACCACGTGCGCGCCGCGCGCTTCCTCGCGGGCGCGGGTGGCGAGGTCCGCTTCGCGCGGAGCGAACTGGAGTACGATCGCGCCGCTCCACGCCGCCGCGAGCCGGGCGGCGAGCGCCAACCAGCGCGCGATTGGCCATTGCTTGCCGCGGAGGGTGGTGGTGGGGAAAAGCACCGCCCGCGGCCCCGGGGACACGCCCGCCTCGGCGAGTCGTTCGGCGACCGCGCGCTCGGCGGCCGGGTCGATCGGCAGCGAGAGCCGCGCGCGCGCGGTCGGCACGCCGAGCGCCGCGATCAGTGCGAGGTGGTTCTCGACCGTGTGCGCGCGCCGGCCGAGACCGAACAGCCATTCGGCCCGCGGCACCCGGACGTCGTAGACCGGCCAGCGGTAGCGACACTCGCCGACCGTTACAGGGGCGCCGCTCGCGAACGTGAGCGCGGCCGCTCGCGATCCGCCGTGGAAGTCGACGGTCAGGTCTGGCGCCCAAGCGCGAACCTCGGCCAGCGCGCGAGCCGCTCCCAGCGGGCCCCTCCGGGCGACCAGCACGTCGTCGACGAAGGGGAGCAGGTCGAGGAACGCGGAGTAGCCGGGTTGGACGACCACGCCCACGCGGGCGTGCGGGGCCCACGCCTTGAACGCGGCGAGGCTCGGGGCCATGAGGATCGTGTCGCCGAACCGGCGCAGCCGGACGAACAGCGCGCGGCGGACCGTCGCCGGATCGAGCGGGAGCGAGGGGCGCTGCCGTGTCACGCCGGCAGGTCGGCGAACTGGAGCTCGTAGAGCTGGCTGTAGCGTCCCTCCAGCGCCATGAGCTCGGCGTGGGTCCCGCGCTCGACGACGCGTCCGCCCTCGACGACCACGATCCGGTCGGCGTGGAGCACGGTCGAGAGGCGGTGGGCGATGACGATCGAGGTGCGGTTCTCCATCAGCCGGGCGATCGCCTGCTGGACCAACATCTCGCTCTCCGTGTCGAGCGCGGAGGTCGCCTCGTCGAAGATCAGGATCGGAGGGTTGCGGAAGATCGCGCGCGCGATCGCCAGCCGCTGCCGCTGGCCGCCGGAGAGCCGCACGCCGCGCTCCCCGACCAGCGTTTCGAACCCCTCGGGAAGCCCCTCGATGAAGTCGAGCGCGTTGGCCGCGCGGGCGGCCTCCTCGAGACGGTCACGGTCCGGCTGGGTGCCGTACGCGATGTTCGCCGCCACCGAGTCGTGGAAGAGGATCACCTCCTGGGTCACGATGCCGAGCTGGGCGCGCAGGTCCGAGAGCTTGAGCTCTTTCAGGTCGACGCCGTCGAACAGGATCTCACCGGACAGCGGATCGTAGAACCTCGGGAGGAGGTCGACGATTGTGGACTTGCCGCCGCCCGACG
>DASQEN010000144.1:0-12023 GCA_035633635.1 Gemmatimonadota bacterium | reverse complement strand
ACACGTGCCGAAGGCGTCCTGCACGAACACGTCCGCGAAGGCGGCGAGGCGGCTCGCGAACTCGGGATCGTTGATCTCCTCGCCAGGATCGAACCTCAGGTTCTCCAGCAGGAAGACCTCACCTCCCTGGGAGGATCGGACCAGCTTGCCGGCCCGTTCCTCGAAGGGCTCCGGCAGGTACACGACTTCTCGTTCGAGCAGCGCCTCCAGCCGGGTGGCCACCGGCTTCATCGTGAGCTCCGGGTCCCGACCGCCCTTGGGCCGCCCCAGGTGGCTGGCCAGTACGACCGTTGCGCCCTGGCCGAGCAGCGCCCGGATCGTTGGCAGCGCGGCCCGGATCCGGACGTCGCTGGAGACACGCCGATCCTCCCCTTTGCCTTCGAGCGGCACGTTGAAGTCCACGCGCACCAGCACCCGCCGGCTGGAGACCGCCGCCGGTGCCAGGTCGTCGAGGCAGAGCCGGGCCAGGGCGGACGATTCGCCGCCCGCAATCATCTTCCCACGAAGGGTCGCAGGCACTCCGCCAGGTCGAGGAGACGGCTCGAGAATCCCATTTCGTTGTCGTACCAGGAGAGCACCTTGACCAGCGTCCCGTCGAGAACTGCGGTCAAGGGCGCGTCGACCGTGGAGGAATACGTCGACGAATTGAAGTCCACGGACACCAGTGGCTCGTCGGACACCGCGAGGATCCCCTTCAGCTCTCCCGCCGCCGCCGCGCGAAACGCCTCGTTGACCGCCTCCGCGGTCGTTTTCCTCTCGACCTCCACGGTCAGATCCACCAGTGACACGTTCGGCGTCGGCACGCGGATCGCCATGCCGTCGATCTTGCCCTCGAGCTCAGGCAGCACCAGCGACGTCGCGCGCGCCGCGCCGGTCGTGGTCGGGATCAGCGAGAGCGCGGCCGCGCGCGCCCGGCGCAGGTCCTTGTCCGGATAATCGACCACGTGCTGGCTCGAGGTATACGCGTGCGTCGTCGTCATGAGCCCGTGCACCCAGCCCGCGGTCGCGAGCAGGACCTTGGCGACCGGCGCGAGGCAGTTCGTGGTGCACGAAGCGTTCGAGATCACGTCGTGCTCAGCCGTGATGCGATCGTGGTTGACGCCGACCACGACGGTCAGGTCCGCACCCTTGGCGGGGGCCGAGACGATCACCTTCTTCGCTCCCGCCTGAAGATGCAGGGCGGCCTGATCGCGGTCCTTAAAGCGCCCGGTCGATTCGATGACGACGTCGACGTCCAGCTCTCCCCACGGAAGCCTGGTCGGATCCTTCTCGGACAGCACGCGCAGCTCGTCATCGCCGACGAGCAGGCTTGTGCCCTTCAGCTTCACGCCCTCGTCGAGCCGGCCGTGGACCGAGTCGTACATCAGCAGGTGGGCGAGCGTCGCGGCGTCGGTCAGGTCGTTGACCGCCACGAGATCCAGTTCCCGCCCCGATTTGCGGAGCGCCCGGTACGTGAGCCGGCCGATCCGGCCGAACCCGTTGATCGCTATGCGCATCGAATCCTCCTGATGTGCCTCATGGATGTCCGGACACTCGCGGGCAACCCTGCTATCTCGCGAACGGTTCGCGCGGGGCGGCCAAGTTACCGTTGCCCCCCATCGAGCGCGAGGGCGAACGTGACCGCAAGGATCCGCTCGGCGCCGGCCGCACGCAGCGCTTCGGCAGCCGCGGCCAGCGTCGCGCCGCTCGTCGCCACGTCGTCGACGAGACCGATCGATGCCCCGTTCCGAAGTCCGCCACGCGCATCGAAAGCCGTCATCACGTTCCGCTTGCGCGCGGCGCGGCCGAGCCCCACTTGTGGGCGCGTGGGCCGGGCCCGGACCAGCGCGTCGAGGACCGGGGTGCCGAGTCTGTCGGAGAGCGAGCGCGCGATCAGCGCAGACTGGTTGAACCCCCGTTCCCTCAGCCGAGTGGGGTGGAGGGGGACCGGCACGAGGACGTCCAGCCCGACCCCCCGCTCCCCCAGCGCGACCGCCATCGAGGCCGCGCAGAGGTCGGAGAGGTGGGACCAGCCCCGGTATTTGAGAGCGTGGACGATCGACTCCGCCGCCCCCGCATAGCGAGTGGCGGCCACCGCGGTCATCCCATCGGGCCAGTCGCGGCATCGGTCGCACGCTTCCGGACTCCCCGGCCGCGGAAGCGAGCATCGCAAGCATCCCTTCGCCAGCGGGCGCAGGGTCGCCCGGCACCAGCGGCAGGCGCCGGGGCGCGCGGACCCGATCGGCTCGGCGCAGTGGACGCAGAGCGGTGGCAGCAGGGCGTCCAGAAGGACGGCGAGCGGGCGCGGCGAGGACATGCGGTCACTTGTGTCCCGCATCAGGGACACTCGCGAGGGAGGACGGGCGGGCGGAGGGAAAGCCGGGGGCCGGGCTGGCGACCCCCGTGGAACCGTACGATCGGGCAGGCGCTCGGGGCTCTAGCCGGCGGTCACTGGGCCAGCATCCCGGCCGGTCCGAGCGCCGGGAACTGGGCCGAGATCATGGCCAGGTAGCGCTCGCGCTCCGCGCCAGTCAGGATCGGGACCAGTTTCCGCACCCACTCCTGCGCCTGATCCATTCGCTGGCTCATGTAGTTGGCCCCCACAAGCCCCAGGTAGGCGAGCTTGATCCCTTCGTCAAGCCGCAGCGCCTGCTCGAACGCGACGATCGCGCGCGTGTAATCGCCGAGCTGGAAATACGAACCGCCCAGAAGGGCGAAAGCGTTGCCGTTCCTGGGATCGAGCTCCACCACCCGCTCGAAGAGCGGGATCGCCTCCCCGTAGCGGCGCGATGCGTATAGGTCGCCGGCCAGCGTGTACAGGGAGTCCGATTCATCGGTGGAGACAGCGGGAGAAGTGAATGGGGACGCGCTCGCGGCGTCCGGCAGGATGAAAGCTCCGACCAGGATCGTGGCCGCGAGCATGAGTTTCAATCGCATGATCCCTTCTCGTCCTCCGTCTGGAAGTGGGCGATGGGGGGGGGAGATGTCGAAAAAACGGTCACGCCGCAGAAACGGTCACCCATTGTAACAGGGTCAGGAGTCCCGCGTCAACCTCAGGCGGTCAACAAACGCTTACATGGGATTCATTCTGACAGGGATCGGGCAGGCGTAAAATGCGCCGGGACCAGGGTCAACCGCTCTCAGGGGTCCGAGCCCGTCGCCGGCCGCGCATCCGACGTCAGGCCGGCGTGCCGCTCGGCGAAGCTCTCGAGGCAGGCCCGCATGTCCTCGAACACCTCCCGATACACCTCCTCCTCCCACCCCATCGGATCCCGGATCTCGCTGCCCCTCGCGACGCCCTCCGGGGTGAGCTCGGCGACGAGCCGGACGTCGGCGGCCGAATCGATGCTCCGGACCGCGAGAGCGTGGGACGGGGCCATGCAGAGGACGGTATCGGCCCAGGCCACCAGCTTCTCGTCGAGCTGCCGGGCGACGTGCCGGGAGATGTCCAGGCCCGCGTCGGCGGCTGTTCTGACCGCGAACGGCTGGGCCGGCCCGCCGACTACCGCAAACGTGCCCGCCGACCCCACTTCGGCCTCGACCCCTAGCTCGGCGAACAGCGCGCGAAGGAGGCCGTCGGCCATCGGGGAGCGGCAGGTGTTGCCGGTGCAGACGACGAGGACGCGGTAGGGTCGCGAAGTCATGGAAGTAAAGTGACCGGCGCGGGTGGAAGCCGCAAGACGGTCAGCCGGCGCCTTCGTCGAGCTCGCCCACGACTTCGCGAATCCTGTCCGCGGAAATCGCTCCCGCCCGCACGATCCTCGGTGGGCGGGCGTCGGCGTCGACGATCGTCGAGGGTTGGCCGGACGACTGGACAGATGCGGCCGGCTCGATCGGCCCGACCGGCAGGAGCGCCACCTCGATCGCGTCTCCGCCCGGCGCGGAGCCGAGAGCTTCCAGCGCGCGGGAGACGTCCGATGGCGGGAGCTCTCCGCGCCGGTTCGCGCTGGTCGAGAAGAGCGCTCGGCCCCAGGCCGCGAGAAGCGCCAGGGATACCGGATCGGCTGCCGGCCTGACAGCGACCCTCCCCGCTTTGTCGACGGCGGTCGGCGCGTCAGCGGAGGCCGGAAGGACGAGGGTGAGGGGCCCGGGCCAGAACGCGGCTGCCAGGCTCTCGGCCTCGGGCGGCCAAGACCGACACAGCGAGCGCGCCTCGGCCACCCCCGGCACGAGGCACACGAACGGGCGTGGGGTGCGATATCCTTTGAGCGCGCGCGCGGAGGCGACCGCCCCGTCATCGTAGGGGTCGCCGCTCAGGCTGACGACCGTCTCGGTCGGATGGAGGACCAGACGGCCGCGGGAGAGCGCGTCGATCGCCGCCGCGATCCCGGCTTCGTCGGCCGGCCGCGGCGCAGCCTTCAGACCCTCACCTCGCCGGTCATCTCGAGCGGGCCTTCGTAGGCCTCGAGGCGCGGGCGCACCTCGTGGGACAGGAAGCGACGGGTCTGCTCGGGTGCCCGCCCTACGTACGTCCCGGGATCGCGTGCCTGCAGCCACGTCTGAGCGGGCAGCTCGGCGAAGCCCGGCTCGCCGGCCAGCCGATCGAGCAGATCGCTGCCCTCTCCCCCTTCGATCCTGGCGGCCGCCTCGCGCGCCCGGACGCGGATCCGCTCGTGGAGCTGCTGGCGGTCGCCGCCGGACCGGGCAGCGGCCATGAGCAAGGTCTCGGTCGCCATCGACGGCAGCTCCCGCCGCAGGTTCTCGTTCACCGTGGCCTCGTGCACCTCCAGCCCCCCGGCGACCTCGTGGTACAGGACGAGCAGGGAATCGACGGCCAGGAAGAGCTCCGGCAGGGCGATCCGCTTGACCGCGGAGTCGTCCAGCGATCGCTCCAGCCACTGCCCCACCGCCGTGTACGACAGGTTGCCGGCGGTCTGGATGGCGAAGCGCGAGAGCGCACTCATCCGTTCGGCGCGCATGGGGTTCCGTTTGTAGGGCATGGCCGAGGAACCGACCTGCCGGGCGCCGAACGGCTCGAGCACTTCGCCGAGGTGCTGGAGCAGGCGAAGGTCCTGGCTGAACTTGCCCGTCGACTGGGCCACTCCCGCGATCGTCGCCGCCCAGGCCGCGTCCACCTTGCGCGAGTACGTCTGGCCGGTGACGGCAAATGCTCCGCGGGCGCCCAGCTTCTCGACGACCCGCCGCTCGAGCTCGTCGACCTTCTCTCCGTCACCGTCGGTGAGCGCGAGGAAGGAGGCCTGCGTTCCGGTCGTTCCCTTGAGGCCCCTGAGCCGGAACCCCTCGAGCCGGAATGCGATCTCGTCGAGATCGAGCAGCAGGTCCGCAATCCAGAGGCAGGCGCGCTTGCCCACCGTGGTGGGCTGGGCGGGCTGGAAATGCGTCCAGCCCAGGGTGGGAAGGTCCGAATATCGTTCCGCGAAGTCCGCCAGCGACGCCACCACGCACAGGCACTTCCGCTCCACGACCCGCGCGGCGTCGCGCATGACGAGCAGGTCGCCGTTGTCGACCACGAACGCGCTGGTTGCCCCGAGGTGCAGGATGGGCTGGGCCGCCGGGGCGGCCTCGCCGAAGGCGTGGACGTGGGCCATGACGTCGTGCCTGAGCTCCCGTTCGAGCTCGCCCGCGCGGGCGAAGTCGATGTCCTCCGCGACCTGCTTGAGGGCCTTCACCTGATCGGCGCTGACCCCGCCGATCCCGAGCTCGTGCTGCGCCTCGGCGAGCGCGATCCAGATCCGCCTCCACGTCCGGATCCGGGTCCGGGCGGAGAAGAGCGTCGCCATCTCGGCGCTTGCATAGCGCGTGATGAGCGGGTTCTCGTATGTGTCGTAGCGGTCATTCATGTAATGCAAGATATTTAATTTATCATGTGGTTGCAGTATAAGCGCTTAAGGCGTCTGACAAGAGTCGAATCAGCGCTCGGGCGAGCGCCCCAGGATCCTGAGCGCAAGGTGCGCCGCGTTGGCTCCGGCGTCGATCCCCACGGCCGCCACCGGTACGCCCGGGGGCATCTGTGCGATCGCGAGCAGCGCATCGATCCCCCTCAGCGCCCCCGCCGCGACCGGCAGCCCGATGACCGGCAGCCGCGAGTGCGCCGCCACGACCCCCGGTAGCGCCGCCGCCAGCCCCGCGGCCGCGATCACGACCCGGAACCCGCGGCCCTCCGCGCCCCTTGCCAGCTCCGCCACGCGCTCCGGCGTCCGATGGGCGGACGCGACCTCGAGCTCGTACTCGACCCCCGCCTCCCGGAGCACCTTCTCCGCCTCCTCCACCACCGGCCGGTCCGACTCCGACCCCACCACGATCAGCACCTCCGGCCCCCTCTTCCCCTCGCTCATCCGCACCGCGATGGCCAAGCGCATGGAGGGCGCTCAGAATGGCCCGATATCAAGGCGCGCGACGAGGGGCTTCCGAGGCGTACGTCTGTACGCCGCAGGAGGACACGAGAAGCGCAATGAAGAGAGCGGGCCATTATCAGCGCCCTCCTCAGATCCAGTCGTGGAAGTCGTCGGAGATCAGTTTGCGTTTCTTATATCGCAGCATCGAATCCTGGCACGAGCACGCCCACGCCGTCGTCGGCAACAGCTCCAGCAGATTCCAGATGATCTCGGGCATGAGCTGGAGCGTCTCGTCGATCCGGGACTGGCGATCCTCCTCCGATCCCGTCTGATCCGCCGAATCGTCGCCCTCCGCCACACCCTCCGCCCAGGCGGTCACGTAGGCGACGGGATGGTAGCACATCTCCAGCTCGCGAGCGAGAAACGTCTCGGGAGCCAGCGTCATGCCGACCAGATCGCCGCCCATGCCTCTGAGGGCCCGTGCCTCCGCGCGGGTCTCGAGTCGCGGCCCCTCGCTAACCACGTAGGTCGCTCCTCGGGCGGGGTTGAGCGCCATCTCGGTCAGCACCTGACCGAGCGCCGAGCTCAGGGTGGGGCAGAACGCCGGGTTCTGGCGCAGGATCCCGATGCCCTTGTTCTCGAAGAAGGTCGTGGCCCGATTGCGGGTCATGTCGATCAGGTCGTCGGGCAGGATCAGGTCGCCGATTCGGAAACGGCTCGTCAGCGAGCCGGGGCCTGTCCAGGCGACGAGGCGCTCGACCCCCAGCTCCTTGAGGGCCCACAGGTTCGCCCGATAATTGACGAAGGGGGCTGTGACACGGTATTCGCGCTCGCCGTGACGCGGCACGAGAAAGAACCGCCGATCTCCGTGCTGCATGAACAGGATTGGGGTCGAGCAGCCGAACGGAGTCTCCTTGACCAGCACGTCCGAGATCGTCCCTAGCCGCTCGCGCGCGAGGCGATACATCTTCCCGCCGCCGATGAAGGCCACGGTCGAGAAACGGTCTTCGAGGGTTCGGGCGAGGATGCGAGGCAGGATCTCGGGCCTGGACTCGCCCATCTGCACTACCGACGAGGGGCTGCCGCGCGGACCGTGTCCAGACGATCCAGGGCGTCGAGCGCCGCCTCCTTTTCGGCTTCTTTCTTAGTGCGCCCCCAGCCCGTCCCGAGCGGCTCGCCCTCGAGCCACACCTGGCAGCGGAAGTTGATGTCTTCGCGGCTCTTGTCGGGTGCGGAGGTGGCCCTTGTCGTGCGGTATGTGAGCTGGCCCCTGCCGAGCTCGTGGATCGTCTCCTGCAGTCGATTCTTCGCGGTGTGAAACCCCTCTTCATGTCCCACGTCCATCGACAGGATGTGACGCTCGATGAACGACCGTGCGACATCGAAGCCGCCGTCGATGTAGAGCGCACCGATGACGCCCTCGAGCGCGTCGGCCGCGATCTTCTGCCGCCCACCGCCGGCTAGCAGGTTCTGATCGTCTCCCGTCTGCACGCAGTCGGGAAGACCGAGCTCTTCGGAGGCGCCAGCGAGGAAACGGCGCGAGATGATGTGCGCTCGCTGCTGGGACAGCACTCCCTCCTGGGCGTCGGGGTGCAGGTTGAACAGCCACTCGCTCACGGCCAGGTTCAACACCGAATCCCCGAGGAATTCCAATCGCTCGTAGGACTCTCCGCGGCTGTCCGATTGATCGAGATAGGACGGATGGGTCGAGGCGCGGGCCAGTATGCCCGGGATCGTGAAGTGATGCCCGAGCATCCGTTCGAGCTGCTGGAGGCGGTCTTCGGTTCGCGCCTCTGCGCTCGAGTCACCTCTCAACCGGCGGAGCCATTTCCTGATCATCGCCCTCCGATCACTCTTCGTACCTGCCCACCGCCAGCGAGGCGTTGTGGCCCCCGAAGCCGAACGAGTTCGACAGCGCCGCCCCCACCTTTGCTGCTCGCATCCGGTTGGGCACATAGTCCAGGTCGCACAGTGGATCGGGATGCTCCTGATTGATCGTGGGAGGGACCTTCCCCTCGTGCAGAACCATAGAGGTGACGACGAACTCCAGCCCGCCCGCGCCGCCGAGCAGATGGCCGGTCATCGATTTCGTTGAGCTGACCATGAGTTCCTTCGCGTGCGCTCCGAACACGGCCTTGATCGCCATCGTCTCGAACTCGTCGTTGAACGGCGTCGAGGTTCCATGGGCGTTGATGTAGGCGAAGTCCTCGAGGGCCAGTCCTGACTCGTCGATCGCGCGCTGCATGGCCCGCGCGGCACCTTCCCCGTTCGGTGCCGGAGCCGTGATGTGATACGCGTCAGCGGTCATTCCGACGCCCAGCACCTCGGCATAGATACGTGCACCGCGATCGCGTGCGTGGTCGAGCTCCTCGAGCACCGCCATTCCGGCCCCCTCCCCGAGCACGAACCCGTCGCGCTCGGCGTCGAAGGGTCGGCTCGCCCTCTCGGGCTCGTCGTTGCGGGTCGACATCGCCTTCATCGCCGCGAACCCTCCGACCGACATCGCGGTCACCGCCGCCTCCGTGCCGCCGGCGATCATCACGTCCGCGTCGCCGTGCTTGATCAGACGGAATGCGTCACCGATGGCGTGTGCGCTCGACGCGCATGCCGACACCGTGCAGTAGTTGGGTCCTTTCGCGCCGTAGCGCATCGATACGACACCGCTGGCGATGTCGGGTATCATCATCGGGATGTAGAAGGGGCTGATCCGCGAAGGTCCCCCCTCCAGGTAGCGCTCGTTCTGCACCTCGTGAGTTCTGATCCCCCCGATGCCGGACCCGATGATGACGCCGACCCGGTTCCCGTCCCCGTTCGGCAGGCCGAGGCCGCTATCGTCGACGGCCATGCTGGCCGCCGCGACGGCGAACTGGGTAAAGAGGTCCTGCCGGCGCGTTTCCTTCTTCTCGATCCAGCGCTCGGGCTCGAAATCCTTCACTTCTGCGGCGATCTGGGTGGCGAAGCCCTCGGGATCGAAGCGCGTGATGCGCCTCACGCCGGAACGTCCTTCGAGGAGAGCCGCCCACGAGCTCGGCAGGTCATTACCCACCGCCGTGAGGAGGCCCATCCCGGTGACGACTACTCGGCGTCCCATTTCCGGGCCTAAGCCTCGGTCTTGCCCTTCAGATAGGCGATTGCTTCACCGACCGTGGTGAGCTTCTCCGCGTCCTCGTCGGGGATCTCGATGTCGAACTCCTCCTCGAACGCCATCACGAGCTCGACGGTGTCGAGCGAGTCGGCCCCCAGGTCCTCCACGAACGACGCGTCCTCGGTGACCTTCTCGTTGTCCACCCCGAGGTTTTCCACGATGATCTCTTTGACCTGCGTTTCAACGGACATGCGATCTCCTCCAGACGAGTTCGACGGTCTCAGCGCGTGAGACCACCATCCACACAGATAACCTGGCCGGTAATATAGTCGCTCATCGGCGAGGCGAGGAACACCGCCAGGTCGGCGACATTCCCGGTCGTGCCCAGTCTTCCCAGCGGAATGCGTGCCAGGAACTCCTCCTGCGCGAGGTCCTCCAACCCCTGGGTCATCTCCGTTTCGATAAATCCGGGCGCGATGACGTTCACCGTGATCCCGCGCGCCGCGACCTCGACCGCCAACGCCTTCGAGAATCCGATCAACCCCGCCTTCGATGCCGCGTAGTTCACCTGGCCGGCGTTGCCGATCACTCCCACGATCGAAGAAATGTTGACGATGCGGCCGGCGCGCTGGCGGACCATCTGCTTGATGGCGCGACGGCACCAGCGGTAGGCACCGGTCAGGTTCACGTCGAGGACCACATCCCAGTCTTCGGGCTTCATGCGCAGCAGCAACCCGTCGCGCGTGATCCCCGCGTTGTTGACCAGGATATCGAGCCCCTCGAACTCGCTGATCAGTTGGCTCCATGCGCGCTCGACATCCTCTTCGGAGCCGACATCCCCCACCAGCGCGAGCCCGCGCACACCGCGCTGGGACAGGCTTTTTGCCGCTTCCGACACCGATTCCTCGCTGCGGGCGAACACGGCAACGTCCGCGCCAGCTTCGGCCAGCCTTTCGGCTATCGTGCGACCGATGCCGCGGTTGCCCCCGGTCACGAGCGCCCGCTTGCCGCGGAGATCGATCTCCACACTCACGAAGCAATGACCTCCTCCACCTGCTCGGCTGTGCCGGCCACCCTGCCTTCGAGTGAACGGTCTATGCGCTTCACAAGGCCGGTAAGCACGTGCCCCGGCCCGGGCTCGAGCAGCCTCCGGACACCCAGATCGCGCAGTGCGAGCACGCAATCCGTCCATCGCACCGCCTCGGTCACCTGCTCGATCAACCGCTCGCGGATCTCGTCCGGTTCGGTCGCCGGCCGCGCGTCCACGTTGGACACGACGGGCATCCCCGCTCGCCGCACCTCGACCTTGTCGAGCGCCTCGGCCAGCGATGCCACGGCAGGCGCCATCAAGGGCGAATGGAATGCGCCCGAAACCTGCAACTCGACCGCCATCCTGGCCCCCCGCTCCTTCGCTTGGACGACCACGCGCCGCACCGCTTCGGTCGATCCCGAAATGACGATCTGGCCCGGTGAGTTGTAGTTCGCCGGGACCAGGGTCTCTCCGTCCTTACGCGCCTCCACGCACAGCCGTTCGACTTCCGCCTTCTCCAGGCCGATCACCGCCGCCATCGTGCCCGGGCTCTCGTCGCCGGCCCGGGCCATCGCCTCGCCGCGTACGCGGACCAGCTTCAGCGCGTCGCTGAACGACAGGCTGCCGGCTGCCACGTGTGCGGTAAACTCGCCAAGGCTGTGCCCGGCCGCCGCTCTCGGCTGAATCCCGCCGGATACGAGCACGCGCGCGCAGGCCACCCCGTGGACCAGGAGCGCGGGCTGGGCGTTCTCGGTCGACCGGAGCTCGTCCTCGGGCCCTTCCCAGCACAACCGTGAGAGCTCGAAGCCGAGCAAATCGTCGGCCTCGTGGAAAACGTCACGCGCCTCGGGAAAGGCGTCGGCGAGCGACGCGCCCATCCCCACCGCCTGGCTCCCCTGGCCAGGGAACTGGAAGGCGACCTTCACGCTAGCGCCTCAAAACACGACGAGGGACGCGCCCCAGGCGAGGCCGCCGCCGAAGGCCGTCATCAGGATCGTCGAGCCCTCGCCGACGCGGCCCTGCCGACGGGCTTCGTCCAGAGCGATTGGGATCGAGGCCGAGCTCGTGTTGCCGTAGCGATCGATGTTGACGAACACGCGATCGTCCTCCATCTCGAGTCGCTTCGCCACGGCATCGATGATTCGGATGTTGGCCTGGTGGGGAATCACGAGGTCCACGTCCGAGATCTTCATGCCTGTGATGGCCAGGACCCGGAGACAGGACTCATGCATCGCCATCACGGCTTGCTTGAAGATCTCCCTGCCTTCCTGCTTGACGAACTCCATGCGCTCGGAGCGCGTCTCCTCAGTCGACGGCAGCGCCGCGCCCCCGGCGGGCCTCCACAGGAGACGCGCCTGCCGCCCGTTGGTGCGCATGTGGGTGGCGAGGATGCCGCGCCCGTTTCCGTCGCCGCGCGTGATGAGCGCCGCCCCCGCCCCGTCACCGAACAGCACGCACGTGGTTCGATCGGTATAGTCGAGTATCGCCGACATCTTCTCGGAGCCGACGACCAGGACGTTCTCATGCATTCCGCTCGTGACCAGGGCATCCGCCAGCGACACACCGTAGAGCCAGCCCGCGCAGGCGGCGCTGATGTCGAAGGCCGCCGCGTTCTCGCAGCCGAGGAGCGCCT
>DASQEN010000143.1:0-14586 GCA_035633635.1 Gemmatimonadota bacterium | reverse complement strand
GCGGTCCGGCTCGTCGTCGACACGGGGATGCACGCCAAGGGCTGGAGCCGGCAGCAGGCGATCGACTTCTTCATGTCGAATTCCTCGAAGAGCGAGCACGACATCATCGTCGAGATCGATCGCTACATCGTGTGGCCGGGGCAAGCCCTGGGGTACAAGATCGGGGAGCTGAAGATCAAGGAGCTGCGCGCTCTGGCGGCGCGCGAGCTCGGCGCAGCCTTCGACGTGCGGGAGTTCCACGACATCGTCCTTGGGCAGGGCGCGTTGCCGCTGGAGGTGCTGGAGCGAATCGTGAGGGACTGGATTGCCGAGCGGAAGGGACCGCCCACGGCGCGTTAGCGCACGATCAGACGTCCTCGGGCTCGTGAGGCGGCGGCTCGTGCAGCGGCCTCTCGCCGAAGCGCTGCATGTCGATCTCGGTGCGGTAGGTCCGGGTCGTGGGGTACGCGATCTCGATGTTCGGTGCCTCTCGGAACCGCAGCAGGATTCGCCGGTTGATGGCATCGCGGTTGCCGCGACGGCGCCGTACGTGGGTCAGGTAGCGGAGCTGCAACTGGATCCCGTTCTCGGCTATCGAGGTGTAGACGATCGGGGTCGTCACGCCGTAGCGAAATGCGTAATCCTTCTCCAATCGGCGAAAGCCCGTCTCCACCTCGTGGCGGTAGGGCTCGAACACCTCCATGCCGATCCTCTCCACGATCTCCCGCGCCTTCTCCCAGTCGCTCTCGAACGTGATCGTGAACTCCATCTCGTCCCAGACGAACGGGCTGGCGTTCGTGAAATGGAAGACGGATTCGGTAAGGATCTTGAAGTTGGGAATCGTGACCAGCCTGCCGGTCGACTGATCGCCGGAGTCCTCGCCCCGGACCTCCACCAGCGTGACCTTGAACACCCCGATGTCGATCACGTCGCCCCGCACTCCAGCGACCTCGATCCGGCTGCCTAGCGTGACGTTGCGCTGGCCCACGATGTAGAACCATGCGAGAAACGCCGCCAGATACTCGCGCAAGGCGATCGCGAGGCCGGCGCCGATGAACCCGAGGAAGGTTCCGATCCCGCGCAACCGTTCGAAGAACACGACCGCGAGGATGACGACGATCACCGCGGCGACCGTGTACCCGACACGTTTGCGATACCGATGACGTTTCTCGGGATCGGCGACGTGGCCGCGGATCTGGCGATCGATGACCCGGTAGAGGGCGTACGCTGCCGTCACCAGGGCCACGACGACGATCAGTCGCCACGGAAGGCCCTGTGCCCAGTCGGGCAGCTGCTCGAGGAATCGCGCCTGCACCCGCGGCCGTCGGGCTCAGCGCCACACTGGAATCACTACTCGAACGCCGGGGCGAGCAGCGGGCACTCGTCCGCCCGGTCCTGTAGGAAGCGGAGCTTGCGGCGCTGCAGGCGGCTCAGCTCGTTCTGGTATTCGCCGAGGTTTTCGAGCTCGTAGTTATTGAAGCCGATCCGGTCGACGAACACGATCTCCACGTTATAGTCGTAATACTGCCAGACCTCGAACGGGACCGGCCCGCTTGGCATCGGGCGCTCGATGATCTCGTCCGGCGGCCCGAGCGTGATGTACACGCGGCCCCGATCGCTCTGGTAGCCCGGGCGCAGCGCGCTCCTCCAGGTCCTGTTGGCGGTCTCGATGCGCTCGAAATAGCTGACCAACGCCTCGTTCGTCGCGGTCGCGGGAACCGGATCGCGGATCTTCCAGAAGCAGCTCCAGGCCTCGAGGCGGCTGGCAGGCTCGTCGATGTCCTCGAGAATGTCCATCTCGTCCTCCGTCGCCTCGTAGCGGATGAGCCTGAGAGCGTCCTCCCAGTTCGAGGCGATCCAGGCGCTCGAGCCTGCGATCATGATCGGCGTCGACTCGCTGGCCACGACATTGCCGCCCACGTCCTTCAGCTCGAGCGTGAGCTCGAACTCCCCGAACTGGGCTTCCGGGTTCTCCAGGGATCCGAAGGCTTCGAGGGCGCCGGCGGAGTCGGGGCTCAGATCGTCGGTCCACGCGGGACCCACCGGTTCGTCGTTATCGCCGGCGGGTATGAGGCTCGCGCGCAACGTGTATGGCGCGTCCTGGGGTGAGGCGCCGGAGGCTTCGGCCAGGAAGTCGATTCGTGCCGGAGTCGACGGGTAGTAATGGGACGGGTGCACCACGTATTCCGTGCCCTCGTCCGCCGGTCGGAACAACCGGAGCAGGACGGGCTCCGATAGCGCCAGGCGGGCGCGAGGCAGCGACGGAACGTCGAGGCCCCCTGAAACCCGGCTGCCGTGTTCTGCATTCCGATCGCGCACGGTCAGGGCGAGATCGTATTCGCCCGGGGCGAGGGTTAGATCGGTCTGGAACACGATCGTCTCGCCGGTGAGCAGGGTCTCGTCGAACGTCCCCACGCTCACGCTCTGCTGCCACGACTTCTCTACCGGTTGACCACTCCCGTTGTCCGGCTCCAGCGTGGCGGTGACGCCGTAGGCGGCCTGCCAGCGGCCGTCGTCCATGCGCACGAACTGGAGAGCGCTGTTGGAGAGCGAGATCCCGATCAGCGCCCGCGTGGAGTCCGCCGGACCCGGGAGGTACCAGACGTCGGCGATGAAGCGGACGTCGCCGGTGGCCTGCAGGAGGTCGTGCTCCTCGTAGAAGCTTTGGTTGGAGAAGATCTCGGAGACGTCGACGTCCTGTGCCGCGGCGGGGGCGACGACGACGAAGAGAGACACGCCGAGAAGGCTGAGGATGTGAGAGCGATGAGCGGACATGGGGAACTCCTTCTGGAACCTGAGGACCGGGCGCGGCGTATGAAACACCTCGACCGCCGCGGGCCCTCGTGACCCCGGCGGCACCTCTTACAATACACGCGATTCCCGACGTTGGTTGCATAATCGATGAGGAAATTGTGACATTGCAGCCGATGAGCCGTCTGTTGCCGTCCATGGTGGCCGCGCTTGTGCTCGCGGCGTGCGCGGCCAGCCAGCCCTCCGTTTCCACCTACGGTCCTCCCCCAAAGGTCACAGAGCCTACTCCCACGGCATCCGAAGAGTTCGCGCTCATCGTGGGTGACGAGCTCACCGAGAAGGAGCGCGAGGATCTGGTCTCCATCCGCACGACGGTGTACACCCCGCCCCCGAACGCCAGTCCCCCGGAGCTCGACGCTGGTCTGGAGGAGCTGCTCGCCCAGGAGGGCGCGGTCCTGATTCACGAGAAGGTGGGATACGACATCCCGATCGTCCTCAACGACCGGGTGGAATGGTGGATCGACTACTTCACCTACCGAATTCACGACTCGTTCGAACGATATCTGATCCGTTCGGGGGCATGGATGCCGTACCTGAAATCCCAGCTCCGGGAAGCGGACCTCCCGGAGGACATGGCCTATCTGGCGCTGATCGAGAGCGGTTTCTCCACCCAGGCCGTGAGTCACGCGGGTGCGGTGGGCCCGTGGCAATTCATGCCCTACACCGGCCGGGAGTACGGCCTCCGCATCGACCGCTGGGTGGACGAGCGGCGCGACTACGAAAAGGCCACGCAGGCCGCCATCGCCTACCTCAGCGATCTCCATGCGATGCTCGGCTCCTGGTACCTGGCCGCGGCGGGTTACAATGGAGGCCAGGGGCGGGTCGGGCGCTCCATGATGCGGGACAATACGATCAACTTCTGGGAGCTGACGGGAATCCACGACGAGACGAAGAACTACGTCCCGAAGCTGATCGCCGCCACGCTGATCGCCAAGGAGCCGGAGCGATACGGGTTCTACGCGGTTCCGTACCTCGATGCCGTGGAGTGGGAGACCATCACGGTTCCCACCAGCACGGACCTCGCCGTGATCGCCGACGCAGCCGAGGTTCCCGTGGAGACGGTCCGCGCACTGAATCCCCACTTGCTTCGCGGCCGCACGCCCCCCGGCGAGGTGAACTTCCCCGTCCACATTCCTGCGGGGAGGGTGCAGGAGTTCACGAAGAACTACTACCGCATTGCCCCGGCCGAGCGGATCGACGTGCCGGCCGAGCACATAGTGCGGAGCGGCGAAACGGTGATGGGCATCTCCAGCGCGTACGGCGTGGATGCGCGCGAGCTCATGGTCGCCAACGACCTGCGAAACGAGGACGACCTCGAGGCCGGCATGGTGCTGCGGATTCCGGGCGCCGCGGAGTCCGGCGAGCTGGAAGGCTCTCCCGCGCCGCCGCGATCGTCGGGCAGCTCCGCCGGGTCGACGCTGACTCCCGAGCCCGAGGTCGAAGCCGAAGGGGCCTCGAGAATACACCGGGTCCGAAGCGGCGAGACCCTCATGGGAATCTCGCGCGCCTACGGGGTCCCGGTCGCGGACATCCGTCGCGAGAACGGGATTCTCGGCGACAGGATCGTGGTCGGCCAGACGCTTCGCATCCCGTAGGGCCCGTCGCTAGACGAGATCCGGGCGCCCGGCTAGGTTGGCGGGGATGCCGCTCACGTCCGCACCCCCGCTTCCCGTTCACGAAGCCCAGAAGAAAATCCTCGAGCACATCCGGACGCTCGGTGCCGAGCGTGTGGCCCTCCACGCGGCTCTGGGCCGCGTGGCCGCCGAAGACGTGGCGGCCGCTCTCGACCTTCCCCCGTGGGACAACTCCGCCATGGACGGCTACGCGGTTCGTGCCGCGGAGGTGGCGTCGGGCACCGGGCTCCCGGTGGCGCTCGACCTGCCCGCCGGCTCGGCGTCCGGGCAGCGCCTTCCGGCCGGGGCCGCGGCGAGGATCATGACCGGGGCCCCGATTCCGCGAGAAGCGGACGCGGTGGTTCCGGTGGAGGAGACGACGGGGCCGGAGGGTGAGGGACGGTACGCAGAGGTCGGGGAGAGGGTGCGGTTCGACGTCCAGCCCGGGTCGGGCGATCACGTGCGCCGGCGCGGCGAGGACGTGCGCCGGGGCGAGATCGTGCTGCGGACGGGGGACGTGGTAAGGCCGGCGCGGATCGCGCTCCTCGCGACTGTCGGCCGGGCGGGCGTCTCGGTCGTGCGGCGGCCCCGGGTTTCGATCGTCTCGACCGGCGACGAGCTGGTCGACGTGGACGAGTCGGGGGCGCCGGACCGGGTCGTCAACGGAAACGCCTACGGGCTCGCCGCCCAGGTGGCCGAGGTGGGCGGTGTCCCGCGCGTGCTGCCGATCGCCCCCGACGACCGCGATGCGATCCGCGCCTCGATCCGCTCGGCGTTCGAGGACGACGCGGTGATCACGATCGGCGGGGTTTCGGTGGGGGCGAAGGACCATGTGCGAGAGGCGCTGGTCGCCGCGGGAGTGGAGCTCGTTTTCTGGCGCGCTGCGATCCGCCCCGGGGGGCCGGTGGCGTTCGGTCTGACGGCCGACGGCCGCCCGGTGTTCGGCCTCCCCGGAAATCCCGTCAGCGCGCACGTCACGTTCGAGCTGTTCGCCCGACCGGCGCTGCTCAGAATGAGCGGCCGGACGCGGTGCTTCCGCCGGCCGCTCAAGGCGAGACTGGCGGAGCCGGTATCGACCCGGCCGGAGAAGACGTATTACCTGCGCGTGCGGCTCGAGACCGAGGGGAGCGGCTGGCGGGCGCGGCCTGTCGGCCCGCAGGGCTCGGCGATCCTCTCCGGCCTGGCTTCTGCCGACGGGCTCGCGATCGTCCCGCTCGGCACCGGCGACCTGCTGGCCGGCGCCGAGGTCGACGTTCTGCCGCTGGACGATCGGGCGCTGGATCGGGAGGGTCCGTGACGCGCGACTTGCGTGAGGCGAGCAAGGCTGCGATCAAGCTGTTCCGCCGGGCCGAGCGTGTCGTGATCACGACCCACGTCCAGCCGGACGGCGACGGCATCGGCTCTGAGGTCGCGCTCGCGCACTGGCTCGAGGCCGAGGGCAAGACGGCGAACATCCTCAACCCGCACCCCGCCCCGCGGCGGTTCCGCTTCCTCGAGAAGAACATCCCGGCTCCGGGCTTCGAGCCCCAGACCGCCGAGCGACTGCTCGGCGCGGCGGACGTGCTGGCGGTCCTCGACATCTCGGTCCCCGCGCGCCTCGGTCCGCTCGAGCAGCACGTACAGGCCTACGAGGGAGAGATCGTGGTCATCGATCATCACCTGGGTCCCACCGGATTCCGTGGGGTGGATTGCCGCGACACGACCGCGGCCGCGACCGGCGAGCTCCTCCACGACCTGATGGTCGAGTGGGGTGCGGAGGTCACCTCCGAGATGGCGACCGCGCTCTACGCCGCGATCACCTACGACACGGGGGGATTCCGCTTTTCGAACACGACCGCGCGCACGCACCGGGTAGCCGCGGAGCTGATCGGCCATGGCGCAGACACCCACGAGATCAACCAGCGGGTATTCGAGTCCGTCTCGCCGACCCGCGCCCGGCTTCTGTCTCGCGTGTTCGGAGAGTTCCATCTGGAGGAGGACGGGCGCCTGGCGTGGATCGCCCTGTCGAGCGATCTCATGGAGGAGGCGGGGGCGGAGGCCGAGGACGTAGAGGGTGTGGTCGAGGCGCTTCGGTCGCTCGAGCACGTCGAGATGGCGATCCTGTTCAAGGAGATCGAGAAAGGGGCGACGAAGGTGTCACTCCGCTCCGCCGGCGCGGTGGACGTCAGCCGACTCGCTGGACGGTTCGGCGGGGGCGGCCACAAGAACGCCGCAGGGGCGTTCCTGAAGCGGCCGCTGGCGGTGGTCGTCGATGACGTGCTGGCCGCCGCGCGCGAGTCGTTCGAGGTCGAGCGGGTATGAACAAGAAACGCTGGCTTTCCGGCCCGTCGATTCGGCCCGATCCAATCGCAGCCGGCATGACGGCCGCGGACCTGGTGGACACCGCCTATCTCGCTTTTAACGGCGGACGGCTCCGGGAGGCATGCGAGCTGTTCACGCGGAAGATGCTGGCCGACGACGCGCTGGTCGGGATGTCGATCACCGGCGCGCTGACCCCCGCCGGGATCGGCATGACCTGCCTGATCCCGCTTGTCGAGGCCGGGTTCGTCGACTGGATCGTCTCGACGGGCGCGAACCTGTACCACGACACCCATTTCGGCATCGGGCTCGAGATGCACCGCGGCCGTCCGCACCTGGACGACACCGTGCTCCGCGAGGCGGGCGTGGTCCGGATCTATGACATCCTGTTCGATTACGAGGTACTGCTCGAGACCGACGCCTTCTTCCGCCGCATCATGACCGCGCCGGAGTTCCAGAAGGAGATGGGAACCGCGGAGTTCCACTGGCTGTGCGGGAAGTACGTCGCCGAGCGTGAGCTGGCGCTCGGTCGGAAGGGCACGTCGCTCCTGGCTGCCGCGTACCGGCACGCCGTGCCGGTCTACACGTCGTCGCCCGGCGACTCCTCGATCGGGATGAACGTCGCCGAGCTCGCGCTGCGGGGGAACGGGCTCCGCATCGACCTGGCGCGGGACGTCAACGAGACCGCGGCGATCGTGTGGGACGCCAAGAGCACGGCGGGTGGGAAGAGCGGGGTCCTGATCCTGGGCGGCGGGTCGCCCAAAAACTTCGTGCTCCAGACCGAGCCGCAGATCCAGGAAGTGTTGGGGCTCGAGGAGGCGGGGCACGACTATTACCTGCAGATCACCGACGCGCGTCCCGACACGGGCGGGCTCTCGGGAGCCACGCCCGGCGAGGCCGTCTCGTGGGGCAAGGTCGATCCCGAGAAGCTCCCCGACGCAGTCGTTTGCTACGCGGACACGACGATCGCGCTCCCGCTTCTGACCGCGTACGCTCTCGATCGGCACGAGCCACGCGAGCCGAGGCGTCTCTTCGATCGCCGCGAGGAGATGTACGACCGGCTGGTCGCGGCCTACCGCGAGAAGGCGGGCGCCCGCGCACCGGGAGAGGTGGTGGACGCCGGATGATCCGCCTGGCCGATCCGACGGACCGTCCCGGCCGCGCCCGGGAGTTCCGTTGCACCGTCCACGGTTTGTGCTTCGAGAACCGCTACCTCTTGCTGGAGGCGATCCACGCCGGCGACCCGCTCGTCCTTCGGCGGGAGCCCGACAACGCGATCGGGGCGGACGCGATCCAGGTCCAGACCACTTCCACACAGACGATCGGCTACGTGCCGCGGACGATCTCGACCTGGCTCGCGCCGCTGATGGATTCAGGGCATCGGGCAGTGGCGTCGGTGGTGAAAGTGCGGTCGGGCTGCCCGTATTACGAGCGTCTCCTCATCGAGGTCCTGGTCGACCCGGGTCGCTGAAAACGGCGAGGCTCCCGGGTGGACCCTTCCCTGTCAGAATTGCGGTGAGACCTACTGAAGCGGGAGCTCGAGCGTCTCGCCGTCGGGTCGCTCTGCCCGGGTGGCAGTGGACTCCGGCTCCGGCCGCTCGGTGAGCCATCGCGGCTCGATGCCCTCGACGAGAAAGCCGATCAGCTGTCGCACCAGTCGCGAGGCGTCGGGGGGCGTTTCGCCGAAGGGGTGCGAAGCGTGATGCTCGGCCCGGTGGAGGGTGCCCAGTGTGGCGTGCCCGAAGACGAAGTGAACGAACCCCTGGTCCTCGAGCGCGGTGATCCGCACCTCCCGCTCGGTGGGCTCGTAGCTGAGCTTTATCCCCGTCGTGCCGATCGGCTCGGTCCCGATCTCGGGGATCCGACCGAGCACGTCGACGAGTTCGCCCAGCAGGTGGTCGTACCGTTCCTGGAACGAGGCGTCTGGTGCTGGGTGGGCCGCTTCCCGTCGCTCCTCGCGCGCCGAGACTCGCTCCCTCAGCTCGCGGACGAGCGCTGCCCGGTCGGACGGGGGCGGGGGGTCAGTCGGCGGCACCATGCGGCGAGTGTAGGCCGCGCTTCGGGGGGGAGTCAATGGCGGTCGGACCGCGTTGACCGCGGGTTGAGGGGTTCCTAGTGTGGTGAGAGGATGATCGACTTCGACGGAAAGAACGTCCTCGTGACCGGTGGGTCGCGCGGGATCGGCGCGGCCTGCGTGCGCCTGTTCGCGAGCCTGGGTGCACGAGTCGGGTTCACGTGGCGGTCGGGCGAGCGGGAGGCCCGTGCGCTGGAGGCAGAGTGCGACGGTCGCGCGCGCGGCTGGCGCGCGGACGTCACCGACGACGAGCAGATCGCGCGCTTCGTCCACGAGGCCGAGGAAGCGTGGGGCGGCGTCGACGTGGCGGTCGCCAACGCGGGCATCTGGAAGGGCGCGCCGATCGACCGCATGACCCCCGAGGAGTGGCGCGAGACCCTCGACGTCAATCTCGGCGGCACATGGCGGCTCTGCCGCGAGGCGGTCCCGGCGCTCCGTCGCCGGGGCGAAGGCTCGATCGTCATCGTCAGCTCCACTGCCGGCCAGCGCGGCGAGGCGCTCCACTCACACTACGCGGCGAGCAAAGGTGGACAGATCTCGCTAGTCAAGTCGCTCGCGGTCGAGTGCGCGCCCGAGATCCGCGTCAACGCCGTGGCGCCGGGTTGGGTCGATACCGACATGAGCGCCGGCCCCCTCGGGGGGGAGGAGCGAGCCGCGATCCTGGCTTCGATTCCGCTCGGCCGCGTAGCGACCGCCGAGGATATTGCCGACGCGATCGCGTTCCTCGCCAGCGACCGCGCCCGGCACGTGACCGGCGAGATCCTCAACGTCAACGGGGGCTCGGTGCTGTGCGGCTGAAGACCGCGGTGGCGCGGAACGCGACGGCCGGCCTGCAGCGCACGCCCCGGGCCCTCACCACCCCGCTTGCGGTTGTCGTCGGTGGACTCCTGTGGGCGGGCTTCGACCGCCGGGTCGCGAACGAGAACCTCGAGCGAGTCTATCCGGATTGGTCCACCCGCCGGCGGCGCTGGACAGCGTTCCGGTCCTACGCGCGAATGGCGCGCTCGCTCATCGAGTTCCTGCACACGTCGAAGTACTCGGACGCCGAGATCCTCGAGCGGGTGACGCTCGAGGACGAGAGCGCGCTCGACGAGGCGCTGAAGGCGGGGCGCGGCGCGATCCTGCTCTCGGGGCACTTCGGCAACTGGGAATGGCTCGCGCGGAGGGTGGTGGCCGCAGGCCATCCGTTCGCGGTGCTGTTCAAGGAGCCGGGCGACCCGGTCCTCGCCGACCGGCTGCGCCGCACGCGGGCGGACGCCGGGATCGAGCAGATCGACCATGACGACATGCGGTCGGCCGTGCGCTGGCTCCGCAAGGGCCGTGTGCTGGGGATCGTCATGGATCAGGAGCCGAGGAAGGCGTCGGATGGCGTGATTGCGCCGCTGTTCGGACAGCCGACGATGACGCACGTGGGGCCGTTCCGGCTCGCGCGGATGGCCGGCACGCCGCTTCTGACCTTCTTCTGCCGGGCCACCGACCGCGGACGCTACCGCGCGCGGCTGGAGCCGTTGCCGGCGAGCGAGGCCGCGGATCCGGAGACCGCGATGGCCGAGGACGCCGCCCGGTTCAACGCGCGGCTCGAGGCCGCCGTCCGCGGAGATCCCGAGCACTGGATGTGGATGTACAAGCGATGGGCGCGGATCGACCGCCGCGCACGGACGGAGCGGCCGGTCTAGAGGGGCGGCTCGTCGGCGTGGTCGCGGGCGACGCGCGCCTCGTACTCCGCCGCGAGACGCCGGGTGCGCGGGCCGGGAACGGGGCCCGGCAGGTCGACCTCGCCCAGCGACGCGACCGGCATGACCCCCGCGCTCGTGAACGTGAGGAAGCACTCGTCGCTTCCGGTCACGATCTCAGGCGGGTAGCGGCCCTCGACGGTGCGGAAGCCGCACCCCGGCGCGAGATCGAGCACGACGTCGCGGGTGATCCCGGGAAGGATCCCGCACTCGATGCCCGGCGTGTGCAGCGTGTCGGCCTCGAAGAAGAAGAGGTTGGAAGCGCAGCCTTCGAGCGCCCATCCGTCGCGGTGGATGAGGATCGCGTCGTCGAGCCCCCGCTCGCGGGCGGCCAGGCGGGCACGGGCGTGCGCGAGCTTGTGGGTGTGCTTGACGGCGGGTAGGTACGGGACGATGCGCTCCGGGTGGCACGTGACCCGCCAGGGCGGGGTATGGGGAGCGGTCCAAGGCGGGAGCGGCTCCACCCACGCGAGCGAGGTAGGTCCCCGCGACCCGACGCCGGCAGTGCGGTACATCCTCGCGATGCCGTCCGTCCGGTCGGCGAGGAGCCGGCTCAGAACGCTGCGCGCCTCCCCTTCGGAGAAGACCTCGCCGAGGCCGAGCGCGCGGGACGAGACGGCGAGGCGCTCCAGGTGGCGGGCCAGATAGAGCGGCCGTCGGTCGACGATCTTGACGCCCTCGTAGACGGCCTCGCCGAACAGGAATCCCCGATCCCGCGCCTCGAGTGCGGGTCTTTCGATCGGCTGGTAGACGCCGTCGACCCAAACGTCCAGGGGACCTCGATGCGCTGGAGATTCTGGAGCCGACCGCGCTTCGTGCCCGAGCCCGACCTCGAGGAACTCGCTCACGGGCACCCAGCGGAAGCCGTCGCGCTGGCCTCGCTGGAGAGCCCGCATGCGTTCCGCGTGGGCGCGGAGCGGGTGCTGCGCGGGCGGCTAAGGTACGATTCGCCCGAAACGCGCGCCCGACTCGATGCCGACCTCGCGCCGCTCGACGTGACGTGGTTCTACGAGCGGGTCGACGGGAGCACTCGGGTCACCGTGACCCATCCCGCGCCGCCCCGAGTTCCGCCCGAGTGGCCGTGGAACCTGGCCGCGTTCGTCCTCACTGCGATTTCGACCTTGATCGCCGGGGCGTATCTCGAAGGCGCGCCGCTGGCGTTTCCGCTCCGCGATCCGGGTCGCATCGCCGACGGCGTCCCGTTCGCGGCGACGCTGCTCGGGATCCTCGCCGCCCACGAGTTCGGGCACTGGTTCGCGGCCCGGCGCTACGGCCTCGACGTCACGCTACCGTTCTTCATCCCACTGCCGATCCTGTCTCCCATCGGCACACTGGGGGCCGTGATCAAGATGAAGACGCCGATCTACACGCGCCGGATGCTGCTCGACGTGGGGGCGGCGGGGCCGCTGGCGGGGCTGGTGGTGGCGATCCCGGTGACGATCTGGGGCGTCGCGCACTCGCCGGTCCTCCCATCGCAGCCGGACGTGGGGATCCTGCTGGGGGAGCCGCTCCTGTTCAAGGCGATCGTGGCGCTGTTCGGCCCTCCGGTGCCGGAGGGACAGGACCTCTACCTGGGGAACGTCGCCTTCAGCGGATGGATCGGCCTGCTCGTCACCGCGCTCAACATGCTGCCCGTCGGCCAGCTCGACGGCGGGCACGTCGTGTACTCGCTCCTCGGCCGCAGGCAGCACGTGATCGGGTGGGCGTTCTTCGTCGCGATCCTCGTCCTGGGATGGTGGTGGCAGGGGTGGTACGTGTGGGCGGCCCTGATCCTGTTCCTGATCCGCATCCGGCATCCTCCCGTTCTCGACCCGCACCTGGAGTTGGACCCTGCGCGGAGGGCCGCGGGTTGGCTCGCCGTCGCGGCGTTCGTGGCCTGCTTCACCCCGGTGCCTTTCTCCTGGCCGTGACCACCGACGCCCCGACTCTCATCACCGGCGCGAGCGGCTTCGTCGGCCGCGCTTTGTGCCGGCACCTGATTCAGCGTGGACACAGGGTTCGCGCGTTCGTGCGTGACCCGACCTCCGTGGTCACGCTGGCCGACCGCAGCCTCGAGATCGTGGCCGGCGACGTGCTGGACGCGGAGAGCCTCGAGCGCGCCTCGCGGGGCTGTGCGGGTGTCTTCCATCTCGCCGCCGTCACGACCTGGACGCCGAACCCTCGAGGCCCCTTGTGGTCGGTCAACGTCGAAGGGACACGCAACGTGGCCCGGTCGGCCGCGGCGGCCGGAATGCAGAGATTCGTGCTCGCGAGCAGCGTAGGGGTATACGGCGGACGCCCGCCACCGCTGGCGGACGAGACCACCACGCCGAATCCAGACACGGCTTACCGCGAGTCCAAGCTGGCCGCGGAGGAAGCCGTGCGATCCATCGCGCTCAACGAAGGACTCGAACACGTGATCGCGCGCTTGGCGACGGTGTTCGGGCCCGGCTCGGATCGATGGCTAGCGTGGGTGAGAACCATTGCAGCCGGACGGTTTCGGATGATTGGCCGGGGAAGGAATCATCTTCATGAAGTGCACGTGGCAGACGTCGTGGACGGAATGGAGCGCTGCATGATTACGTCGGGGATCTCCGGGAAATCCTATATCCTCGCGAGTGCGGAGCCCGTCGAGCTCGGCCGCGTTGTGGAGTCGATCGCCGACGAGCTCGGGATCGCGCTTCCGTCCCTGAGATGGCCGGGTGGGCCTTTCAGGGCGCTGAGGCTCGCCGAAGCGGGTCTGCGGAACAGGCTGAACCGGGAACCCTCGCTGACCCAGCGGTACAACCTTTTCCTCGAGGATCGCCGGTTCTCGATCGCCCGCGCGCGAACGGAACTGGGCTATAACCCTCGGATCGACCTTCTAGACGGCCTGACGAGGGAGGCTCGGAGGTTTCGCGATTGCGGACGCCTGAGGTGACCCTGCCCTTCGTCTCGGTCGTGATCCCCGTTTTCCATCATGCTGCGCGCCTGGAGAGCTGTCTCGAGAGCCTGGAGGGACAAACATATCCAGGCGACCGGTATGAGGTCATCGTCGTGAACAACGGGCGCGAGGGGGAGATCGAGCGCCTGGTCGAACGCTTCGGAAGGACGCAGGTGGGTCACGAACTTCGGCCGAGTCAGTTCGCTGCTCGCAACCGGGGCCTCGAGCTGGCCAGAGGCGACGTGATCGCATTCATCGACGCCGACTGCATCGCGCGACCGGATTGGATGGAGCAGGGTGTCGCGCGCCTGGCGGCCGCCGACATCGTCGCCGGCAGGATCGACATCTTCAGCCGCGATCAGGGTCGCCCGACGGCGGTCGAGCTCTACGACATGCTGACGAATCTGGATCAGAGGACCTACGTTCGGGCCGGCCGGTTCGGCGCTACGGCGAATCTGTTCGTGCGAAGAGCCGTCTTCGATACAGTGGGATCGTTCGATCCGGTGACACGCTCGGGGGGAGACGTCGAGTGGGGCCAGCGCGCGGTGGCGCAGGGGTTCGCACTGGACTATGCCGATGAGGCGCGGGTCGATCATCCCGCGAGGGAGAGCTGGTGGGAGCTCTCCGCCATGGTGAGGCGACGGATCGGCGGCGTTCATGACCTGCGTGAGCGCGCGTGCACCTTCCTGGGGATCGATCGCGGTATCCTGGGCGGCATGATTCCCCCCGTGCGGTATTCGCTTGCTCTTAGCCGCGATCCGCGGCTCGGGACCGTTGGAGAGAGAGCAAAGGTCGTGATCGTCGCGTTCGCGGTGCGCTATCTGGAGGCAGCAGAGAGGCTCCGGCTCCGGCTGGGGGGGCAGTCGCGTCGATGACGACTCGACCACTACTGATCGTCGGCCTGGAGGCTGCCGACGGCGGTCTGCTTCGGCGCTTGGTGGCGGAGGGGCAGCTGCCCACCCTGTCCTCGATCCTGGACCGCGGGTCGTGGGGGACGCTGGCGGGCCCGGAGATGGTCAGCGAGCACGGAGTCTGGGTTTCGCTGCTGAGCGGCGTGTCCAGGGGGAAGCACGGCTACTACTACTGGAGGCCGCTGGTGCCGGGCACCTACGACCTGCGGCTGACCGACCTTGAGGCGCTGGGCGTCGAACCATTCTGGGGAAGGCTGCGCGGTTC
>DASQEN010000142.1:0-17095 GCA_035633635.1 Gemmatimonadota bacterium | reverse complement strand
GGCGGCTCGAGCAGCGCTTTGATCTTCTGACGTCGCGCGCCCGAGACATCCCCGACCGCCACCGTACGCTGCGGAATGCAATCGCCTGGTCGTACGACCTGCTCGAGGACGACGAGAAAGCGCTGTTTCGGCGGCAGGCGGTCTTCGACGGCGGCTTCGCGCTCGATTCGGCGGAAGAGATCTGCTCGCCCCCGGACGATCCCCTGGACGTGCTCGAGGGCCTCTCCTCGCTGATCGACAAGAGCCTGCTGCGGCAGCGCCCGACGTCACTCGGCGAGCCCCGGTTCGAGCGCCTCCGCACCGTGCTCGCGTTCGCGGTCGAGTGCCTCGAGCAGAGCGGGGAGGCGGACCGCTGGAGACGGAGACACGCCGAGCATTTCGCCGAGCTGGCGGACCGTGTGGACGAGGCCGTCGGCGTTCGAGACGCCAAGAGCCGCCTGGACCGGCTCGCGCTGGAGGTCGACAACATCCGCGCGGCCCTGAAGTGGGCGATCGCGCGTAAGGAGGCGGATCTCGCCGTCCGCCTCTGCGCCTCGATCCCGGCGCTGTGGTTTCGTACCGGGACTCTGGAAGACGGGAGGGGATGGCTGGAGCGGGTGCTCGAGCTGCGTGGAGAGCTGTCCGAGTCTGCCCGCGCGCGGGCCCTCAACCTGCTGGGCCGCATCCGGCAGATCGGGGGTGACAACAGCCCCGAGGTCGCTGCCGCGTTCGAGGAGAGCCTGGGACTCTATCGTCGATTGGTCGAACCCAAGGGGATCGCCCGCGCGCTCATGAACCTGGGGAACCTGAAGCGGCGCGCGCGAGAGCTGGACGCCGCCGAGACGCTGTTCCAAGAGGCGCTCGAGATCTACGCAGGCCTCGGAGAGGTGTTCGGCCACGGTGGCGCGCTGCTCAACATGGGAGACCTGTACAACGCTCGTGGGGACCGCGACAGGGCGCGGTCGTATTTCGAGGAGGCCCGCGAGATCACACGCCTCGGGGGGGAGCGGATCACCTACGCGTATTCGCTTCAGTACCTGGGCACGATGGCGGTGGTGGACGGCGAGCTCGACTGCGCGGAGGAGCTGTACCAGGAGAGCCGGAGGGAATTCGCTGATCTGGGGGCCCGTCCTGGCCTGACCTGGTCGCTCTATTACCTCGCGATCGTGGCCCGGGAGCGCGGTGATCGGGTGCGGGCGCGAGCCTTGTTCGGGGAAGCGCTCCAGGGCGTGCAGGAGCTCGGTCACATGCCAGGCGTGGCCCTGGCCCTCATCGGGCTTGCGGGCGTCGACCGTTCGGAGGGACGTCATCGGCGAGCGGCGACCCTGCTGGGGGCCGCGAGAGAGCTCCATCGCCGCGGCAGCTTGTCGACCGACCCGGTCGAGGAGAAGTCGATCCAGGAGATCGAGGACGCGAGCCGTGAGGCCCTGGGAGAAGAGGAGTTCGAGCGGGCGCTAGCCGAGGGACGCGAGCTCGACGGATCGCAGGCGGCTACCCTGGCCCTGTCCCCCGAAGACGCCCTTGCACCACCCTCCTGACACCTAGATGTAACGCATCTTATCTCATGATACACGATATGTTTGAGTCATCTAACTTCATTCTATTTCGAGGACCATGATCACGATCTCCAACCTCGCCAAGTCGTTCGGTGCGCAGACGCTGTTCGAGGGCGTATCGCTCCAGCTCTCGGAGGGGTGCCGGTACGGGCTCGTGGGCGCCAACGGGTCGGGAAAGTCCACGCTGCTCCGGATCCTGGCGGGCGAGACGGAGCCGAGCGACGGCGCGGTTTCGATCCCTCGCCGAGCGCGCGTCGGGCTCCTCCGTCAGGACCATTTCGAGTTCGAGGAGGTCCCGATCCTGGACGTGGTGCTGATGGGAAACCGGGAGCTGTGGGAAGCGCTCCAGGCGAAGGAGGGGGTCCTCGCGCGGGCGGCCGACCATTTCGACGCGGAGAAGTACGCGGCCGCGGAAGAAGTGGTGCTCCACTACGACGGCTACTCGGTCGAGGCGCGGGCGGCCGAGATCCTCGAAGGGCTGGGGATCCCTGGCGAAATCCATCGGCGGCCGCTGTCGACCCTGTCGGGCGGGTTCAAGCTGCGGGTCCTGCTCGCCCAGACGCTGGCCGCCGATCCCGACGTTCTGCTTCTCGACGAGCCTACCAACCATCTCGACATCCTGTCGATCCGCTGGCTCGAGAAGTTCCTGCAGGGGTTCGAGGGCACGGCCGTCGTGATCTCCCACGACCATCGCTTCCTCGACAACATCAGCACCCACATCCTCGACGTGGACTACGAGACCGTCATTCTCTATCCCGGCGACTACACCCGCTTCCAGACCGCGAAACGCGAGGAGCGCGAGCGCAAGGAAACGGAGATCGCTCGGCGCGAGAAAGAAATCGCCGACAAGCAGGCGTTCGTGGACCGGTTCCGCGCGAAGGCGAGCAAGGCGCGCCAGGCGCAGAGCCGGATCAAGCAGATCGAGCGGATCGAGATCGAGCGGCTCCCCCAGAGCTCCCGGCGCTGGCCCACGTTCCGCTTCCGGCAGCGACGGCCGAGCGGCAAGGTCGCGCTGTCCGCGCGCGGGATCGCGAAGGCGTTCGGCGATCGCGAGGTGCTGAAGGAGGTCTCGCTGGAGGTCAAGCGCGGGGACCGGCTGGCGATTCTCGGCCCCAACGGGATCGGAAAGTCGACGCTGCTCAAGATCCTCGTCGGACGGCTCGAGGCCGATGCGGGCTCGGTCGAGTGGGGATACGAGGCATACCCCGGATGGTTCGCGCAGGACCATCGCGAGCAGCTCGGGAACGGCCGGCAAACCGCGGAGAGCTGGCTGTGGGAGGCCAGCCCCGGCGAGGGGATGGGGTTCGTGCGCGGACAGCTTGGGCTGGTTCTCTTCTCGGGTGACGAAGCGCACAAGCCGGTGGGCAAGCTCTCGGGCGGCGAGGCCGCGCGTCTCGTGTTCGCCCGTCTGGCCGTGGAGAAGCCCAACGTCCTCGTGCTCGACGAGCCCACCAACCACCTCGACCTGGAGGCGATCGAGTCGCTGGTCGAGGGGCTCGCGGCGTACGATGGGACGGTCATCCTCGTCAGCCACGACCGATGGTTCGTGCGCGAGGTTGCCGATCGGATCCTCGAGATCGAGCCCGACGGAATCCGCGACTTCCTAGGAGGCTACGACGACTACGTGGCCGCGTGCGGGGACGACCACCTGGACGTCGAGGCGGTGTCGACGCGCCAGCTCCGGGACCGGTCCACGGAGGTTCGTGAGCGGCGTACTGAGGGCGAGCCGCGAGAATCGCGCGGAGAGCAGACGGGGAAGGTGGACCGAGAGGCCGCCCTTGCCCGAGCCGACGAAAAGTCGCGCCGGCGTCGGGTCACGGAGCTCACGGCTGTGCGCGACCGGCTCCTCGAGGAGATTGAGCAGGCCGAGAAGCGTCTGGCGGGAATCCACGCCCGCTTCGCGGACCCAGCGTTCTACGCGGAGACCGGCCATGCGGAAGTGAGGTCGCTCGAGGAAGAGGAGCGTGAGGCGGCCGGGCGCGTCGAGCGCCTGCTGGAGGAGTGGGGGGCGGTCGAGCGCGAGCTGGCGGCGCTCGAGCGAGAACCGGCGCGATCCGACGCGCCGTGAGGACGACGCGCCAGTTCCGCGTCTTCCTGGTCCTGACCGCAGCGCTCGTGCTCGCATTCCTCGCCTGGGCATGGATCCGCTGGCGCGGCGACGCGCCGGAGAGGGCGGCCTGGGCGTCGGTCGAGCGCGACCTCGAGGCGCAGTCCGCGCGGATCGACTCGCTGAAGCGAGTCCTCGCTGTCATGGACGACCAGGTGGCCGATTCCAAACGGGAGATCGCGAGCGCGGGGGAACGGCTCGGTCATTGGGGGCGACAGGCCGTCGACGGAAAACTTCCCTCGGCCGAGCACCGGCAGTACTTGCGCGAAATCGACCGCCATAACGGAGCGGTGGCGGAGCACAACGTGGAGCTCGCCGCTTTGCAGCGGGTCTACACCGAGTATTCCGCGCTCGTCGACGTACACAACGTTCTGGTCGACAGCGCGAACGCCCTGCAGCGACGCGCGGTGCAGGAGGGGATCCAGCTCTCGGCGCCGATAGAGCCGTAAACCGCGCCGCTCACCGGCGGCTCACTCGTAGCGGAGCGCCTCGATGGGATCGAGGTTGGCGGCCTTGCTGGCGGGAAAGAGGCCGAAGAAGATCCCGATCGTAGCGCTGAAGCCGACGCCGAGAACGAACGACCAGAGCGGCAGCGAGACCGGGAAGTGGATGAGCTTGGCCACCCCGGCGCCGAGCGCGCTCCCGATCAACACGCCGAACACGCCGCCGATCCCGGTCAGCACGACCGCCTCGATCAGGAACTGCCACAGGATGTCGCGGCGGCGGGCGCCAAGCGCCTTCCGGATCCCGATCTCGCGCGTTCTCTCGGTCACGCTGACCAGCATGATGTTCATGACCCCGATGCCTCCCACCATCAACCCGATCGAGCTGATGACGATCATCGCCAGGAAAATCGAGCTCGTGATCTGGTCCCACAGATCGAGGAAGTTCGACTGGCTGATGATGTCGAAGTCGCTCTCCTCGCCCGGGCGCAGGTTGTGGCGGCTGCGCATGAGGAACGTCACCTCGTCGCGCGTCTCGTCGACGGTCTCGGCGCTCGTGGGGACCAAAACCAGCATGATATCCATCTCCCCGCCGGCCTCGAAGTCGCGGTGCAGCGCAGTGTAGGGGATCACGATCCGGTCGTCCTTGGTCTGTCCGAAGAGGAGCAGCGCTTGCTCCTCGAACACCCCGAGCACCGTGTACGAGAGCCCGCCGAGGCGGATCGACTTGCCGACCGGATCGATGTGCGGAAACAGCACGTCGACGACGCCCTGTCCCAGCGCCGCCACCCGGGTGGCGTTTCGGACCTCGCTGGCCGTGAAGAAGCGCCCGGATGCCATGTCGGCGGCGCTGACGATCGGGTACTGCTCGCTGACACCCAGGATGTCCTCGTCGGTCTCGTTCGCCCCATAGGACACCGAACGATGGACGGGGAACGGGCCCGTGCCGAGCATGATATCGTAGTTCTGGACGGTCGGGACCTCGCGCGCGATCGTGCGGACGTCTGCCTCGTTGATCTCGGGCCGCCGTTCGAGCCGCAGGAACTCGCGCTCGCCCGCGACGATCCTCCCGCCCCACTTCCGCACGTAGAGATGATTGGCGCCGATCTCCTTGATGTCGCCCACGATCGACTCGTCGAGTCCGCGCACGAGCGCTGTCATTCCCACGATCGCGGTGACGCCGATCACGATGCCGAGGATGGTCAGGAACGAGCGCAGCTTATGGGCGATCAGGGTGTCGAGGGCCATGCGAGCGCTCTCGCGGATCCGGGAGCCGTCACTCATGACGCAGGGCCTCGATCGGGTCGAGGCGCGCGGCCTTGGCGGCCGGAAAGATCCCGAACACGATGCCGACCAGAGACGACACTCCGATGCCGAGGGCGATTGACCACCAGCGGAGTGCGTAGGGAAGCGGGGTGACCTGGGAGATCAGGATCGCGATCCCGAACCCGAGCGCGACGCCGGTCAGCCCGCCGAGCGCTGCGAGGATCACGGCCTCGGTGAGAAACTGCCGCATGATGTCCGACCCGCGTGCGCCGATCGCCTTGCGGATACCGATCTCCCGCGTCCGCTCGGTGACGGCGACGAGCATGATGTTCATGACGACGATCCCACCGATGACGAGCGAGATCGCTACCAGACCCACCAGCGCGGAATAGATCCCGGTCGTGATCTTGCGGTACAGGTCGAGGAGCTCCTGGGTCGTCATGAACCCGAAGTCGTCGGCCTCGGAGGGCCGCAGATTGTGGCGCGCCCGCATGATCATGCGGGCCTCGTCGATCGAGGACTGGATGTCGTCGGGATTCGCGGCCTTGATCGAGATGCTGACGCTCTCCCTGCGACTGAAGATCTTCTGCCAGGTCTCCAGCGGAACGACGACGAAGTCGTCCTGTGTCACGCCGAACGTGGAGCCCTGCGGCTTGGCGACGCCGATGACCTCGAAATGGCGGCCTCGAACGCGGATCGACTCCCCGAGGGGGTCGCGGGTCGGAAAGATCTCTTTGGCGACATCCTCCCCGATGACGGCCACCGGCCGCGATCGGTCGATCTCGAGCGGCGAAAGGTGGCGCCCGCGGGCGATCTCGAACGTCGAAAGGTAGGGAAACTCCGGCCCCACACCGTTGACGCTCATGTCCTCGACCTTTCGGCTTCCTCCCCAGACGTCCTCGCGAGCCGCGACCTCGGCGGCCACGTAGGCCAGCGTCGTGCCTTCGCGCGAAAGTGCCTCTGCGTCATCGGCGGTCAGCTCCGGGCGGCTCATCGCCTCGATCATCGCCTGGGAGCTGAATGCCTCGCTGGTGCCGATCCGGTCCAGGATGAACACATCGGCGCCCCGTCCGGTGACGAGCTCGGAGACCTTGGAGTTGAGCCCCTGGATCACGGTCACGACCGCGATGATCGAGGTCACCGCGACGATGATTCCGAGGAGGGTCAGGAACGAGCGCAGCTTGTTGCCGCGCAGCGAGTGAAGCGCGGAGGAGAGAGCTTCCCAGAAGTTCATTTCAACCCTGGGTCACCCGCACCCGGTAGGTGAGCGTGGCCGCGCCCCCGGCGGGCACCGGCACGGTCCAGCGGACGACCTGTGCGTCGATGCGCTCGTGGGCCCGACTTTCCTCGACGATCGTCCACTCGAAGCCCGGCATCTGCTCGACGACCAGCACGGACGCCTCTGAGCGCCCCCGGTTGCGAATCTCGATTCGCCAGGCGCTCTCGAACGTGCGCGGATCGAGCTGTCGGTACTCGGTCTGGACGCGCTCGGCGACGAGGTCGAAGGCGGCGCCGAGCGTGACCGCGATTTCCTCGCCCGCTCCGGTGTGCGGAACGAACGACCCGCCGCTGAACTGGAGCCGGCCGCTTTCGCCCTCGCGCCAGGTGTGGAGCGCGCCGGCGGGCAGCGGCTGGTCTTCGCCCGCGACGCCCTCGTTCTCGAAGCGGATCCGCACCTGCGGATGCTCGGTCGAGGGGAGGTCGGGCGCGGGGCTCTGATACCACCACGACTGGCCCGACAGCACGTACTCGCGGCGCATGGGCACCCGCGCGGCATGGAACAGCGAGATTCGGGTCGAGCCCTGGGCAGAGAGGGTGACCGGGCGGTCGACCGTGTAGAGGTGGACGTCGCCGAGCGCGGCCTGGCCGACCTCGTCGGAGGCGGCCATCTCGGCCATCCGCATCATCACGGGCTGCGGCCCGCCGCCCCCGCCGGCGCGCCGGACCTCGCCGGCGACCAGCTGGAGCAGGACGTCGGGGAACGCGAGACCGGTGCCGTTCTGGACGGTCACGAAACCGTCCAACGTCATCGCGTCGTCTCCCAGAACCGCGGTGTAGTCAGCCGCCCAGGAGAGGCCGTCGGCCAGGTATGCGGCAGTCAGCGACGAGGGCGCCGGCTCGGCGAGCTCCCAGCGGAGCGCGCCACCGGCCGCGGCATCGGGCGGCGCCGGGAGCTCGATCGCTCCGGGCCATCCGACGACGAGCCTGTCTCCGACCTGGAACGTCGGGCCATCGGCCGACTCGAGCACGGCCTCGGTCCTCGACCCGTCCTCGCCGAGTAGCGTGACCGGCGAGCCGACGGCCGAGGCCAGCGCCGCGCTCGAGGAGAGCGGCGCCTCCCAGAGCTGACGCCGGATCTCGAGCGTCCGATTGTCGGCGCGGAGGACCACTGTGCCCGGGTCGAGCGAAGGCGGAACGCTCGGCCACAGGATCGAGGCGGCCGGGCCACCGGGAAGCGAGCGGGTCTCGCGGACCACCGCGAAGCCGTCGTAGACGGTGAGTCCCAGCTCCGTGCGTGCCGACGCGGGCGCGACGGCAGTCTGGGCACGGGTGGCAGGCGGCGCGAGGAGCAGCGCTAGGGGGAGAAGAAGCGTCCGCTTCACGGACCCGAAGGTGCCGCCGGCGCCTGGCGCGGGCAAGCCCCGGCTACAAGACACTTCGGCTCCACCATACTAGAATCCGCGCATGCTGCTTCTCGGCGCGCACATGTCGACGGCGGGCGGCCTCCACACCGCCTTCGAGCGCGGAGAGGCGCTGGGCTGCACGACGATCCAGATCTTCACCTCGAGCCCGCGACAATGGCGGGGCCGGAAGCTCACCGATCGGGACGTGGACGCCTTCCGCGCCGCATGGGATGCCTCCTCGTGCCGCGAGTGCTTCGCCCACGACATCTATCTGACCCGCCTGGGGACCCGCGACCGCGCGATCTGCTCCCGCTCGCGATCGACGTTCGCCGAGGAGATCCGCACATGCCAGCGCCTCGGTCTCTCGGCGCTGGTAATGCACCCGGTCGGGGATGACGACGCCAACGAAGACGCGGTTCTCGACCGAGTGGCGGCGTCGTTGAACGCCGTGTTCGACGAGGTCCCGGACGAGGGCACGCTCGTCCTGCTGGAGACGACCGCGGGTCAGGGCGCGAACGTCGGCTACCGGTTCGAGCAGCTGGCCCGGATCATCGAGAACGTCGAGCAGGACGGACGGCTCGGCATCTGCGTCGATACCTGCCACGTATTCGCGGCCGGCTACGACATCTCTGGCAAGACGGGCTGGAAGCGGATGATGTCCGAGCTGGAGAGCACGGTCGGGTTCACGCGCCTCAAGGCGCTGCATCTCAACGACTCCCGGAAGCCGTGTGGCAGCCGAGTTGATCGCCACGCACACATCGGCCGGGGAGAGATCGGAAAAGCAGCTTTCGAGCGCGTGATGCGCGACCGGCGCCTGGTCCGCGTGCCCAAGGTGATCGAGACCCCCAAAGAAAACGACATGGACGCCGTCAACCTGAGGCTCCTGCGCGAGCTGGCGGGTAAGCAGTGACTCCCCGACGCTCCCGGCGGCTGGCGGCCATTGCGCTCACCGCCGGTGGAATCGGCGTCCTTCTCGTGCTTGCGTGGCTGCGGCGTCCCTCGGATCCCGGACCCGACCTGTACGGCGAGGTTCCGATCGAGACCGACCTGCCCGCCGACCTCGTGCCGGTCGAGGGGAATCCCGGCTGGGAGTCCCTTCCCGCCGAGGAGCGGCGCCGCGCCCGGACGCCGATGTCGGACTCCGCCCGCGAATGGCTGACCGCGCATCGAGAAGAGGTTGTTTCGGTGGCGCGCTCGTTCGACGTCTCGCCGATCGCTCTGGGGGGGATCGTCGCCGCGGAGGAGACGCTCCTCGTCGGACGCATGGAAGCTCTGGGCGAGAGCCTGTTCCTGGCCGTGTTCGGAGCGCTGCGGGAGCAGGACCTCGAGCGTTGGGTGGCGGACCAGGAGCGCGCGTATCAGCGGGATGCGCGCACGGGGCAGGCACCCGAGCTGGAACGCGTCCGCACGCCCTACCTCTGGACGCTGGGTCCGGCGCAGGTGTCCTTCCGGCTCGCGGTGCGGATCGAGCCGCAGGTGGCGGCGACCGGGGATCGGCCGCGCCGGGAGGTGAAGGAGGTGCTCGTGGCGCTGACGACCGTGCCCGGCAGCCTCGAGTACGCGGCCGCCCTGCTCGCCCAGTCCCGCGGCGCCTACGCGCGGATCGCGGGGCTCGACATCGGGGGCAATCCCGGTGTCCTGGCTACCCTCTACCACCTCGGGGCGCCGACCGTCCGCGCGCGCCGCCTGGCGACCGGGCAGCGAGGAGCCGAGATGCCGCACGTCAACTTCTACGGCGCCTGGGTCAACCTGCATGCGGAGGAAGTGGCGGGTCTGCTCGAAGTCCCGCCTCCGGCAGGGCGTTGAGAATGTTCGGCGCTAGCGGGAGCTCCGCGCCGTGGAGGACGCATCGGACGCCGGCTCGCCCGGCTTCGAGAACTTGAGCAGCATCCGGTCCGAGAGGTGCCTCTGCCCTTCCATGAAGTCCGTGTGCGGGTCGTCCGGATTGTAGAGGATGTCGCTCGAGCCGACGTAGTCGAACCCGTGCTTCTCGAACTCCTCGATCACCGTCTTCTCGCCCATCCGGTGAGTCTCCATGTCGTGGCCGTAGTCCTGCCCGAGCCGGACTTCCTCCACACCCACCGTGCCACCCGGCTTGAGCGCTCGTTCGAGCTCGCCGAGAAGTTCCGCTGCGTTGGGGTACAGATGGTAGCCGCGGATGATGATCGCCGCGTCGAGGGTCGCTTCGGGGAGCCCGGACAGGGAATCGACGAGCGTCACGTTGGTCGCATCGGCCAGATCGCCGCTGTCGGCGCGCGCGGCCAGGCCGGGGCTGAAGCCCTGGGCCCAGACCATCCCGGTCGACCCCACGCGCTCGCTGAGCAGATAGGTGTAGTATCCTCCGCCCGCGAAGATGTCCGCCACCCGGTCTCCCCGGTCGATGCCCAGGTAGTCCATCAATTGCTGGGGCTTCGATCCGGCGTCCCGCGCGAGCTCCGTGTCGCGCGAGGGAATCTCGAGGACCTCGTCGTGGCCTGCCGGATCGGACGCCGTGGCGGCGGTGTCGGGTGGGGCCTCTTCGACCGGCGGCTCACCGTCGTTCTGACAGGCCATCAGCGAGAGAACAACGACGAGCGCGGAGAGCGAGCGTGGCATCGGAACCCTCCTTGGACGATAGCGGGTTGGGAGTGGTACGGGTTACGTTAGCGGCCGCCGCGCCGTCCAGCCACGGTCGCGGGTCGTCTGACGCGGGAGGAACGCGGTGATCCACCAGCCCATCCCTGTGGCCCGCCCGCGCAGCATCGCGGGCACCTTCCTCGGCGGCTTCGTGCCCGCAGTGGCCTATCACTTCGGCGTCATGGAGATCCTCGAGGAGCGGGGGTTCGTCCTGCGCGCGGGGTTCCGCGACCGGGCAAAGGCCCGCGAGATGGGCCCGCCGGGCATCGACTTCGTGGTTGGGTCCTCGGCTGGAGCGTTCTTCGTCACCGCGGCCTGTGCCGGGCTGCGCCCGGACGACCTTGTCGACGCGGTCTCGGACGGTGCTGTCCAGAACGTCCGGTTCCAGCCCCGCTTCCTCGGTGAGGGAAAGGGGCTGATCCGCAAGACACTGGAGTGGGCGCGCGGGGGTCCGAAGGCGTCCTGGTCCTCGCGCCGGACCTGGAAATCGTGGGCCGCGGATTCGACCCTCAACATGCTTTTCCCGTTGTGGACGCTCGAGCCGATGGGCGAGTATCTGCGGGACGAAGTGCTGGGGGGCCGCGACTGGGAGGATCTCCGCACCGAGGCCGCCATCCTGGCCGTTGATCTCAACCATCCGGTCACTCTGATCCTGGGTGAACGCGAAGCCCCGATCCTCGAGCTTTTCCGTCAGCAGCCAGTTCGTCCGGAGGCCATCCACCTGATCCTCGGATCGGAGGGCGGGAAGATCGCGCGCGCGTTCGAGGAGGCAGGCGTGGACCCGGCCCACCCGACCCTGGCCCCGTTCCGCGACGACCCGCTGGCGCGGAACTCTGCGCTCAGGGTTCGCGGAGTGTCGATGGCGCAGGCGGCGATCGGCTCGATGGCGACGTACCCGTTCTACCACCCGGTCACGCTAGCGCGTGCCGACGGGCGCCCGTATCGGATGGGCCACTACACCGTAGAGGTCCAGGACGGAGAAGATCGAAACCCGTTCACGACCGACGTGGCGGAAGAGAACGGGGCCGATCTGGTGATCGTCTCGTCGATCAGCGCGCCCTACAAGTACCTGCACGGGTTCGGATCGTTGGCCGAGCGCGGTTACTCGGCCATGCACCAGCAGAAGACCGCGCAGGGCCGGGACGCGAAACAGGAAGACGTGATGCAAGCACACCGCACCTCCCAGGCGCTCTACCGCGCGAGTCGCGAGATCCTGGAAGCGGGAGGGTGCGGACCGGAGGCGGTCGAGAAGCTCCACCGCGCGTTCCAACGGCTGGCCGGAATCGACCACGTTCGCGTTCGCGTCTATCCGGATCCGGACATCGCCGCCGAGAACCGCATCCTGCGGACACTCGATCCGCTCGAGTTCACGCCGCTGGCGGTGGAGCGGGCGCGACAGCTCGGACGGATGGTGGCGCGGCGGGTGCTGGCGAGGTACCGGTTCGAGTTCCTCGAGGGGGGCTGAGGTTCTAGCGGCCGCGGGTCGCTCCCCACAGGAGGACGTGCAGCCGCGCTCCCAGCCGGAACCCGGTCTCCTCGCAAAAATTCGCCAACCAGCTCGATCGTTCCATCACTGTCTCAGCTTCCGTGCCCTCCGGCATGAGGAAGACGCGCTCCCGAGGGATGCCGTACCGTGCGACGAACTCCGTCACTTCCGGCATATCCGCGGGAGATGTGATGACGAACTTCCAGTATGCGTTGTCGGCACCTGCGAACCATGCCAGCGCCCGGGGTTTCTCTCGCGCCGTCTGGGGATTCCCGGAGCTGCCGGTCTTCGGGGAGACGTTCCACTGGTCCACCACTCGGGCCAGCTCTGAAGGGGGCTCGATGGTTCCGTTTGTCTCGACTTCGATTCGAAATCCCTCGTGCCTCAGGCGGCCGGCAAGATCGGACAACGTTTCCCGCTGGAGCATCGGCTCGCCGCCCGTCACAACCACGTTCCGAACAGTATCGCCGGCTGAGAGCTCGATCTCACGACAGACGGCATCCACATCCCACCGAACCGTCTCTTTCCGTGGATCGTACCGATCCCAATCCCACGTATAGGGAGTGTCGCAATTCTTCACCACGTAACCGGCCGCCACGAAAGATCCCGTGGTGGTGGTGATATCCACGACCGGTTCGACGACCCCGCTCGGTTCGACCGATGTGATTGTTCGAAGGGCATGGGGATGATGCCCGATCGGCCCATTGAGGATTGCGCGCTTCGCGGGTCGGGTCATGCTCAGAACTCGCCAAGCCTGACCCCTGCCGCGGTGGATGTAGCAGGCATCCTTTTCCACGGTGTGAGACACGGAAAGCCGCCGCAGCACGGTTTCGATTCTTGGTCGACTACGCGAGTGACTGGACTGCGCGATCCGGAAGACACCGCATGAGAAGGATCCTTCCGCGTCGATGATGCCGGAGAGGTAACCCGCGAACCAAGCCCGGTCGTTTACTTCCGCACCCAACCACCCCTCGAATTCCCTCGCCTTCGTATCGTTCGTGAGCCAGAGGCAGGACATCGTTTGGTTCGCGTCAGCGAATCCGCGGTAGGTGTGGCGCCCCGGGCGGAGAAGAAAGCCGGCACTCTCCGCGTAGGCTCGCGCGCGGTCTAGAAGTTCCTCATCCCCAAGAGCGAGCCGAAAGCGGCGATACCCTCGCCGGTATCGCAAGGTCCAAAAGCAGCCGTCTCCATCCGCCATGCCGGAAAGCCATCCACGCTCGTAGGAGGGACCGTCATACCCGACCGGGGATGAGGTGAAAAGGGCACGGTCCCAGAGGGAGCGGTCGATCCGACGCCAGCCCGAATGGGTCGAGCAACCCTCCGAATCCCGACCCGCGATCCAGAACGGGTGGTCGGGCGTACACCGGACCTCCTCGTTGACCCAGACGGATGGCGCGTCGCGCACCAGGATTCGCGTTACTCTCGCCTCGGCCAGGCGGAGGTGCGATCCCTTCCGCTCTCTCTTGGTCGAGATGATCTGGTCTCCCCGACGGAGGTCGCCGATCGGCCGCCAAGTCCAGTCGGCCATCAGGACGGGCGTCTCGGGAACGAAGCACCAGCTGCATCGTAGATTGCAGAAGGCGAGACGAACGAAGACGCTCGGGACGCCTGCCGTGATTCCTTCGCCTTGGATGGACACGAAGATCTCTGGAGCGCCGGAGGGCAGTCGGCTAATCCGCATGGCGGCCTTTCTTGTCTGTAGTATTCTAGCTGTAGCTCTCGCGAAGCATTCTACGTCCCGAACGAGGATGGCAACAAACCGATGAACGAAACGAACAGTCGACGGGCCGACCGCGCGAGGCGTTTGACAAGGGACATCGAGGACGCCCGGCAGCGCGAGGTCGCCAGGCTGGACGCGGAAATCCTTGAGGCGATCGGGCGGGGCTGGGACGATCCTCTCGACGAAGCCGCATTCGACCGACTGGCGCGCGATGTGTTCGCCCACCAGTTCCGCTTCCATGCCGTCTACCGGCAATTCTGCCTGCTACAGGGAGTGGGCGCACCGGCCGACGTCCAGGACTGGCGAGAGATCCCACAGGTGCCGACCGGCGCGTTCAGAGTGGGGCGCTGGGCCACGTTCCCCTCCGAGCTGGACCGGGCGGCGTTCCGGACCTCTGGGACGACTGGCTCGGTTCGCGGGGTCCACCATCTCGATACGCTCGCGCTGTACAACGCGGCAATCGTTTCGTCCGCGCGGCGCTATCTCGTCCCCGAGCGGGAGCGGATCCGCTGCCTGTTCCTGAGCCCGGAGCCCAGACGGGCTCCGGACTCCTCGCTCGTCCACATGTTCGCGGTCTTTCGGGAAGCGCTGGGAGGTCCGGGCACCTCCTTCCTGTTGACCGGCGAAACGGACTGCTCCGGATCCGAAGCGATGGCCGCCGAGCTCGACCGCGCGGCTGCCGAGCAGGAGGCCGTGCTGCTGGCAGGGGCGGCGCTCGCCTTCCACCATGCCCTGTCGGGAGAGGGCGGGGAGGTGTGGAGCCTCCCGCCGGGGAGCCGTGCGATGGTCACCGGGGGGTTCAAGGGCGTGCGCAGTCAGGCGGACCCATATCTGCTGTCGGAGACGATCGAGCGGAAGCTCGGGATCGCGCGGGAGCTTCAGGTCGCGGAGTACGGGATGACCGAGCTTTCCACCCAGTACTACGATGCGCGGCTCCGGCGCTCGCTCTGCGCGGAGGATGACTCGAGTGGGTTCGTGGTCCCGCCGTGGGCGCGCGTGCGGATCGTCGAACCGGCGGACGGTCGCGAGATCGCCGACGGCGATGTCGGCGCGATCGTCCACTACGACCTGGCGAACCGGGGGAGCGCGCTCGCGCTCCAGACCAGCGATCTCGGTGCGCGGACCGGGCCGCACGCGTTCGAGCTCAGGGGCCGCGAGACCGGAGCCGAGGCGCGCGGCTGCTCGCTGGCGGCCGACCTGTGGTTGGGCGGGGCGTGATCGAGGTCGCCCCGAGCGCCGCGAAGGCCCGCGATCGATGCGAGGGGCTCGTCCGCGCCGGCGAAGCGCTCGCCAGACGCCCGGTCGCGGAGATCGTTGCCGTCCTCGCCACCGCGTGTGCGCGTTGGCGCGACCCCGCTGATCCCGCGCGCCGCGAGGGCGAGCGGGCGCTGTCGCGCCACCACCGGGTCCCCGAGGCCGCGATCGCGCAGGTCCTCGACGCTGGCTTCGGAGCCTGGACGGAGCGGGCACTCCTCGACCGGGTTGCTGTCGAGTTGGGCGATGCAGGGGCCATGGACGGCTTCGTCGAGTTGGGCGGCGCGCGCCGGATCGCCGTGGGGCCGCGGCTGGCGGTGGCGCTGGCCTCCCGCGGGGTGCCCACCACGCCGATCGGCGACGCGATCGATCTCCTCTCGGTAAAGGCGCCTGTCTGGATCAAGCCCGCATCCGGGTCCGACGACCTCGCCGCGCGCTTCGCGCAGACGCTGCGCGAGATCGATCCAGGCGTGGGCGGAGCGATCGAGGTCGCCGGCTGGCCGCGGGACGCGCCGGCAGCACGCGCTGTGTTGGAGGCGGCGGATCTGATCGTGGCGACCGGGCGCGACGAGACGCTAGCCGGCCTGGGCGGGCTGGTGGGAGACGGAGCTCGTCTCGTGCTTCACGGCCCGCGGTTGTCGGCCGCGATCCTCACGCGCGAGGCCCTCGAGGTCGATCTTGCGGCATGCGTGAGCGCGCTGGCTGACGACGTGGCGTTCGCCGGGCAGGCGGGATGCCTGTCGCCGGTGGTCGCGTGGATCGAGGGAGGCGGGGGAGAGCGCCTGCTCGAGGCCGTCCACCGGGCGTGCGTTGAGCGCTGGCCGGCGCCCGCGCGCCGGGAGAGCGAGCATCGCGAGCGTGCGGCCTGGGCTGAGTGGGCCGCGCTCGCGGACGTCGAGCGGGCGGGCGGCACGGCCGGGCTTGTGACGGGCGGGTTGGACAGCGGCTGGTCGATCCAATGGCGCGCTCGAGCCGAACACCCGGAGCCACCGCCCGCCCCCCGAATCCTCGCGCTCGCGCCCCTGGACGAGGCCGATGTGGCGGTCGACCTCTGCGCGCGGGTCCGCGGAAGGGTCGCGACGGTGGGGATAGCGGGAACGCGCGCCGAGATCGAGCGTCTCGCGCGGCCTCTCGCTCACGCGGGGGTCGAGCGTGTCGCGCCCCTCGGGCGGATGCAGCATCCACCGGCCGACTGGCGCCGGGACGGCCGGCCGTCGGTCGGGGACCTCGTTCGATGGGTGGACTGCGAGGTGTGAAAAACGAAAGGGCCGGCCGCGCGATGCGCGACCGGCCCTGGAAGACACGGGCTCGTGCGGTCTCACTCGAGGAGCTGCACCTTGACCGCCTGCGGTCCCTTGGGACTCTGGGCGACCTCGAACTGGACTTTCTGGCCTTCGGTGAGCGTGCGAAACCCGCTTCCAACGATGTCGCTGTAGTGGACGAAGATGTCGCTTCCATCCGGTCGCTCGATGAATCCGAACCCCTTCTGCGCGTCGAACCACTTCACCGCGCCGTGCTCCGACACCGCTTCGGCCTTACCGAACAGGTTCTTGAGCATGCGGCCGAACGAGAAACTGCCATTCGATCCCATCGGGAAAAACCTCCCCCACGAGCGGACGAGAAAACGGTTGAGATGAAGACCGTAACTTACTTCAAACTAAGTAACTTACAGTCATCGTGATGTTCGCGGACAGAAGAAGGTCCGGAACGGGGCGAATATATGCCGCTCGAATGTGGGGAGCAAAGCGGTCGTTGGTGCGGCCGCGCGGGCCGTCCTAGATTCCGGCACGTGGAGATCACCGATCAGGAACGGGAGCGTCTGCTGGCGCTGATCGAGGACGCGCGGCGGGTGGACGCAACGGACACGCTGCTGGCGTCGCTGTCCGCCAAGCTCAAGGCGGGCGGGGGGCCGGCGTTCGCGCGCTACTCGGAGCTCTTCGAGCCCGGCGGGAAGCCCGATCCCGCGATCGCCGCCCGGGTCCGCGAAGCGGTCGAAACGTCGCAACGACTCCGCATCCGATACACCTCACGCTCCAGCGGCGAG
>DASQEN010000141.1:0-11628 GCA_035633635.1 Gemmatimonadota bacterium | reverse complement strand
GAGCACGATCGTGTTCCTGACCGCGGACGCGTTCGGCGTGCTGCCTCCGATCTCGCGGCTGTCGCGTGAGCAGGCGATGTACCACTTCATCTCCGGGTACACGGCGAAGGTCGCCGGCACCGAGGCGGGCGTCACCGAGCCCAAGGCGACGTTCTCCGCGTGCTTCGGAGCGCCGTTCCTGCCGCTGCATCCCACCCGTTATGCGGAGATGCTCGGCAAACGGCTCGACCAGCACGACACCGCCGTCTGGCTCGTCAACACGGGCTGGACCGGCGGACCGTACGGCGAGGGGCACCGTATGGAGCTCAAGCACACGCGGGCGATGGTCTCGGCCGCGCTTGCCGGCGAGCTCGACGAGGTTTCGTTCACCCGGCATCCCGTGTTCCGCGTCGACGTCCCCGACCGCGTGCCCGACGTGCCTGGCCGGGTGCTCGACCCCCGCGCGACGTGGGACGACAGGGATGCCTACGACGCCAAGGCGCGTCGGCTGGCCCAGCTGTTCCAGCTGAACTTCGAGAAGTTCGGGGGCGTGTCGAGCGACATCGCCAAGGCGGGGCCGAGGGTCTAACCCCCTGACGGGATCGCCGCGTAGTACCGGCTCCCGGCGTCGGCGTGGCGAGAGAGCGTGAACATGTAGGTCAGGATCCGGCGACTCCCGCCCGACAGGTTCGGTCCGCTACGATGGGGCGCCATCGGGTGGAGCAGCAGGACATCTCCCGCCTTCGTGGCGGCGAGACGAGCGGGGTGACCCTCGACCGCACTCGGATCGAGGTCGCGCGGCTCGTCCGCTGCCGCGGGCAGCTCGCTTCGGTGAAGGCCCGGGAAAACCTCGATCGCTCCGTTCGTCGCGTCGGTCCCATCGACGCTGAGCAATAGCGACGCGAACTCGTCCGGCGGGATCCCCAGAAACTCCCAGTACGGCCAGTCCTGATGGAGACCATACCCCGTCGTTCCCGATGACTTGAGGATCAGCCGGTCCTTGAAGCGGACAGGCGCCCCCCCCAGGACACGTTCGGCGATCGTCTCGAGCCGTGGGTCGCTGGCCAGCGTGCGGAAAAGCGGCGAGAAATCGGTGACCGGATCGTACCGGTCACGCACCGTCACCTCCTGCCGATGACCGCGCGACTGGATGCGGGAATCAGCCGGGTCGATCCCCGCTATAACTCCGGCGAGCCGGTCGCATTCCTGTTTCCAACGATCCACCTCCCCGGGTGCGAAGACGGACGGGAGCACCGCGAACCCCTCCTCGTGATAGCGGCGCATCGCTTCCGCCACCCGGCCCTCGTCGCTCGGCGTCCGCCCGCTCACCCGGTCACCTCGCACCGCCCTTGCTTCGGAATCGACGGGCCGAGCCATTCGACCCACCGGACCACCGGGACCATCCCGCAGCGGAGGTACACGCGTTCTCCAGGCGAGCCGGGCACGCCGAAAAACCCCAGCGTTCGGCCGGATCTCTCGCCCATCATCCCAAACGCGGCCACTGCCGCGCTCGCGATCCCCCGACGCCGCAGAGCGCGGTGGATGACGATGTTCTTGAGCCGCAGGAGATCCTCCTGTTCCATCGTGCAGGCCGTGCCCGCCACCACATCACCGACCCGTATGAGCCAGGGGGTCAGGCCTCCCGTCTGTGACTTACGACGCTCGAGCTCGACCCACCGCTCCGGAGTGGTGTCGTGGCCATCGGGAAAATCGGGGGACTCGACGTGGAGCGCTCGCTTCAGCGCCCAGCCGGCGGCGTCCCCCACCGTGCGGAGCGACACTCGATCCGCGCCCGGGGCGCGCCGCAGGAGAAGCAAACCCGTCTCGTCCCGCGACCGATACCCGCGCCCCTGCAACGTCTTCGCCAGCGCGAGGTCGTCCGTCTCGAGATAAAGCCGCACCTGGCGTCCTCCCACCGTCGCCACCCGTTCCTCGACCGCGTCGAGCGCCGCCGTCGCGTCCGTTCGAGCGGCCCATCGATCCGCGCCCAGGACGACGCAGCCGGCGGGCATGTCCGCGAGGCCCGGCATCCACGCGAGGCGGGCGCCGGCTACCCTTTCGATGCGGGCTCCGAGCTCGAAGTACCGGATGTCGCTGGCGATCAGCCGGCCAGCGAGTCCGGCCGGAACCTGGGCCGATGCCATGGTCGCCTTGAACGTCACGCGCGTTCCAGGATCTGGTCCCGGTCCTGGCCCACCGACACTCGGCGGATCGGTACGCCGACAAGCTCCTCGATCCGCTCCAGATAGCGCCGGGCCCCGGAGGGCAGTTCGTTCCAGGAGCGGGCCTCGGCGATCGGAACCTCCCATCCCGCGTGCTCCTCGTAGGTCGGCACGCACCGCTCGAGAAGCCCGAGGTTGGCGGGAAATTCCTCCAGCTCGCCGCCCCCGTCCGCGCCGGCGGTGCGATAGCCCGTGCAGAGCCGCACGGTCTCGAAACCGTCCAGCACGTCGAGCTTGGTTACCGCGAGCTCGGTCAGGCTGTTGATTCGCGCCGCGTATCGGACGACGACCGCGTCGAACCAGCCGCACCGGCGCGGCCGGCCAGTTGTCGCCCCGTACTCACCGCCGGCCTCGCGGAGCCGCTCCTGCAGCGGGCTCTCCACCTCGGTCGGCAGCGGGCCGTTCCCCACGCGGGTCGTATACGCCTTCACGACCCCGATGATCTCGTCGATGTACTTGGGACCCAGGCCCACACCGATCACCGCGCCCCCGGCCGTCGTGCTGGACGACGTCACGTACGGATAGGTGCCGTGATCGATGTCGAGCTGGGACCCTTGGGCACCTTCGAGCAGGATCCGGCGGCCGGACGCGAGGTGGTCGGCCACTCGCTGCGAGACGTCGGTCGCGCGGTCGAGCAGCCGGCCGCGCCAGCTCTCGATCTCGGCCAGCGTGCCCTCGACCGTGATCTCCGCGTCCGAGCCCAGCATCGCCAGGGCAGCGCGCTTGGCTTCGACGTTCTCCTCGACCAGCGCTCGCAACCGATCCCAGTCGGCGCAGTCGGTCACCCGGATCCCGACGCGCCCGACCTTGTCCTCGTATGCGGGTCCGATGCCTCGCCCGGTAGTGCCTAGGGCCTTCGCTCCCCGGCTCCCCTCCTTTGCCGCGTCGAGCGCCTTGTGCCATGGCAGGAGCAGGTGCGCCCGGCTCGAGACCCAGACCCGCGACTCGGCATCGATGCCGCGCTCTTCCAGCAGGTCGATCTCGCGAAACAGCTCGGCGGCGTCGAGCACGACCCCGTTGCCGAGCAGGCACTCCTTGTCCGGGTGGAGCACCCCGCTCGGAACCTGATGAAGGATGAACTCCTCCCCGTCGACCACGACCGTGTGGCCGGCGTTGGCGCCGCCCTGATAGCGGGCGACAACGTCGGCCTGCTCGGCCAGGACGTCGACGATCTTTCCCTTGCCCTCGTCGCCCCACTGGGCTCCGACGACGAGCTGGCATGTGCCCCGGGAACGGTTCATCGCTGCCCTCGGGCGGCCGCAGTGGCGTCCGCCGGATACAAGAAAAAAGCGCCGTCCGGGGACCGGCCGGCGCATCCTCCGCAGGAAACTGCGCGGTGTGAGAGCGGTCGTCAACGAAGGCTCCGGATCCGCGCCGCCACCTCGAGGGAACCTCGCACCTTGTCCCCCCGACCTCCGGATGTTTGCTTAGAGGCCCATGTCGGACGCCCTCAAACCTTCGCTGAACTGGCTCCTGCCGCTGACGCCGATCGCGATCGCCGGCCGGTTCCTGGCGCCCGAGGCGGACGTCTGGCTGTTCTTTCTGGCGGGGGTCGCGATCGTCCCGCTCGCCGGGTGGATGGGGAAGGCGACCGAACATCTCGCCGTCCGCACCGGCGAGGGGATCGGAGGGTTGCTGAACGCGACGTTCGGCAACATGGCCGAGCTCATCATCGCGATCATGGCGTTGCGGGAAGGCCTGACCGAGATCGTGAAGGCCTCCCTGACGGGATCGATCATCGGAAACGCGCTGCTCGTTCTGGGGGCTTCGATGCTGGGCGGGGGCCTCAAATTCAAGACGCAGGAGTTCAACCCGGCCGGCGGCCGCACGCGGGCCACCCAGCTCACGCTGGCCGCGATCGCGCTCCTTATCCCTGCCCTCTTTCACCAGCTCGCAGGACCCGAGGGACCGGCGCGGGAGGGAGCGCTCTCCCTCGAGATCAGCATCCTCTTGCTCGTCGTGTACGCGCTCGCGCTACTCTTCTCGCTCCACACCCACGTGCGGTACTTCACCCGCGAGGCGGCGGAAGCGGGCCGCTTGGAGGAGGCCCACGCGGCGTGGAGCGTCCGGCGCTCGCTCGGCATCCTCATAGGCGCGACCGCGCTCGTGAGCTGGCTGGCCGAGATCCTGGTCGCGTCCGTCGAGCCAACGGCCGAGGCGCTCGGGATGACCGAGGTTTTCGTGGGCGTCATCGTGGTCGCGATCGTCGGCAACGCCGCCGAGCACTCGACCGCGATCCTGATGGCGATCCGGAACCGGATGGACCTGGCGATGGGGATCGCGATCGGAAGCGCGACCCAGATCGCCCTCTTCGCCGCCCCCGTGCTCGTCCTGCTGAGCTACGCGATCGGGCCCGCGCCGATGGATCTCGTCTTCACGACGGCCGAAGTCGTGGCGGTCATCGTCTCGGTCGTGATCGTGGGTCAGGTCGCCGAGGACGGGGAATCGAACTGGCTGGAGGGCGTTCAGCTCCTCGCCGTCTACCTGATCCTCGCGGTCATGTTCTACTTCTTGCCTGAAGCGACCCCCGCCGTCGAGTAGCCCCCGCGACAGGCCGGGTGAGGTTCGGCCTTGCTTTATGAGAGCAGGTCGCTCAGAACGGTCCAGATGCAAGGCGCGCGACGAGAGGATTCCGAGGCGTACTGCGAAGTACGCCGCAGGAAGACGCGAGGAGTGCAACGCCGCAGATGGGCCGTTCTCAGCGACCTGCCTAGTAGCCGGTGGGGGCGTCGAGAAACATTGTCTCCAACCCGAACTTCTCCGCCAGGTGGTCGCCGAGAGCCCGGACCCCCAGCGTCTCGGTCGCGTAGTGGCCGGCGAACACGACGTTGACGCCCCGCTCGCGGGCCTGGTGGAATGCCGTGTGGCTGGTCTCTCCGGTGACGAACGCGTCGGCGCCCGCCGCGGCGGCTTCGGGAATCAGGTCGGCGGCCGCGCCCGACACCACCGCCACGCGGCGGATCGCGTCGCCCCCGAAGGGCAGTACGTCGGGACGCACGCCGAGGAGTGCTTCGAGGCGAGCGGCGAGGCCGGATCGGTCGACCGTCTGGGGGAGTCGCCCGAAGACGCCGATCGCGCGGTCACCCCAGCGGCCGAAGGGCTCGATGTCCTCCAGCTCGAGCAGCCGGGCTAGCACGGCGTTGTTCCCCACCTCGGGATGAGCGTCGAGCGGCAGGTGGGAGACGTAAAGGCTGAGCCCGGCTTCCAGCAGTGCCGCTAGCCGCGCCCGCATCGGTCCGGTCACCGGCTCGATGCGTCCCCAGAAGAGCCCGTGATGGGCGACCATCATCTGGGCGCCCGCCTCGGCCGCCATCGCGATCGTGGCCAGCGCGGTGTCGGTGGCGAGTGCCACCCGGCTCACGCGGTCGGTCCCCTCGACCTGCAGGCCGTTCAGCGACTTGTCGATCCAGCCGGCGACGTCCAGGTACGCGTCCAGGTACGCGACCAGCGCGTCGCGAGCGGAGCCGCCGCTCACTCGGGCGAAGCGATCGCGAACTCCCGGCCCCCCGCCTTGCCGGCCAGCCGGTAGGTCTGCCCGTCGGACTCGTAGGTCCAGGAGTCGAACGCGGCGTCCAGCGCCGCGCGTTGGAGAGCCCACGACTCGGTCGCGCCGAACTCGTCCTGCGAAGGATAGGAGCCTCGGGTCTGTCGGACGCCCTCGATGGCGGTCTGGAGATCGAACAGGAGGAGCCTGGGGTTCCCGGCGATCCCCCGGGCCTGCTCCTGCGGAGACGCGACCGTGGCGCCCGGCATGTCGCGCGCCTCCCCGAGGGGCCGCGGCGCTACGTCCGACTCGGACCTCGTCGAGTCGCCGCAGCCCAAAATCACCAGGGCGGCCGCGACCGTCGTCAGCGAGAGCCTCCTACCGCCCATCGCGATCTCCACTATCCGGGACCTCGCGCGGAAGGAGCGTCCGCCAGGCGACCTTCCAGCCATCCGCCTCGCGGGCGAGCACGAGCAGGTCTCCCCCCGCCTCCCGGTGCACGGTGCCCTCCCGCTCGTACTGTACCGTCCACGGCGTCACGGTCACGGCCGAGTCTCCGAAGACGTCCACGATCGGAGCCTCGGATTCGAACGAGAGGACTCGGGCCTCCTCCAGGAACTGCGCGTAGCTGTCCACAATGGGGTCGCGCCCCTCGAGCCGCTGCTCGAGGTCGGGCCCGAGGAGAACCGCGTCTTCCCGAAAGCAGGCTCGCAGCTCCTCGATCCGGCCACCCAGCCAGGCTGTCTCGATCTTCCGCAGGAACTTGAGGATCTGGCGGCGGATCTCGCGGTCGGCGGCGGAGGGCATTCGTCGATCAAGATAGATCTATGCCGGCGGCCCGCAACGCGGCTCGGACCTCCTCCCGCTCCGCGCGGCCGAGCGGCTCGAGCGGTGGGCGGGGGTCTCCGCCGCCTGGCCATCCGCGCAAATCGAGCGCGGCCTTGATGCCCGGCACGCCGAACCGGGGACCGAGGCACGCCGCGAGCGGCTCGAGCGCGCGCTGCGCCGATTCGGCCCGGCCTACGTCTCCCGCGACGTGCGCCTCGAAGATCGCCAGCACCGACTCAGGAGCCGGATCGGCGACGGCGAGGATCGCGCCGTCGGCGCCGCCCCGCAGCGACCCGAGCATCAGCTTCGTGCTTCCGTTCAGGATCGAGAACCCGCTCCCCGCGGCCTCCCGCAGGGCGCGCTGGAGCGCGGGGTCGCCGGCCGACTCCTTGATCCCTGCCAGCGTCCCCTCGACCGCCAGCTCGCACAGGAGATCGGCGCTCATCTCGACATGGGTGCGTTGCGGAATGTGATAGGCCAGCAGCGGAAGGCCGCAGGCGCTCGCGACCGCGCGGTAGAATCCCGCCAGCCCGTCGCGCCCAACGGGATAGTAGCGGGGCGGCAGGCAGAGGATCGCGTCCGCTCCCCCCGCCTCCGCCCGCCGCGCCGAGGCGACGGTCGCGCGCACGCTCTCGTGCCCCACCTGGACGATGAGCGACCGGTCAGGCGTCACCGCGCTCCTGGCGGCGGCCAGGAGCGGCGACTCCTCCTCCGCATCGAGCAGCGGCCCCTCGCCGCTGGTCCCGAACAGGACCACGCCGGCCAACGGCAACCGCTGGTAGAGCTCGATCTGCGCCGCGAGCCGCTCCGGCGACGCTTCCCCGCCCGAGTCGAACGGAGTCGTGACGGGGCACAGCACGCCCCGTAGTGGAGCGGTCACGAGCGGGTCACTCGTTGACCCGCACGTCCCGCACGCCTTCGAGGTCGAGCAGGCCGTCGATCAGGGCATCCCGCTTCTTCTTGGCCAGCGTCAATGCGAAATCCATCCTGAGGCCGGCCGCGTCGCGCTTCAGGCCGAAGTCGTCGATCGACACCCGCTCGCGATCCGCCAGGTTGTTGACTTCGTCGATGAGGCCAGGACGGCGATCCGCGATGACGTGGAAGTAGACGAAGTGGCGGCGCTGCGTGAGATGGGTCTCCACCCATCCGACCGCGGCCAGCGTGGCGAGCAGGATCAGCGTCGTGGCGAGGGCCGGTCCGTAGGCGCCGCTTCCGATCGCGAGACCGACCCCCGCCAGGACCCACATCGTAGCCGCGGTCGTCAGGCCATGCACCGAGCCGCGAGACTGGATAATCGTTCCCGCCCCGAGGAAGCCGATCCCCGAGACGATCTGCGCCGCAATGCGACCGGGATCGGCGATGTTGACCTGCCGCTCGGCATACGTCAGCGCTACGTGCAACGACACCATCGTGATCAGCGTCGAGCCGACGCAGATCAGCATGTTGGTCCGCAGTCCCGCCGGTTTGTCGCGAAGTTCGCGCTCGATCCCGATCGCGGCGCCGCACGCGGTCGCGAGCGCCAGCTTGATCCACATCTCCGGGTCCAGGAAGCTCTCCATCAAAAGTCCTACCGATCACCGATCGCGCTGGGATCGCGCGAGCGCCGGTAGAGACGAAACCGCTCGAGCACCGCGGACAGCCCAGCATACGAGCGGATGTCGCAGAGATCGCAGAGGTCGTCGTAGACCTCGATCGCCTCGCAGCGGTCGTGTTGATCGGAGAAGAAGTCCCGCGACTCGAGAGCCTCGAGCAGGAACGAAATCCGGTACTCCGGCTCCCGTGGGCCCGACTGGGGCCGGACGATCCGATCGATCAGGTAGAGGTCCTGGAGAACGACTTCCGGATCGACGTCGGATTCCATGCGGTCGAGCCGCTCGAACAAGAGATCTTCCATGGCCGCCTCACTCTCCGGCTCGGGTCCCAGTGTGGTAGAGTAGAAATCTCGTGGTATTCGATCAACGCTGCATCCCCATTGGCTGCGTTGCGACTCGTGCGGGACCCACTTCCGTGGGTGCCCCGCTCTGCTATTCCTCCTCGTCACGCCTTGCCACTGGGGCGCATCGATCATCTCGGTACAACACGGGATTTCTTCTCCACTACACAGCCGAAGATAGAAACCGACTCCGCGGCGGCAAGCCGTTCATCCCCCCCGGCGCCAATACCGTTCCAGCTTTTCGGGAGGGAAGCCAACCAGGTAGGCCAGGCGAAGGGTCCACATGAGGGCCATCGTTCGCGCCACCCCGTTTCGCAGCCAGCGACGAGCGCTGGTCAGGAGCGGCCCGCGGCAGATGGCGGGACGGCCCGCGCGGCGGAGGGCCGCGGTGAGCGCGACATCCTCGAACAGCGGCCACGCGGGGAACCCGCCGGCGGCACGGAAGACCTCTCCGCGCGCGAAGATCCCCTGGTCGCCGGTCCCGTTGCGGCATGCGCTGGTCCGAAGATTGATCCCGCGCTCGATCCATGGAACGAGGGGATGCTGCGCGCGCTCCTCGGCCGGGAACGCGATCCGGAACCAGCCACCTGGCGCACCGCCTGCCAGAGCGCTTCCAATCTCCCCTACCGCCGAGGGACCCGGCACACAGTCGGCATGCACGAACCATAGGACGTCGCCGGAGGCCTCTCGGGCGCCGGCGTTCTGCTGGGAGGCGCGTCCGCGCGGCGCCTCGATCACCCTGGCTCGGCCCGCGGCGGAATCGCGGGTCGCATCGTCGGATCCCCCGTCGACGACGATCACCTCGTGTGGCGGAGGGTCGCACCGCTCGAGGGCCTCCAGGAGCCGCGGCAGGCGATCAGCCTCGTTCCAGGCCGGGATGACGACGCTCACACGCGGGCCGGACGTCACCCGCCGTCGCACGGCAGCCGGAAGCGGATCGTGGCGCCACCGCCGTGCTCCGACTCCGCCCAGATCCGGCCGCCGTGGAGCTCCACGAGATGCCTGCAGATCGCGAGCCCGAGGCCGACTCCCCCGTACGTGCGGGTCGGCGAGGCGTCGGCCTGCCGGAAGGGCTGGAAGATCGCCTCCAGCATGTCGGGCGGGATGCCGATCCCCTGATCGGAGACGCTGCCCTCCAGCTCGCCGTCCACGAGGCGCGCTCCAACCCGGATGACGCCGCGCGGCGAGAACTTGATCGCGTTCTCGATCAGGTTCAGGTAGACGCGATAGATCTTCTCCGGGTCCAGGCGGCAGGCGGGCATGTCGTCATCGACGTCGAGGTCTACTTCCAGCTCGCCTTCTTCCAACAGCGGCCGGACCGTCTCGACGACGGTTTCCAGCAGCATGCCGATCGCTACCTCCTGCGGTCGGAGCATGTCACCGCCCTCGCGCTGACTGGCGTAGGCGAGCAGGCTGGAGATCATCTTGAGCAGGTGCTGGCTGTTGCGCGAAATGTTCGCCAGGACCCTTCGCTGCTCGTCGTTGACGGGACCGCACATCTCGTACTCCAGAACCTCGGCGTTCGCGATGATCGAGGTGAGCGGCGTCTTTAGTTCGTGGCTCGTGTTGGACAGGAACTCCGCCTGTAGCCGGTTGGAGTTCTCCAACTCCGCGTTCATGCGCTGAAGCTCCTTCATCATCTCCCGCACCTCGCGCTCGGTCTCGCGTCTTTCAGAGATGTCGACCAGCTCGTACCGCCAGGCCGGCGCTCCGCGCCACTCCATCAGGTGCGCGTGCACGATGACCGGTACCTCCTGACCGCGACTATCGATGAAGTCGATCTCGAAGCTGGACACAACTTCCCCTTTGCGGAGCCGTGAGAGCTTCTCGGTCGCTTCCTGCCGGTCGCCGGTCCGCAGGAATCGCAGCGGATCCTTGTCTCGCCACTGGACCAGTGTGCGTCCGGATCGTTCGCGCAGTGCCCGATTGGCGAAGACCACGGCTCCTTCCCTCACGACGCAGATCATGTTCGGGTCTTCCTCGAGCAGGAGCTCGAGGTCGGTCGCGCGCCAACTTCCGGCGCGTGCGAGCTCGGTGGCCAGGATGATCATGCCTATCGCGATCACCGCCGCCGCGGCATCCTGTGCCGAGATCGGCCAGGGCCCGAAAATCCAGCGGGCGGAGATCCACTCCAGCGCGAGGATCCATCCCCAGGCGACGAGTCCGAGCCCGGTCACCGCGGCTCCGATCGGCGCCTCCCACCGTGCCCGCCAGAACAGGAGCCAGCCCGATACGATGCCTCCGGCCGCCAGTGAGCCGGCAGCGAGCGCCGGACCGAGAGCGCGCTGACGGTCGACCGCGTAGAGGGCTCCGGCCAGCACGAGCGCGAGGATGGCGACCGCGGCGAGTGGTGGGGCGGGGGGAGCCCGCTCGTCGTCCATCTCCCATGCAGCAGCACCGAGAGCGAACAGAACCGCCGCGGCTGCCGCGAGGATCACCCCCGGCCATGCGGACCGCGTCGAATCGTCGATGAAGGGAACCGCGAGTAGCAGGGCCCATGAGGAGGCCCACAGCAGGAAGCAGACGCGACGATGGAGCACGTAAATGGAGAGCGCGACCGCCGCGAGCAGGAGGAAGAGAGCGGCGGAGAAGGGGTTGTCGGAGGTAGGCATGTCGGCCCGGCGCGCGGTCCGCGCCCCACGACACCAGGGCGCGAACCGCGCCTATCGGCTCAGTCCCATTCCTCCTCGTCCCCTTGCCAATCGCTTTCCACCACCTCGAACTCCAACGGCGACGTGCTCGTGACCTCGAGCTCGGATCCGCATTCAGGGCACTCGATCACTTCACCCTCCTCGAATTCATAGGGCTCGCCCTCGATCTCGGCGTCGCACTCCGGACAGTATGCCAAGAATCCACCTCCTCTCCCTGGTTCGAAGGCCGCTATTATACCACCCACCCCGCCCGTGTCTAGCCGGGCGTTGAAATAGCCTCATCTGCGGCGTTCCGCTTCCTCGCGTCCTCCTGCGGCGTACAGACGTACGCCTCGGAGTCCTCTCGTCGCGCGCCTTGCATCTGAGGCTTTTTGAACGCCCGGCCGTCTCTAAGCGCCGAACCACAACACCCTCTGCAAAGCTGCAGGATGTTCAAAATGAGCTGATTTCAAGGCGCGCGACGAGGGGCCTCCGAGGCGTACGATCTGTACGCCGCAGGAGGACACGAGGAGTGGAACGAAGAAATCGGCC
>DASQEN010000140.1:0-17439 GCA_035633635.1 Gemmatimonadota bacterium | reverse complement strand
GGCCGGGTCGCGCGGCCGTCCACCGCACTCCTTCCTCATCCGGGGGTCCGAACGATGTACAGGCACGTGACCGCATCGCTGATCGTCCTGGCACTCGTCTCGACGGTGATTTCCGAATCGCTCGCCCAGGAGCGGCTCGATCTGTCCTCCGCGATCGAGATCAACGTCCACGGCGGCGCGGCCTTCCTGGACGCGCTCGAGTCCAACGAGCTCTTTGGCGGCGCGACCGCGCTCCTGCACGTCGGTTCCGGGGTCGCGTTCGGGGGCACGGTGGACTGGGTCGGCGTGACGATCGACGAGGACGAGGATGACGACGAGGAGGGCGTGGACGCCGCCCTCTGGTACTACAGCGCGGAACTCTCGTACGCCTTCCCCTCGGTAACGCAGGCCCAGTTCTACGGGCTGATCGGCGCGGGTGTGGCCCGCTTCCAGCCAGGGAGCGAGTTGGAGGACGCAGGGGCCGAGGACGAGTCCGACATCATGGTTCCGGTCGGCGTGGGCGTACGCTGGCTCCACCGGAAGGAGGATCCGTCCTGGGGCGCGACCCTGGAACTGCGCGACCGGATCATCTATGCGGACGAGGAAGAGACGAAAGTCAGCAACGACTGGTCGATCGCCCTCGGCCTCTCGCTCCTCCTCGGAGGCTGATCCCGACCCCTTCCCGGAACCCCCTTCGGAGGGCCCGGGTACTCGTCAGAGGCCGCGGGAACCCCAGTGGGAGGTGGGAGATGAGGGATTGGCGATTCGCCCTGGCGCTGGCTCTCGGCGCGACGCTGGCTGGCGCAGAAACCGCGTGGGCGCAGGGCCGCTACATCCGCCCCTACGAATTCAACGTCCACGCCGGGGCGTTCTTCCCGGATCAATTCCGCAATGACGACACCGAGGCAATGTTCGGCGGGCGGATCCTCGTCAACCTGCTGAGCGGCTGGAGCTTCGGGGGAAGCTTCGACTGGGTCCCTCGGAACGAGATCGAAATCTTTCCCGAGGACATCGACATCAACACCTATCTCTATAGCGGCGGGGTCGAATACAGCTTCTCCTCGCAGAGCACGACCCGGCTCTTCGTCGGTGCCGGGCTGGGCGCCGCGACCACGAAGTTCACCGACGCGCCGGAGAGCATCGACGACAGGACGGACCTCATGGTGCCGCTGGCCGTGGGAGTCAAGTGGTTCGACCGACCGACCGATCCCGGCTGGGGGATTCGAGCCGAACTCAGGGACAACATCATCTGGTTCGAGGGCGGCGGCGGCGAGACGGACGCGACCAACAACTTCGAGATCTCGGGCGGAGTCTCGTTCCTGCTCGGCGAGTAAGGCCGTTTTCAGCCCTGCTACTGGGAGCAGGTTGGGATCCAGTCGGATAACCCCGGCGACCGTTCATAGTCGTGGTCGCACGGCTGGTTGACGTCGAGCGGGCCGATCGGACTCTCCCCCGTCTCCCCCGCCGTCTGTCCCCACCGTCCACGGAAGCCGCGCACAATCTCGTCGACGGGATCGTTGCGGTTGGTGGCGTGAGGCTGAAGGAAGACCAGCGGGTGAGACAACCCGTCGGGGTCGATTCGCCCGCCTTGGTGCGGCCCCAGCAGCGACTCCCCAGCAACGCGGTACGAGGCATGGCCCCCCGCCTCCACATAGACGCGAGGATGGAACGCCCCGGAGCCGTCGGCGTGCCAAGCCGAGGCCGCGTCGGACACCACGAGGCCGCCGTGCGCATGGAAGTGGAGGCTGACCGGGGGCGCGCCCGGATCGGCAAGGTCGTCGAGCGAGACGAGCACGCAGACATGCTCCCAGTCTCCGTAGTGCTGGGAACGCTGCTCGGATCCGGGGAGAGCCTGCTTGAGGTCGTAGTGGTAGAAGAGCCAGTAATGGAGCCACACGAGGTCGTCCCGTCCGTTCAGCGAGAAACCGACCGGGATCGCGTCGACGTATACGGGCGCGTCGTTGCACTGCGGGCCGGAACCGCACGGGGGCAGACCCGGATAAGGAGTGCCGGCGGTAACCATGACGCCGTCCGGGAAGGCCTGGACCGCGGCCAGGAGGCTGGCGGGATCGGAGTACGGGGCTGACCCCGACCCGGACGCCGCCGTGACCCGCTCGCCGAGGGATGCCCACTCCTCGAGCGAGATCGGGAACAGGGTCTCGGTCTCGTCGAAGTCCCAGACGGGTCTGTACTGCCGGAGGAGCGCCTCCTCCTCGAGGTCGGCGAGCCCGTCGCCGTCGAGGTCGTCCGACGGCGGCGGCGACATGGGGCCGCTCCCGCCGCAGGCTAGCGAGAGCGCGACGAGCGCTGCCAGACACAGCCGAGCGGTCGACCGCAGGCTCACTGCTTCGCGGCACGCACGCCCTCTGAGGCGCGCGACTCCAGCCAGTCCATCATCCCGATCTCCAGATGCTCTTCCATCACCTGATTGATCTGCCGGACCGCCGACGGGCTCGTGACGTTGATCTCGGTCACGTACCCGCCGATGAAGTCGAAGCCCGCCAGCTCGAGGCCCCTGCCCGCCAGCAGCGGGCCGAATGCCTCGATCAGCTCCCGCTCGCGGTCGGTCAGGGTCGTGGCCTCGACGCGCGCGCCTTGATGGATGTTCGCGCGGAAGGAGCCGGCGCGGGGAAGCCGGTTCACCCAGCCGATCGGCTCCCCCGCGACGACCATCACGCGCTTGTCCCCGTTCTCGACCTCGGGCAGGAACTGCTGCACCAGAACGTGCTTGCCCTCATGGGTCGCGAGCCCGCCTACCGATTCGGCATCCAGGCCCGAGTCCCGCGTCGAGTATCGCGCGATTCCGTGGCCGCTGAACTCGTTGAGCGGCTTGACGACCACGTCCTCGTGCTCGCGGACGAACTCGGCCACGACCACGGGGTCCGCGGTGACCACCGAGGGCGCGGCGGCTCCAGGAACCTCCAGCGGTAGGAGCTTCTCGTTCGAGCGACGCAGTCCCGCCGGATCGTTGATCACCGGAACCTTCTCGGCCGCGGGCTCGAGGATCAGAAGCGCGTTCAGGTAGTCGAGGTCGACCGGCGGATCTTTGCGCATCATGACCACGTCGAAGCTCTCCAACGGCCGGTCCTCCTCGGAACCCACTCGAGCTGGGGGTCGCGAGCCCTCGTCGACCACGATCGACCGGGCTCGTGCGCGCGCGGTCCTGTCGACCAGGTAGAGATCCTCCAGATGCGCCACGGCGCAGCGATGTCCCCGCCGGCCGGCCTCGCCAACCAGGAGCAGAGAGGTCTCTGTCTCCATGATCAGGACCTCGAGCGGATCCATCACGAACAGGATTTCCATCGTTGTCTCTCTACTCCCGGATGGGGGATGGTCAGCGGGCCCTGGACCCATGCATCTTGTAGCCCGGCGTCCGTGGGGCGCCAGACCGGCTCCGGCCGGGTCAACCGGGAACGATCTTACCCAAGGAGGTCCTCCATGCACACCCTCGCCAGCCGCCTCTCAACCGCCGTCGTGTCCATCGCGCTGGTCTCGCTCGGCGCCGCGTGCCAGGGCGAGGACGCGGGTGAGGATGCCGCCCCCGCCGACACGGTCGCTTCGTCCGCGCCCGCGACCGATCAGCCCGTCTCCAGCGGGATCGAGCCCGGCGGATCGTCGACATACGACGTGGCGATCAACAACCCCATGCCGCACGCGATGATCGTCACCGTGGAGTACACGGGCGGCGGAGAGACCGAGCTCGGAACCGTGCCGGCGGGCGGCGAGCAATCGTTCACCGTCGCGGCCTCGGCCGGCGAGACGGTCACGCTGGTCGCCACTGACGAGGCCGGCACACACTCTCCGAGCACGACGATGGCGCTGCCAGAAGGACAGGCGGAAACCGTCTGGACGATCGAGTAGGCAAGTGTCCTAGCGAGCCTGGGATGACCCGCCCACAAGCGCGGGGATCTCCCCCTTCGCGAAAGGCCGCTCCAGGTAGCGCTCGGCCGCCTTGCGCGAGCCGGCGGCGTCGGGCAACGACAGGACCTTGCGGTAGTACGTCTCGGCGACCGCGCGATTACCGCGCAGGTCTGCGAGTCGTCCGAGGAAGAGATACGCGTGCGGGTAGGCGTCCGATTCCGACGCTCGGAGCTGCACGACGCGCACGAACTGCTCCGCTGCTGCGTCGTAGCCTCCCAGCGCCATCAGGGTCTGCCCAAAAAAGAATCGAGTGATGCTCTCTCCCTCGCGGCCGTACACGCCGGTCCCGCTCAGCTGCCGGAGAACCGATTCGTAGATCGGGCGCGCTGTCTCGAATCTCCGCTGGCGCTGGAGGGCATACGCGGCCATAGTCGTGAAGTAGAGGTTCCGCGGGTAGCGTTCCCGCAGCCGATTGAGAATCGGTTGGGCGGCGGCGGGTCGATCCTCGTACTGCAGGTAGAAGAGAGCCTGAAAGAAGCCTGCTTCGGTCCGGGTGTACGTCCCCTTCCGGCGGGCGATGTCGAGGGCCCGCAACCCCGCCTCGCGGTCACCCTTCAGGCCGAACAGCAAGCGGGACGCCGCGCGAGTCACCGACCCGAACGTGCCGACGTAGTACTGGTAGAGTCCCTCCGCCGCCACCGCGTCGACGTTCTCGGGCGCCAGCTCCTGCACGCGATCGAGCTTGTCTTTCGCGCGCAGGGCGTCGCGCCCCGCTTTCCACGCGTCCCTCGCGGTCCCTGCCAGCATACCGCGCCGACCATAGGCACTTCCCAGGATGAACAGCGTCTCGACGTCGTCGGGATGATCCTTCAGACGCCGCTCTCCGCGCGTAATCGCTTCCTCGAGCCAGCCCCCGAGCTCCCGACGCGCACGGCCGTTTTGCCGGTCGTTGAGGAACAGCCACCAGTACGCCTCGGCCTTCAGGAAGTATCCAACCGGATGGTCGGGCACGGCGGCAATCACCCGGTCGAAGCGGGCCAGCGCGCCGGTGTAGTCGAACGCGTAGTAGTCCTCGATGCCGGCCTGCATCTCCCCCACGAGCGGGCCCGGCGTCTCCTCCCACAGCCCGAGCGATCCCTGCGCGCCGAGCGACCGGGCGTTCAGCGCAGCACACACGACGAGGAGGGCGATCGTCGTAGTCGGGCGGATCGTCATTCACTCCTCTGAGCGGGGTTCAACGCGTTTCCGGCGGGGGGCCCAGACCAAGCTCGCCCTGCTCGGGCGGATAGACAAGCCCGGCCCCTGCGGGACGCGCAAGATCCCACAACTGATGGGGTTCGGCGGAGCCGGTGCCGAGGATGTGAAGGACCCTGCCACCGCGCGCAACGAGCTGGTCCGCGATCAGCCGGCGGTGGCACCGCCACCAGAGCGCCTCCGCGCACAGGATCGCGGTCGACCGCTCGCGGGCCCACACGATCAGCGTCTCCAGGGCTTCCCGGAAGAGCTCCGTGCCGGCGTAGTCGGCGTATCCGCGAAACCCCGGACTCTCGAGTCCCAGGTTGGGCGAGCTCTCCGCCGGACCCCCGCTTCGGCGCCCACCCAGCTCCTCGAACCAGCGGTATGCGACGCCGCGCGCGCCGAGAAACGCGGCCAGGGTTTCACGGTTGAACTGGGGCTTCCTGCGCGATGCCGGATAGCGGCGGACGTCAGCCACCTGGCCGACACCGTGCTCAGCGAGCAGCTCGACAAGAGCGTCGAGATCCATCGTCGAATGACCGATCGTCCACACGTCAGGCGGGGCTTGACGACCCGAGCCCTCGTGGGTACGCTCGCCACCCATGCGCATGCCATTCTCCCTTCCGGCTACGGTCCTCACCTTGGCTCTGGCAGCCGGATGTGGCAAGTCGGACGGCGAGGCGCCGGCGGAGGTGGCAGACACAACGGTCGCGCCGGATACGGTTCCCCGCGTCCCGGATTCGACCGCCGTAGAGATCACCCCGGTCGAGCTGCCTGCCGATTTCCCCACCGATTTTCCGATCGCACCGGCCAGCACGGTCGTGTCCGCGACTTCGCTCCCCGACGCGGGTGGAGCGTACAACGAGGTATCGATCGCGTCGCAAGGCGAGTCGAGTCAGAGCTATCAGTGGTATCGGCAAGCGCTGACCGACGCCGGCTGGCAGATCTCGAGTGAGGGCCAGACCGACGAGACCCGCACCCTCCACGCCACACAGGGTGAGTCGTACGTCGACCTGACCGTCATGCCCCATCCGGACAGGGCCGCGGAATGGGTCCGGGTCAACGCCGCGATCTGGAAGGCGGGGAGGTAGGCCGTGCTCGACTCCGGTCAGGACACCGCCCTCAAGGAGCGCATCGCCAACGGCTTCGTCGTCGAGTCGATCAACGACATGACCCCGGGCTACCACAAGGCGCTCAAGACCCAGATGCTCGTTCAGGGCGACACCGAGCTCATGAGCGCTCCGGCCTACTACCTCGCGGCCAAGGACGCCCCGACGATTTCCAGTCGCATCGCGGTCAGCGCAGTGATCCAGGACGAGCTCGGTCACGCGAACATCGCCTACCGGCTCCTCGAGGATCTCGGCGAGGACAAGGAGTGGCTCGTCTTCGGCCGTCGGCCGAACGAGTTCAAGAACCCATACGGGTTCGACCAGCCGCTCGAGAACTGGGCCGAGATGGCGGTCGCCAACGGCCTGTTCGACCGTGCCGGGATCGTGCTGCTCTCCGACGTGCACCAGAACACGTCCTACGGCCCGCTGAAGCGCGCACTCGTCAAGGTCGACAAGGAGGAGTACTTCCATCTCCGGCACGGGGAGTCCTGGATGCGACGCCTGGCCAAGGCGGGCGGCGAGGTGAAGGAGATGCTCCAGCGGGCGGTCGACTGGATGTTCCCCACCGGAATCGAGTGGTTCGGATTGCCGGACGAGCTGAAACACCATTCGGGGCAGCTCGAGTACCGGCTCAAGGGGAAGACCAACGACCAGCTGCGCCAGACCTGGATGGCCTCGATCGTGCCGCTCTGCGAGGAGGTCGGGGTATCGATCCCCGCGCACCTCGACGAGGAGAGCGGGGTGTACGCGCTCGAGTACGACCTCCCGTGCCAGTTCGACCCCGCCGTCAAGCGCTGGCTCTTCGACGAGCCGATCAGCTGGGACGAAGTGTGGAACCGCTGGCGCGCGCGAGGACCGATGAACGAGCGCTACACCGAGATGATTCAGGGCCGCGGCGAAAGACTCTTCGGCGCGCGCGTGTGACAGAATCTCTCGAACAGCGGATCTGGGAGGCCCTCTCGCGGATCCACGATCCCGAGATCCCAGTCTCCCTCGTCGACATGGGACTGGTCTACCGCGTCGCGGTCGCCGACGGCGTGGCAGAGATCGACCTCACGTTCACCTCGATCGGCTGCCCGGCCATGGACATGATCCTCGACGACGTCCGCGAGGCGGTCGGTGGGATCCCCGGGATCGAGCGCGTAGAGCTCGAGGTCGTGTGGTCGCCGCCATGGACCAAGGAGCGCCTCACCCAGAAGGGTCGCATGCTCCTTCGCGCCTCGGGGCTCGCGCTCTGATGGCCGGCCCCGAGCAGGTCTTCGAGGTGTTCGCCCGGATCGCGCCGGGGGACCCCATGTCCCACATCGGGACCCTCAACGCGCCCGGCATCGAGCTGGCGCGCGTGTATGCGTGGCGGATCTACGACGAGGAGGACTGGTCCGACATGTGGGTCGCTCCGCGCGACACGATCCTCTCCGCGCATCCCGACCAGGACGGACCCCTTCCGGTGCCCGGCCGGGTCGAGACCGAGCCCGCGTGAGCGCGGAGACAGAAGTCCGCAGCACCCTCGTCGCGCTCAGCGACACCAAGCTCCTCCTCGGCTACCACTACGGGGAGTGGACGTTCGGTCCGCCGGCCATCGAGGCCGGCATCGCTGCCTGCTCGATGGCGCAGGAGGAGTTCGGCCACACGCGGCTCCTGAACGGCATCCTGAAACGCGAGTTCGACCTCGAAATCGACCCGCTGGCGGACCTCCGCTTGCCCCAGGCGTTCGCCTCGATCGCCTTCCTCGACCGTCCGCTGGAGAGCTGGGCGGAGCTGGTGGCCGCGAACGCGGTCGTCGACATCGCCCTGTCGCTCCTCCTGAGCTCGTTCGAGGCGGGCTCCTTCCAGCCGCTCGCCCGCGCGGTCCCGAAGATGCTGCTCGAGGAACGGTTCCACGCCGAGCATGCGGACGGATGGGTGCGGCTGATCGAGTCCGAGGGGGGTCCGGTCAGAGACGCCCTGCGCCGCGCCCTGGCTCACGCGCTCCGCGATACGGCGGCCTTCTTCGGGCCGCCCGGCCACGACACGGAGCTGATCCGCTCGGGCGCAAGGACCGTGGACGACGACGCGCTACGGGGGCGGCTCTGCGCGCGGCTGGCGGGCCTGGTCGAGGACCCATCCGCCGTCGGTCTGACAGAGGTCCGTGGCGCCTGGTCGCTCGGCGAGAAACCCGATTGGAGCGGCTGGGACGCCGGGCGGCGGCGGTTGTCCGCCGGCGGACCGGACCAGGAGATGCTGGACGAGCTCCGTGGCACGAAGAACGTCGCCTTCAGATCCGTCTAAGGGCGGCGGGGGCAGTGCCCCGCGCCCGGATGTCCGGTGTCCGCACTGCGGTTCCGCCGAAGTGGATCTGGAAGCCGCGTTCGGCGGCTCGCTGATGTCGTCCCAGTTCTACTGCCGCGGCTGCCGGACCGTTTTCGAATGGGTCAAGTGGGAGCCCGACGACCCTTCGGCCTGGCTGCGGTAGCGCCGCCACGTCGCCAGCAGAGTTCCGACCAGCACCGCACCCGCCCCGAGTAGCGTCGACCCGGACAGCCGCTCGCCGAGCACGAGCCAGCCGAGCGCCACCGCCACGATCGGGAAGGCGTACGAGACCAGCGCGAGGAGGCTCACCGGGACCACCTTGAGCAGCCGGTAGTAGACCACGAACGCGATCACCGACCCGAACAGGGCCAGGTAGGCCAGGGACCCGATTGCGGCCGGGCTCCAATCGATCGCGCGCGGGCTCTCGAATGTCAGCCCGATCGCGGTCAGTGCTACGGCCCCGTACGTCATCGGCAAGGTCGACAGCGTGTAGGGATGGAGATCGTGCCCCCACTTCTTGACCCCCACGCTGGTCAGGGCCGAGGCCACGGGGGACAGGAGGATCACGGCCACCGCGAGCCCGGCGCGAGGATCGCCCAGCGTCAAATCGGAGCGGAAGATCACCCACACGCCGACGAACCCGAGCGCGACCCCGGCTGCCTTCCGCGCCGTGATCCGCTCGGTGCCGATCGCGACGTGAGCGATCAGGAGTACGAACAGCGGGTAGGTGGCGAACAGGACGGCGGTCAGCCCGGACGTGACGTACTGCTCCCCCCAATACACCGCGCCGTAGTTAACGACGAAGTTGAGGAAGCCCAGCCCCAGCAGCCCCGCGTGCGTCCGCGCGTCGCGCGGAAGCGGAACCCCGCGCGCCCAGGACAGGGCGGCGAGGATCACTGCCGCTATGGCGAACCGCATTCCCGCCGACAGGAACGGTGGCATCGTCCCGAGGCCGATCTTGATCGCGAGCCACGTCGATCCCCAGATGAACGAAACGGCTGCGATCCCCACCAGGCGGGCGCCGCGGCTCATTCGAGGGCTCGAAGCCTGGGACGGGTGAAAGCGATCCCGGCGACGACGACCGCCAGCGTGGCGCCGGTGACGGCGAGCGTCGTGGAAGCCGACGTCAGGCCGGCCAGCACCCCCGCCAGCAGGTTGGCGATGGGGAACGTCCCCATGAACGCGAGGCCGAACATGCTGAGCACGCGCCCGCGCATCGCGTCATCGACGAGCTCCTGGAGCAGCGTATTGGAGAGCGCCACCGCGCTGGTGGCGAAGAAACCGATCGCGACCAGGGAGGCGCCCGCCGCGACGGGCGAGCGGGACAGCCCCAGCGCCAGGGTGGCGAGACCGGTGGCGATCGCGCAGCCGAGGAGCCACGGGCCGCGGCGAGGAAGCGCATGGCGGAAGGCGACCGACAGGGCGCCGCAGACCGCTCCGACCCCGCCGATCGCGAATAGCCATCCCAATCCGGAGGCGTCGAGGCCGAGCGCATCCCGCGCGACGATCGGCAGCAGGGTCGAATACGGCATGGCCAGCAGGCTGACCAGCGCCGCGATCGCCAGGAGCGCCGTGATGCGCGGTCGGTCGCGGACGTACCCCACGCCTTCAACGATGCTCTGCCACACCGGAGCGGTGTTCGGCATGGGCCGTGAGCGGGCGCGGATCAGCATCAGAGCCACGATCGCCCCCAGGTACGACAGCGTGTTGACCCCGAAGCAGCCGGCCAGCCCGATCGCGCCCAGGGTGAGGCCTGCCACGCTGGGGCCTACGATCCGCGACAGGTTGAACTGGGCCGAGTTCAGCGCGATCGCGTTCTGCAGGTCGCGACGGTCCACGAGGTCGTGGAGGAACGCCTGGAAGGCGGGAGCGGCGAGCGCGATCGCGGACCCGCTCGCGAGCGAGATCGCGAGGACGTGCCAGATCCGCACGACCCCGGTCCACGTCAGCGCGGTCAACACGGCGGCGAACGCCATCATGCCAAAGTTGGCGCGGATGAGGACCTTGCGGCGGTCGAGCCTGTCGGCGTAGACCCCACCGACGAGCAGGAGCACCAGCCAGGGCAGCGATCCGGCGAAGCCGACCAGTCCCAGCATGAATGCCGAGTCGGTCAGCTCGAGGACCAGCCATCCCTGGGCCACGTTCTGCATCCAGGCGCCGACGTTGGAGACCAGCGCGCCAACCCAGAAGATCCGGTACTGGGAATTGTGGAAGGCCGACCAGAACGGCATCCTCCCGTCGAGCGCGGCCGGCGGCGGAATCGGAGCCGTCTCGCCGCCGGCCAGACCAAAGCCGGTCGGATCGCCGCCGGAAACCTCTTCGGTCACGCCCCACCACCGAGCACTCGCCAGGCGGCGCGCACGGTCTCGAGGTGGATCGCGATCGTGTCCGCGACATCGACCGCGTATCCGCCGCCGAACGTCGCCGCCGCCGGCACTTCTCGCTCCAGGCAGGCGCGGTAGACGGCCTCGTCGCGACGCCTGAGACCCTCCCGCGTCAGGCGAAATCCGCCCAGCTGGTCCAGCTCGTAGGGATCCGCGCCCGCCTGGTACAGGACGAGGTCGGGTCGCGACTCGTCGAGCACCTCGTCGAGCGCGACGTCGAGGATCTCGAGATACAGGTCGTCGTCGACCCACGGCGACCGTGCCCGCGATCGATCGAACGACACGAGCCCGATGTCGCGATCGCTGTGCTCCTTGACCGGGTAGTTGTCCTCCTGGTGGATGGAGAACGTGTACACGGTGGGATCTCCGCGGAAGATCGCGGCCGTTCCGTTCCCCTGGTGGACGTCCAGATCGACCACCGTCACCCGCTCGGCCGCTCCCGCGGCTTGGACGGCGCGCGCTGCGACCGCGAGGTCGTTGAGATAGCAGAACCCTTCGGCTCGTTCCTCGAACGCGTGATGGAACCCACCGCCCAGATGAACGGCCCAGCCCAGCTCGAGCGCGCGACGGGCGGCCAGCGTCGTTCCCCCGCAGGCCAGTTGGAAGAACTCGGCGATCTCCTCCGACAGCGGCAGCTCGCTGGCCGCGGTGCGCCAGGTGTGGCGACCGCCGGCGAGGTCGTCGAGATAGGCAGCGGTATGTACGCGGAGCAGCACCTCGCGCGAGGGGATCTCCGGCTCCAACGCGTCTTCGAGCCCGTCTTCCTCCGCCAGGCGCCGATGGACTCCGGCGTATTTGTCCATCGGGAAGACATGCGGTCCGATGTCGGCCCGTGAGAGCGGTGAGTACACGACGTGGTCCCCGAGCAGCATGGACCGATTTTACCGGCCGCGCCTCGGCCGGGCCAAGCCGAAATGACGCTTGCCCGACACCAGCGCCCTCTGTAGGGTAGGCCGGCCGATGCCGAGCGACCCGGACATCCATTGTTCCCCTGAAGAGGGGGCCCGTTTCCGCGAGGGCGTGTACCGACCCCTCGATCTGGCGACACTGCCCGACGCTCCTCGCGACGGCTCGTTCCCCGAGCCGGGGCATGGTCCACCCTTCTACCGCGTGGACGAGGTCCCACGAGTCCCGCGGCTGAGGCACATGATCGGCCCCTCGGTGATCGCGCTGGGGATGGGGCTGGGAGCGGGCGAGTTCCTGCTGTGGCCGAACCTGATCGCCGTGAACGGGTTTTCGATCTGGTGGCTGTTCTGGGTCGGGGTCGTGACCCAGTTCGTCGTGATCGGAGAGATCGAGCGCTGGAGCCTGGCCACGGGCGAGTCGATCTTCGCGGGGATGGGGCGCATGACCCGGCGACCGTTCTGGCCGTGGTTCTTCCTCGTGGCAACGCTGGTCTCGTTCTTCTGGCCCGGGTGGGCGGCCGAGTCCGCCGACTTCACCCGCGTGGCCGTCAACGCGCTGGCGGGTCGCGAGGCCATCGCCGACTGGCAGCCGATCGCGCTCGCGATGCTGGCGTTCATCTGGGCCGCGCTCGCACTCTCCCGGATCGTCTACAACTCGCTCGAGACCTTCGAGATCGCGCTCGTCCTGAGCTTCTTCCCGCTCCTGGTCCTGGCGCTGGTCGCGGCCGGTATCCCTCCCGGCGACGTCGCTTCGCTGGCCAAGGGCGCCGTCTCGATTGGATTGGTGCCTCCGCGGCTCCTGGCGGGCGACCAGTTCCCCACCCTGCTGATCGCCGTCGCCTACGCCGGGTCAGGGGGAACGCTCCTGCTCGCCCAGTCCCTCTGGGTGCGGGACAAGGGGTTCGCGATGAGCGCCTTCCAGGGGCGGATCGCGGGCATCCGCGGGCGGAACGAGCCGATCGAGGAGCGGGGCTTCGCCTTCTCCACCGACCGCCCGGTTGCGGTGGCGCGCTTCCGCCGGTGGATGGGTCTCGCCGAGAAGGAGCTGTTCTGGACGTTCGCCGTGCTCATCCTCCTCAGCGTCGTGATCACGACCCTCCTCGTCGCCTCCACGATCGGGACCGGACGCGCCGACCTCGCCGGTGACCTGACCGTCATGGTGCTCGCGCAGGCCGAGCATCTCCGCGCCCGCGGCGGGGTCTGGCTCGAGATCGTGTTCCTGATGGGCGGCGCTCTCGTCCTGTTCTCCACCCAGGTGGGGATCGTGGACACGGTGACCCGCATTACCGGCGACATCTTCCACCACCAGGTCGGCCGACGCACCCCGGCGCTCACGCTTAAGCGGACGTTCCTGGGGTTCCTGACCCTCTTCGTGGCTGCCAGCATGGGAGTGATCCTGCTCTCGTGGCTCGGGGGCGAGACCCTGGGCGCGCTCGAGCCCGACTTCCTCGTCCATATCGCCGGGCCGTTCACGATCGCCTCGATGTACTGCTTCGCGATCGTCGTCGCGGTGCTCAACACGGCATACCTCCCGGCGCCGCTCAGGATGCCGCGCTGGAAGCTCCTAGGCATGTACTGGGCGGTCGTGTTGTGGGGCTGGTTCTCCGCCGAACAGGTCTCGCGCTCGGTGCTCGAGCACGGCCTGGGACTCACGGGCCCGGTCGTGACGTCGATCACGCTCCACCCCGTTCGGCTCGCGGCCTACGGGGCCTGGCTGGGGTCGCTCGGCTGGTTGGTATGGCGCACTGCCCGACCGGGACTCCTCCACCGGTCTCGTTGAGGACTTCGGTGTCACCACACTATATTCGGCTTCACCCGTGTATCGCTCGTCCCCCCGAGCCCCGAGGAGCGCCGCGATGAGATGGATCCCGATTCTCGCCCTGATTCTCGTTCTCGCTCCCGCGTGCGAGCGGGAGACATCTACCGAAGAGGATGCGACCGCGCTCGAGCCAGGAGGCGGGGTCGCGGGCGCCGGGGATGCCTCCACGACGACGACTGGCGGCGCGACCACTGCGACGACCGCCGAAGCGACCGGAGCCCCCAGCCCGCCCGAAGGGTACGCGGTCGACTCCAAGCCCGCGGCGGACGGCGTGCTGGCCGCGATCGAGTACCTCTCGCCCCGAACGGTCCAGGAGGTGGCGGAATTCTACGATCGTCAGATCCAGACGAACCGGCGCGTCCAGCTCAACGTGGCGGGAGACGACATCGTCGCCTACGGGATGGGTGGGAGCTCGACGATCGGCCCCGCGACCAGGATCCAGGACGTGGAGCGACTCCTGGACGAACGCAGCGAGGCGATGGTGGTCGTGGCCCCTCATCGGATGCAGGCCGACGATCCGCTGATCGGGGACCTGCGCGGCGTTGGCCAGCAGGCTCAGGCGGATGCGCTGATCGGAACGCGGAGCAAGATCACGGTCGTCTACGCGGTCCAGTAGCCCCGCGGGAGGCGCAGGGCTAGCGCGAGGCCGACAGCTCGACCTCTCCGGCCTCGATCTCGATGATCCGGTCGTCGGGCGCGAGCCAGACGGTGACCCGGTACGCGGCGTCCGAGAGCTCGCCCCGCAGGACATCCGGCGCCGTAGTCGGGGGAATCGACAGGGTCTCCGTCTCTCCCGGCGCGATCGCCACCGTGACCGGCCCGTCCGGGCAAATCCGCGGGCCTTCCCACACCGGCGCGACCCGCGAACCCCGAACCTCGTAGACCCTGAGCCGCACGGGGCACTCGTCCCCGAACACCAGCGTCTCCGGGTTCGTGCCCCGGTTCGTGATCCGGACCTCGCCTTCCAGGCTTTGCGGCGAGGACTCCGCGACCTCCAGGCTCGCCGAGAAGTCGAGGCCGCGGAGTCGCGCGAGCGGCGGGCCCTCGGCCACGGGAGGTGCGGTCGCGCGCGCGCAGGCCAGCGCGGCCATGGACGCGGCGACGAGACAGATCCGGATCATCGGGCTTCGTCTCCCGGGTTTCGGGCAAGGACGAGTCGGGCCTCGGCCGGGAAACGGCTCGCTCCCTCGCGGAAGAACGGGGCGATGCGGTCCTCCAGGCCCGCGCGCAGGAACGACCGCTGCTCTTCGGCGAGCCCATCGACCAGATTCTCCATGTCGGCGCTCATCGAAAGGATAAAGTCCCAGAACTCGTCCAGAGCGAGTGGGCCAGCCATGACGAAGGACAGCGTCCGCTCTTCAACGTCGACCCAGCCCACCGAGCGCAACTGCGCGGCGAACTTGCCCGCCGGCGCGTAGCGGAAGACGTGGGGCTCGTCGGGCTCGGGTGCCGGCGTCTCCGGCACGACGTCCCGCACAGCCGCCGAGACCTCGCTGAAGAACGGGTTTCGCTCAGGCCCTCCCCACACTGCGAAGACCGCTCGGCCGCCGGGCTTCAGGACCCGGCGGATCTCGCTGAGTGCGAGGGTAGGATCCGCGAAGAACATCGCCCCGAACCGACAGGTCACGCCGTCGAACCCGGGCCGGAACGGGAGCGCCTCGGCGGCTGCGGTCACGGCGGCGGCCGCGCCGTCGAGGCTGTCGGATGCGGCCACCGCCATCTCGTGCGTCAGGTCGCTCATCACGACCCGTCCCGCGGGCGCTACGCGCTCGGCCATCTGCACCGCCGGATCTCCCACGCCGCTGGCCACGTCGAACCAGCGCTCGCCGCGAACCGGCCCGGCGGAGTCCACCATCGCTCGGGTGACCGGCTCGGTCATCTCGCGCACGATCGGGCCGTTCCGCCGCCAGCGGGGCGCGGCCAATTGCCAGTGACGCTTGATCTCGGTGGTCTGAACCACGTCCTGGAACCTAACCCCGCTCCGCGAGAGCGGCGAGACCCCTCACTCAACGGCCGAGGAACTCCCCGATCGGGGATAGCGGCTCGATGTGATCGCACAGGATCTTGAACATCGCCATGAGCGGAACGGCGATGAGCGCGCCGGGGATCCCCCACAACCAGCCCCAGAACACCAGCCCTACGAACACGACCACGGGATTGAGCGTCAGCCTCCGCCCCACGATCGTGGGGGTGACGAAGTAGCCCTCGGTGAAGTTGATCGCGAAGTACACGACCGGAGCTACGAGCGCCCGGCCCAGGTCTTCGAACGTGAGGATCGAGGCGATCGCGATCACCGCCAATGTGACGATCGACCCCAGGTACGGCACGTAGTTCAGAAGCCCGGCCAGGACCCCCCACAGAGCCGGGTTCGGCATCCCGACCGCCCACATCGCCAGCGCGACCGCGAACCCCAGCCCCGCGTTGATCAGCGTCACGGTCGAGAGGTAGGTCGAGATGTGGAGCTCGGTCTGGCGGGCAATCTCGACCGCCCGGCGCTTGTCCTCGAGTCGGGGCAGGACCCGGACGAGCTTCCGCAGGAAAAAGTCGCCCGAGGCCAGCAGGAAGTAGAGCAGGATCAGGACCACGACCGCGCTCCCGAGGAATGCCTGGGTCCGGTTGAGAAGCGCGCCCGTCCACGTCCCACCCTGCATCGTGACCTGCTGGGCTCCCGCACCGCCGTCGCCGCTGAGCTGCTCCACCTCCTCCTCGACCGCCTGGGCCGCCTCCTGGACCCGCTCGACCGGTCGGCGGAGACTGCGGATCCGGTACTCGATTCGCTCCACTCCTTGAGGGGACTTCTGGATCCACACCGCGGCGGGGCCTGAGAGCCGCTCGATGCCCAGCGCCACGATCCCCAGCAGAGCGAGGATCACCAGCGCGGCGCCGAGCGGCTGCGGAAGATGAAGGCGGGTCAGACTGCGCACGACTGGCGAGAGGAGGAAGTTGAGGATCGTCGCGACGACGATCGGCAGGAGGAAGGGCCGCGCGAAGTACAGCGTGTAAAGGAGCAGCAGGACGAAGAGACCCGTCAGCGCCACCGTTCCCACGAACGGCCACGCAGCGTCGTCCTCTTTTCTGTTCGCACTCATCTACACTTTCTCCCGCTCCGCTGCTCGAGCCCGCTCCGGTACCCGCGGCAGGGTCCGGCGTTCCGCCCGTCCCCCGCCGTGGCGCGCATGGAGGCCAGGCCTGATACTGTGCGCACATGCACCGCGCCCGGCCAACTGGCGCGGGTGGCGCTGGCGTATCGTAAGCGGAATCCCTCGACCTCGATCGTGGTCCTCGGCGATCACGAGACCGACTCCCTGGCCGCCGTCTGGTCTACCACCGGCGATACGGCGGAGATGATCCCCGTATTCGCGGTCGGGCCGGGGGCCGAGCGCTTCGGCGGCATCCACACCGGAGCCGACATCGGGCGCCTCCTGCTGGATGCCGTGGCCGACGATTGACCGCCCGCAGGAGGGCGATAGATTGCCTCCAGCCTTCCTCACCCTCGACCGGAGAGACCTGTGGACCCGCTGAACAAGATCGAGCGCCTGATCGAAGACCGTCACGTCCTCAAGCACCCGTTCTACGTCGCGTGGCGGGAAGGCACCTTGCCGCGTGAGGCCCTGCGCACCTATGCGGCCCAGTACTATCAGCACGTGAGGGCGTTCCCCACCTATATCTCGGCACTCCACTCGCGTTGCGACGACCTCGAGACGCGCAGGGCGCTGCTCGAGAACCTGCGCGACGAAGAGGAAGGTCCCGAGAACCACCCCGCGCTGTGGCTCCGGTTCGCGGCAGCTGTCGGCTGCTCCGAGGGCGAGGCCGAGTCCGCCGAGCCGCTGTCCGAAACACTCACGGCGATCGCCGCC
>DASQEN010000139.1:0-1776 GCA_035633635.1 Gemmatimonadota bacterium | reverse complement strand
GCGCGAGCGCAGGAACCGCGGTGAACCGTTGACGCACGGACTGGTTGAGCTGCAGGCAACCTCACGCCGTTCCGAGCGGCTGCTCGGCCCGCTGCAGACGCTCCTAGTTGACGGCTAGCTGCGCTCACCGACGAGCCGCGCCGCGGCTACCAGTCTCGTTCGCCGGCGACTCACCAAAAACTGGTAGCTCGCCTGGTAGCAGCGCGCGCCCGCAGGCAGCATGAACCAGCCACTTGGCGGGGATTTTCGACACATCAGCCGCTCTACTCTGGACCTCCGTCAGATCGCGACGGGCGTGACGCCGAATGTTGAACGCCTCGAACGGCGGAGAGTAGTAGCAGCAGCAGGGCACATGGCCTCAGCCGCCTACGGCGGGCGCCAAGCGGTCAGGCGAGCTGACGCTCGAACGTGGTCTCGAGCGAGTGCTGCTCCGCCTCGCCCGGGTTCGTCTTCTCGATCTTGATCCGTGCCGAGCGTCCCTCCAGCGTCACGGTCCCCACCTGATTGTCGAAGTACGGGCCATCGAGGATCCGCCAGCGAAGGTCGGGATCGGGCACGCCGGCGGCGCGCGACAGGGCGCGCGTAACCGCCGTCATCGGTTTTCCGAATGAGATCCTCATCGCTCGCCGCTCCTTTGCGTCGAGCGGGTTCCGAAACGGCGAGCAGACCGCCTGGTAGACGCGGCTGGTGACGGCGCTTCCGCGCCGGAAGGCCATCTCCGCCAGATAGGCGTGGTGGACGTCGCCGGAGAGGACCACGATCGTCGCCGGCGCGGCCCCCTTCTCCCCGGCCCCGACCTCGCGCAGCAGCCCCGTAAGGCGGCGAAACGAAATCCCGAACGCGGCCCAATGATCGAAGTCCACGGCGCGGCGCAGTTTCTCCATTAGCTTCGCCGCCGGCTTCCCCCAGGTCCCTTCGCATACGGCCTCGCTCCAAGCCTCCAGGTAGTGGAGGCCATGTGAGAGCAGGAAGGGGTCGGAGGTCGCGATCAGCAGGTGATCGAAATCGCCCTCGGCCTGACTCCAGAGCCACTCGCGCTCCGCCTCGTCGAAGATCGAGCGGCGTCCCTCCTCGAGTACCCGCCCGCCACGCGAGTCGATGACGATCACCCGGGTGCCGCAGAGGTCGCGGTGGTAGCTCCAGCGGATGCCCTCGCGGTCGTCGTAGGCCCGGTCGGCATAGTCACGAAGCACGGGGCCGGCGTCCTCGCGTGCCTCCTTGACCTTGGCGAGAGTTTCGTCGTCGGACAGCTCGCGAGGGGAGAGGTTGCCGAGATGCTGGTAGATCCAGTAGGTCATGAAGCCCGCCCGCACCCGCCGGTGCCACCAGGGCTTGCGATCCATCTCGTCCTTCCAGGAGCGAGAGATGTTCCAGTCGTCGCTGATGTCGTGATCGTCGATCAGCATCCCAATCGGGACCGTCGAGAACAGCCAGCGGATGTAGGGCTCGCTCCACGACTCGCGATAGAGCCGCGTGTACTCCTCGAAGTCAAGCACCTCCTCACCGGGCGGCTCGGAGACATCGCGCCGCGAGCGGATGAACTCGCGGGTCTCGGGCGACCCCACGTCGACGTAGACCTGATCGCCGATCATCAGCAGCAGATTGGGCCAGCGCTTGTCGGGGTCGCGAAGCAGCTCCTGCGCGTAGACGTGGAGCGCGTCGATCCCGGCTCCGTCGTCGTGGTCCTCGTTGGTCAAGACGGATGGCGGTTCCTGTGGCAACGCGACCCGGCACGAGCCGAAGGAGACCCGCAGCTCCCCCTCCGGATCCAGTGTG
>DASQEN010000138.1:0-13012 GCA_035633635.1 Gemmatimonadota bacterium | reverse complement strand
GCCTCGGCTTCCTGTCCCGCGGCCGCTAACCCGTAGGCGAGGAACGCTTGGAAGGAAGGCGAACTGCTTACCTCGGCGCTCCGCCGCAGCGCCTCCAACCCCGCCTCCGGCTCGCCTTCCATCAACCGCGCGAGACCGATCGTCAGGTGCGCGCGCGGATACTCGGGGTCAAGTTCCAGCGTTCGCTGCGACTCCTCGATCGCGTCCGCCGGCCGCCGCTGGTAGAGCAGGAACCGGGCGGTCCACTGGCTGAACTCCGGCGAGAGCGGGTCCAGCTTGAGCGCGGTCCGCATCTCCCGGAGCCCTTCCTCCAGCCGGCCGACGGCCGGGAGCAGGGTGCCGAGCGTCCAGTGCGCGTCCGTGTAGTTGGGGTTCGAGGATACGGCCCGTCGCAGCGCCAACTCGCCGCGCGCGAAATCCCAATCGTACCAGGTGTACATCTTTCCCAGCGAACTGTGGGCTTCAGCGAGCTCCGGATCGAGTTCCAGGGCGCGGGCGGCCGCCTCTTTCCCTGCGCTGCACGCCTTCTCGGGAGCCACCCAGTCGTCGGCCAGTCTCATCCACGAGTCGGCGATCCCGGCCCACGCGCGCGCATAGTCCGGACTCTCCTCGAGGGCCTCCGCGTACAACTCCAGGCTCCTGCGGAGACTCGCCTCGGTGTACTTGTTGAACTGGAACCGTCCCTTCAGATACAGCGTGTACGCTTCCAGGTTCTCGGTCGTCGCGGTGACGAGCTTCTCTCCCTCGTCCACCGCCAGCGTGGCCTTGAGAGCCGTGACGATTGCCTGTGCGATATCGTCCTGGATCGCAAAGATGTCCTCGAGCTGGCGGTCGTACGTCTCCGACCAGAGATGGTAGCCGTCCGCGGCGCCGATCAGCTGGCCGGTGATGCGGACACGGTTGCCCGCCTTTCGAACGCTTCCCTCCAGCACCGTTGCGACCTTGAGCTTCTCCGCGATTTCCTGCACGTCGCCGTGATGCCCCTTGAAGGCGAACGAGGACGTGCGCGAGGCGACCTTGAGGTCGCTGACCTTGACCAGTGCGTTCAGGATCTCCTCGGTGATCCCGTCGCTGAAGTATTCGTTCTCGGGATCCGAACTCAGGTTGGTGAACGGCAGGACGGCGATCGATCGCTCCGTGGGCGCGGCCGCCGGGGCCGGGGCCAACACCGGCGCGGCGATCTTCGAGGTGCCGTCCGCGGCGGCCCTGACGTGCGCCGGGCCGGCTTCGAGGACCAGGTAGAGCTCCAGCGCCTCGACACCCTTCAGGCTCCGCTCGCCGAGCGACTCGAACCGGTACGACGGGCGGTTCCGCAGCTGTCGCCAGACGTCTCCGCTGACGACGATCTGTCCCGGCTCGGCCACGGTTTGGATCCGCTGCGCCGTGTTCACCCCGTCGCCGTACAAGTCCCCATCCGGCGCGACGGCCACGTCGCCCAAGTGGACCCCCGTCCGGATCGTCTCGCCCGCCTGCATGAGCCCGCGCAGCTCGGCGGCGGCCCGGACCGCGGCCTCCGCGCTCGGGGATTCGACCAGCGCGGCGTCGCCGATGAACTTGACGACGCGACCCTGCTCCTCGGAAACCACCGAGCGCACGGCGGCCTGAAAGCGCCGGACCAGGGAGATCGCCTGATCCTCGTTCTCGGCCGTGAGGCTGCTCCACCCCACCAGGTCGCTGAACCAAACGACCGAGACGCGATGGGGAAGCTGGCTGGACGGTCGGCTGTTCACGGTCGGCGCCAGGAATCCACGGCAGCTATTGGAGGCCGATCCGCTGCACCATCTCGTCCAGGCGGGGGTCGTCGCGCAGCGAATCGAACAGCGGGTCGAGGTGCAGGTAGATGAGTCCGGCGGAGCGATCCGCATACGCGCGCTCGAGCAGGCGGAAGGCTTCGTCTGGATCCCCCAGCACCCCGTACACGGCGGCGAGGAATTCGCTGCGCACGTAGGCGGCTCCCTCCCCGGGAGCGATTTTCTTCAGGATCTCCCGGGCCTCCTCTTCGTGGCCCGTAGCCGCCAAGCCGTACGCCAGGAACGCCTGGAACGTGTTGGATCCCCCCACTTCGGTGCTGCGCCGCAGCGAAGCCACGGCCTCCTCGTCCTTTCCTTCGAGCAGCTGTGCCCGGCCGAGGGCCGCCAACCCATACGCGAAGTCGGGATCCAGGTCGAGTGCCCTGCGGCTCTCCTCGATCGCATCCTTCGTGCGCCGGGCGTAGAGCAGGTAGCGCGCGTGCCAGTAGCTAGTCACGGCAGAGAGTGGATCCAGCATCTGGGCGGTTCGGATCTCCTGCAGCGCCTCCTTCATGTGCCCCGTGGTCGGAAGGAGGCTCCCCAACGCCCAGTGCGCATCCGCATAGTTCGGATTGGCGGCCACGGCCCGCCGTAGCGCCAGCTCGCCGGCGCCGAACTCCCACTCGTACCAGCCCAGCACCTTCCCCCGGGCGGTGTGCGCCTCGGCCAGGTCCGGTTCGAGCTCCAGCGCCTTCTCGGCCGCCTCTTTCGCCGCCGTGTATCCCTGCTCCGGTGGCACATAGTCGTCGGCCAGATGCATCCAGGAGTCGGCGATCCCGGCCCACGCCTTGGCGTAATCCGGGCTGTGGTGGAGGGCCTGCTGATAGAGCTCCAGGCTCTTGCGCAGATCCGCCTCGGAGTCCTTGTTGTAGTAGAACCGCCCCTTCAGGTACAGGGTGTACGCCTCGAGGTTGTCGGTCGTGGGGACGACCAGCTTCTCCCCTTCGTCGCCAGTCAGCGTCGCCTTCAACGCCCCCACGATCGCCTGCGCGATGTCGTCCTGGATCGCGAAGATGTCCTCGAGCTGGCGGTCGTACGTCTCGGACCACAGGTGGTACCCGTCCTGGGCGCCGATCAGCTGACCCGTGATGCGGACGCGATTCCCCGCCTTGCGGACGCTCCCCTCGAGCACGGTGGCGACCCCGAGCTTCTCGGCGATCTCCCGCACGTCGCTCTGATGCCCCTTGAACGCGAACGACGAGGTGCGCGAGGCGACCTTGAGATCGCTCACCTTGACGAGCGCGTTCAGGATCTCCTCGGTGATCCCGTCGCTGAAGTACTCGTTCTCGGGATCCGAGCTCAGGTTCATGAACGGGAGCACGGCGATCGAGCGCTCCGTGGGCGCGGCCGCCGGGGCCGGCTCCGGCGGGGCCGGGCGATCCAGGGCGGCTGCCGGACGGGACCGGGTGACCTCGGCGACGAGATAGAGATCGAGCGCCTCGACGCCCTTGAGCTCGCGCTCGCCCAGCGGCTCGAAGCGGAACGTGGACCGGTTCCGGAGCTGCCTCCAGACGTCCCCGCTCACCACGATCTGCCCCGCCTCGGCCACGGTCTGGATCCGCTGCGCCGTGTTCACCCCGTCGCCGTACAGGTCCCCGTCCGAGCCCACGGCCACGTCGCCGAGATGGATGCCCGTACGAATCGACTCACCCGCTCGCATCAGCCCGCGCACCTCGTCGGCGGCCATCACGGCCGCTTCCGCGCTCGGGGACTCCACCAGCGCGGCGTCCCCGATGAACTTCACGATGCGCCCCCGCCCCTCCTCCGAGACCACGGCGCGCACGGCGGCCTGGAAGCGCCGCATCAGCGCGATCGCCTTGTCCTCGTCCTCGGCCGTGAGGCTGCTCCAGCCCACCAGATCGCTGAACCACACGACCGATAGACGATGGGGCAGTCGACTCGAGGAGGTCTCAGTCACCATGGAAAGGCGATCCCGGCGCGCCTGGTAGACCCGGGGGCAGTGTTCTGATGTCGTGGGGATTGTCGCAAGGGCACCCAATATGGGTGGCGCTGCATCCTTACGCCAAGCGATGATCGGGGGGCAGCGACACCCTTGCGGTGGCCTGAATCCATGGGCAAGGAGACAGCGGAGCGACTGCCGACCGCCAATGAGGAACGGGCCCGGGATTCGTCCTCGGGCCCGCCCAAATTTCGAACGTGGGGCTGCCCCTCCGACCTAGTCGTCGCTCTCCGGCACCGGACCGACCGTTCCCTGCATCTGCCCCTCGACAACCGCCCGGTCCATCCTGGTCACGTAGATCTCGTCGTGGTGGTTCTGGTAGGCCTTGGTGAATGCGTCCTCGATCTCCCGATACTCCTCGTACCCCGGCTCGCCCTCCTCGGGGGCTTCGTGCTGGGCAAAGTAGTCATCACACGGCTGCCCGCACTCCGCCTCGATGCCGGCCAGGTCGTCGTACTCGGCGATGATCAGGAAGTCCATCGCGTCGCTCCCCCACCTGTGGTTGAGGAGCCGGAAGTTGCGGACGTTGGGGTTGAGCTGATAAAGCGGCATGAAATACTCGGTGAGAAACGCGATCACGTTTCCCCGATCCGCGCCGAACGGGACCTTGAAGCTCGTCGCGGTGACGATCCGCGTGGGCGGCTCCGCTTCTTCCTGGGCCCGAGCGTGACCGACCATGATGAACATGGCGAGGGCGCACGTGCACACACTGAGAGTGGTTCTCCGCACTGGCTGGCTCCTTTTGGGGGTGGGGGATCCGTACTCTTGTAAGCCGTCTTACAAGATACCGCGATTCGCGTCGGGAATCAACGCGGCGCGTGCATGGGTGGTGTCCTAATTTGACCTCGCGTCCCCTCGCTCGGATTAATCTAGGCGACTCGTTCTGGGAGCCGCGCTGGTACCACACAGCCACCTACCCGATCGTGCTCATGATCGTCGGTGGGCTGGACCGCTGAAGCCCGCGGCGGTACGCTGCTCTGAGAAGATTTGCTAGGCCTCGACCTACAAACCCGGAAAGGAGATCGGCATGGTCCCCTTCTTCAAACTGACACTCGCGGTGCCTTCCTTGCTCGTCATCCTGGCCTACCATTCACCTGCATCCACCGTCCAATCAGCGCTGGAGGGTGTTTGGAAAGTTGTTGAAGTCTCATTCACCGAGCCGGACACAACTGGAACGATCAGCAATCCGCAGGCCAGCCTCTACATTTTTACGAAGCGTCACTACAGCATCATGACGGTGGTCGGCTCTGAGCCACGGGCGCTCTTCGCAGATCCATCGCAGCCGACGGACGCCGAAATGCTCGCGGCCTACGGATCCTTTGTGGCCAACTCCGGGACGTATGTGACCACGGACTCAACCTTAGAAACCCACCCGATCGTAGCAAGGAACCCGAACTTCATGGCGGGCGAGTCCGCGGCATTCACGTATCGGGTTTCCGGCGATTCACTTTGGCTGACGTCGACCGAGGAAGATCCGGTCGTCGAGATCCGCAGGACCCTATTGCGGATCGAATAGCCAGTGTGCCAGGCGCTCGGTCGGACGAGCTCGCGCGAACCAGCGCCACGTGATCACGAAGCCCAGAATCAACAGGCCAACCCAACAGGCCCCAATGGCCAAGAGGGTCGCTGTGGCTATAACTGGAAATGCCGGCGAGTCGTGAAGGGCTGGAACTTCAAGAAGCCGTGGAGAACATACTTGTTTATCAGCTTCCCTACAAATCCCGGCCTCTTACAGCTTCCCTCTTGGAAGCTCCATCCTTGGAGGGCAGGGCGTCATATTGGGACAGTACCCGTGCGTGCCAGCCGATCTTGATCGACTGACCATTCTCGGCGTATCCTTTGTTAGTTATGCCCGAGTCCGGCTGCGGACTCCTCTTCCAACGCGCATCCGCCCGGAGGTCCCATGCGAGGCTTCGCGTTCGCGTTCGTTCTCGTCCTCAGCTCTCCCTTCGTCGCTGTTGCCCAGACCGGGACAATCGCAGGCCGGGTGACAGCCGAGGATGGCGAGCCGATCGTCGGCGCCACCGTTCGCCTCGAGGGCACCGACCTCCGGATGCTCACCGACCGGCAGGGGGAGTTCGTCCTGCGCGAAGTTCCCCCCGGATCGTACGCGCTCCAGGTCGAAGCCTTGGGCTACGCCAGTCGGACGGACGCCGTCGCCGTGGCGGAAGGGGCCGAGCTGCGCCAGGACTATACGCTCCGCACCGAGGCGATCGCGGTCGCGGGGCTGAAAGTGTTCATCGGCTCGCGCGCGCTCCACAGCGCGGCCGAGGAGCTCGCCGTCCCGGTCGACGTGTTCACGGCAGAGGACATCCGGACCCAAGGCACGCCCGAGACGAGCGCGATCCTCGAGGGGCTCTCGCCTTCGGTGAACTTCCCGCGGCAGAGCGTGACCGACGCGACGGACATTGTGCGGCCGTTCACGCTGCGGGGGCTCTCTCCCGACCACACGCTGGTCCTGGTGAACGGAAAGCGGCGCCACCGGACGGCGCTCGTCCACATCTTCGGCGCCGGGATGGGGGCCGGATCGAGCGGTGTGGACCTGAATGCCCTGCCCGCCAGCATGATCGATCGGATCGAGGTCCTGCGCGATGGCGCGGCCGCGCAGTACGGATCGGACGCGATCGCCGGCGTCGTGAACGTGGCTACGAAGACCGGGGTTTTCCCCTTGACCGTCGGGGCGACGACAGGCCGTTACTTCCCTGGGGATTTCGACGCGGACGGGACGATCTGGGACGTCAGCGGCGGCGTGGGGCTGCCACTCGGCAAGGGATCCTTGAGCCTCTTCGCCGAATGGCGCGACCGAAACGCGACCAACCGGGCCGGGGCGGACCCCGAGGACCAGATCGTCGAGGGCGACGCGGACGTCGTGGACGACGAGGGGAATGTGATCGAGAAGCGGAACCCCGTCCCACAGCCCAACCACCACTGGGGAGACGGCAACCAGGAGGACATCCTCACGTTCGCCAACCTGGAGATCCCTCTGGCTACCGACGATCGCGCCCAGTTGTACGCCTTCGGCGGCTACAGCTTCCGGCAGGGTGACGGGCAGGGGTTCCGTCGGCAGGGGATCAGCAATCGAAACTGGCCCGAGATCTACCCGCAGGGGTTTCTCCCCGCTTTCGACGCCGACGTCACCGATGCCTCGGCGGCGGGCGGTCTTCGGGGCCTCGCCGGTGGCTGGAGCTGGGACGGCGGCCTGTCGTGGGGCCATGATGCGTTCAAGTACAACCTCACGAACTCGCTGAACGTGTCGCTCGGACCGTGTCTCGATGTGCCCTGCGCGCCCGGGCTCGACGGGATCTTAGGAAACGCCGACGACCCGGGGATCCCCAACCAGACCGAGTTCTTCGCCGGCGAACTGAGCCTGAATGAGGTCATCACCGGCGTCGACCTGGCACGCAAGTTCGACGTGGGATTCCTTGCCTCACCGCTCAACGTCGCGCTGGGAGCGGCGTATCGGTGGGAGAACTACCAGATCGAGCCGGGCGAGCCGGCGTCGATCATCCAGGGCGGCCACCCGAACCGCGACGGAGACGCCGCTCCTCCCGGCTCTCAGGTCTTTTCGGGCTTCCAGGTGCCGGTGGACGAGGGGCGGAGCAATTTCGGCATCTTCGCGGACCTGGAGGGGAACCTGACACCGCAGTTCCTCGCCAACGTGGCCGCGCGGTTCGAGTCGTACAGCGACTTCGGCGAGAAGCTGACAGGGAAGCTCGCTCTGCGCTTCCAGCCGGCCGAGCAATTCGTCCTCCGGGGCGCGGTGAGCTCGGGCTTCCGGGCACCGGCGCTCTCCCAGGTCTTCTACCAGAGCACGGTCACCAACTTCATGCAGGGAGAGGGCGGTCAGCCCGTGCCCTTCGAGGCCGGGATCTTCCCGGTCGAGCACCCGGCCGCCATCGCCCTGGGGGCGGAGCCCCTGGACGAGGAAACATCGCTGAACTTCAGCGGCGGCCTCGCGGTGACGCCCGTCGAGCGGCTCACGTTCACCGCCGACTACTTCTTCATCACGATCGACGACCGGATCATCCTCACGAGCGAGGTGGGCGGCGAGGAGATCGTCGAGATCCTGGAAAACGCCGGCGTGACGGGGGTACAGGCGGCGCGCTTCTTCACCAACGGCTTAGACACGGAGACACGCGGGGTCGACCTGACCGCGAGATACGTCGTGCCGGCCGGGCCCGGCACGCTCGACCTGTCGGCCGTCTACAACTGGACCGAGAACGAGGTGACCCAGATCCGGACCCCGCCGGAGCTGGAGGGTACGGGAGCCGAGCTCTTCAGTCCCTTCCTCGAAGGTGGGCTGATCGAGCTGGAAAGGGGTCGTCCCAAGTGGCGAAGCACGTTCGAGGGACTGTGGTCCGACGAGCGCTTGAGCCTGCTCGGACGGATCTCGCTCTGGGGTCCCTTCACGTCTGTGCTGCTGGGGATCTGCGGGGAGGACTGCGTTCAGGACTACGACACCAAGGCCCTCCTCGACGCCGAGGTGGGCTATCGGTTCACCGACAGCTTCGAGCTGGCGTTGGGAGCCAGGAACCTGCTCGACGAGTTTCCCGACCGAGCGATCTTCGACAACAGCTTCGGCATCTTCAACTTCCCATCGGCCTCGCCGTTCGGGTTCAACGGCCGCTACCTGTACCTGCGCACCGAGATCCAGGCCCCGTGATGGCGCGTTGCCGAGGTGTAACCCCACCTGCCACCAGGGCATCATCCGGTGCCGAGCCCGTTAAGGGTCAGAAGCCGCCCAGCACCAGGCGGTACGCGTCGGTGGCAGCGTCGTAATCGGCGCGTACCCGCGTCGGGTAGCTGACTCCAGCGGGCTCTTCCACGACGGGCATGACGAGCGAAAAGGATTGCCGCCGCATTAGCAGTTCTCTCGTGATCATCGGCTCGACGAAGATCGTCGAGCTGTCGTAATAGCCTACCACCATGGTACCGGTGAATGGTTCCGTCCCGGTGTACTCAGACTCCGGCAGCGAGTGCATGCCCATCTTGGGGACGCACAGACCGATCAGCATGCCGATCGGCGGGATCTCTATGTCGGGCAGCACGTAATCGCTCGGGAGCTGGGACGGCTTGGTTAGACTCGCGCAGTCGATAGCGTTCGTCTGCGCGGGCGAGATGTTGTAGAAATGGAAATCGAAGTGGGGGTAGAGGTACGGGCCGGGTGGGTGACCGTGAGCCTCCCAGTAGATCTTGAGGTGATGCAATCCCCTTGCCGCCACCGCTTTCTCCGGCAGCATGAGATCCGCCACTTCCACGGGCGGCCAGGCCATCTCTGCATCAACCGGCGCGTGCTCGATCGCGGCGACCGGAATGGTCACGCCGACCTCGACCACCTCCTGCCCGTCCACCAACGCCCAAGTGCAGGCCTCGGCGCCGAACATGTCCGCGCATTGGCCGGCGACCATACGCGGCTGAGAACTCAATCCGGCGCAACCAGCCAGCGTCGGCAGGATCGTCAAGAGTGCAAGGCGAATTGCGCTTTGTCTCATGGAGAAACCATCCTCTGTGCGGGACATGGGTCCGGTGACCAGAATCGCTTGCAAAGCAGACGCTCTCCTAATGAACTTACACACCCACCGCGGTAGGGGGTCGCCTGTTCCATCAATCACTCCTACCTATGACTTGTGCGTGTCAAATTCAACCCTAAAGAGCCATCCACGCGATGGAGGCAGCCGGAGTCGAACCGGCGACCTTCTGCTTGCAAAGCAGACGCGCTCCATCTCCATTTGGCGCACCTGTCGGCCGCTCAGGCTTCGCGCCCCTCCGGGTAGAGCCGCTCGAGCAGCGCCGACCAGTCGGCGCGGATCGCGGGCAGCTTCTTCCGCGCATCGCCCCACGCCTGGATCCAGAGCGTCACGTCGCGCGGGCCCGGACCCGTATCCCCGCACGGGTCGCTCCCCGCCCGCATGAGCGCGCCGTCCAGCTTCTCGACGATCGCCCCCCACTGGCGCGGCGGCACCTCGAGGAACGGCTCGGCGCCGAGCGGCCGCGACCCGAGCGCGCCGGGCGCCGCCATCCGCGACCAGATCTCCTCGGGACCGAGCTCCACCCGCCGGCGCAGATACACGACCTCGCGATCCTGTCCCCGATGGCGCTCGAGGTACTCCTTGAGCGAGCGCAGCTCGAACGCCCAGCCGTCGATCGTCCCCTGGACCCAGTCGTCCCATGACGAATCGGTCGGGAACCCCGACGTGACGACCCGCACGATCGTCCGCCCGCCGCCCCTGGCCTCCAGCCGGTAGTCGGTGGCCTGGGGCGGCTGGTCGCCCGTGTGCATGGGCCAGCTCGTCTTCAGGTGATGCGGCGGGTCCCACGCGCGGATCTCCTGCTCGCCTTCGTACTCGTTCCTCCACGACATCCAGATCGCGCCGCCCTCGCCGGGCTCGACCCTGGCGTCCAGCGGGAACCAGCGCTCGAGCTCGCGCGCGTCGGTCAGGGCCTTCCACACCACCTCGATCGGGGCCTCGATCTCGATCTCGCCCTCGGCCGCGCGGGTCGCGGGGGCGTTCGCGGGCTCACTCGCGCGGTCACTCACCGGCCGCGGCTCCTTCGCCGTCTTCTCTTTCGTCATCGTTCCTCCTTCTTCCTCCGGGCCTCGCCCGGCTTCCGTTTCTTCCCCGGCCAGGCGCCCGCCATGACGCGGAACCGCCGCCCGCCGGGAGCGTCTTCGTCGTGATGCCGGGCGATCACCTCGCCAACCGCGCGCGCGAGTTCGTCGGCGAAGGCTGGAAAGTCAGCCGGCCGAGCGAGCTTGACGTCGGCGTCGATCGCGAGCGTCGCCAGACGCTTGCGCGAATCCGCCGCCTTCCCCGTGAGCCCCGCCACCTCCCGGATCGCGCGCGCGGCGAGCGCCACCAGGTACGCCGCACTGAAGCGGTCCGCGGGTGGCAGCGGCTCGCCCGCGAGGTCCGCCAGCGCGCCGGGATCGATCAGCCAGTGGCGCGCCTTCGCGCGCAGCACCCGCTCGACGCAGTTCCCCTTCCTCCGCTCCTCGACGAGCTCGAGGAAGCCCGCCTTCTCGAGCTCGCGCAGGTGGTAGTTGAGCCGCTGGCGGGTCGTGCCGAGCCGCTCCGCGAGGCCGGTCGCCGAGTCCGGCCCCTCTGCGAGCGCCGTCAGCGCCCGCCGCCGGATCGGGGAAAGGGCGGTTGCCGCCCGGGCGGGGTCGGCAACGACTTCGAGGAGCACGCTGGGGTGGCCGGACATGGAGGGATTGTAAGCCGAAAAACTTTATTGTCAAGACCAGAAATGTCGACAAGCATCGGGCGCGCCTCCCAGTCCCCGAACGCGTCGGGATCCGGATTGCAAGGGAACCGCCAGAGAACCGTGGAGGAATCGGACCCGGCTACACTGGTCTCGTTCGCTTCCCCGAAAGGGGACCTGGTGACCGCCACCCCTCGGAGGCCGCTCCGCCGCGCTGGTCTTGAGCCGCGCGTAAGTGCGGGGAATGAAGTAGATCACCCTGGAGAGCTTACTCAGAAAGAAGGCTTCGATGCGCAAATCTTGGATGGTCGCTCTATGCTGTGCCATGGCGGCGTGCTCCTCGGACCCGACGAGCCCCGGTGCTTCGGTTCCCGAGTGTACCGGCCCCGTGACGATCTCGGTGTCGTCGGGTACGTCTCCCACGTTCGACTGGACCCCTGCCTGCAGCCTGTTCTTCGTCCTCGTCGAACTGGGCGCCAGTGACCAGTGGCTGGTCATCTCCGAGGGCACGAACGCCATCACACCGCCGGTCCGGTATGGTGTGCAGCCCCCATTTGCGTTTCAAAGGGACGCCACGATTCCCCTTCAAGCCGGCCAGACCTACGATGTCACGCTCGCTCGCTGGACCGGTCCGGACCGCGAAGATGGCACCTTGATCGGCAATCAGAACTTCACGCCCTAGCCTGTCAGCGCGCCCTAGCTCAGGGCACGCCAACGGCGCGGCGGGTCTGATGACCGGGGTTCGCGGACCCGGCATGATCGGCCTCGTGTCCGGCCCCGTACCCCCGCAGCCGATCGTACTCGTGGAGCTGGTGTGCGGTCAGCGCGTGGCGCGTGGCGAGATGGGCGCCGAGGTGAACGGAGCGGAGCCCGGCCTCGAGGCTCCCGATCCGGGACACCATTTCCCCGAGTGCGTCTTCCGGCACGTCGCCGGATGCGAACGCCGCGTCCAGCGACCGCTCGGCCACGAGCACCTCCCATCCCAGCTCGACCGCGCGCGCGTTCATGGCGCGGAAAATCCCCTCCACAGTCCGCCGCTGCTCCGCGGTGAGGCCCAGCGAGTCGGCGAGATCGAGGACGTGCCGCGGACCCGGATAGCCGTTGAGCTCCGCCGGACGCGCGAGCCCCATCCCCGCGCCCGACAGCAGGTCGTCGACCTCCTGCTGCGAGAGGGTCTTGAGCTGGCTCGATCCCTGGTGCGCGTAGGGCGAATGGACGTCCCGCGCTTCCGCCCGCGCCGCGGAGCTCCTCGCGGGAAGGGGCCGCATCGTTCCCCCATAGTTCTCGTCGTCCACGCCGACCCAGAGCTCCAGCGCCTCCCCCGGCCGCTCGCGGACGGCCAGGCTCTCGACCTTGAGCCCGTCGAGCACGCCGAGAAGGATCGGCGCGGCGTCCAGGACCACCCTCGCCCGTCCGTCGACCAGCGCGACCCGGCCGATCCGGTAGATCGCGCTGCGGAACGGCCCGCTGTCGTCGTCCGGGTCCTCGGCGGAGGCGACATAGACCGCACCGGCGGCGTCGACCTCGAGCGCCGTGACCGGACGGGCGTCCGGGCCGGTGGGACCGGGGCTCGTGAACACCCCCGCGCTCGCGAAGGCGCCGAAGCCGAGCGGCTTCAGGGTCATCTCCGCGAAGCGGATCTCGCTGCGTCCCTCGCCCTCCGCGCGCTCGGCGAAGAGAAACACGAGCGTCCCGCCGACGTCCGCCACCGCCGTCGCCTCGACGTTCTTCGTGGGGACCGGCCAGAGGGCGTAATCCACGATCTCTACCGACTCGCCCACGACCTCGGCCAGGAAGAGCCGCCGCGTGAGCGGCTTCTCCCGCACCTCCTCGCTGCTCTCGACCAGAAGCACCCTCACGCGGCCGCCGACCTCGCCCGGAATCCGCGCGGCGCTCTCGAGATCGTTGCTCGGCTGCTGGGGGAATGCGACCGGAACGGGTTTCCAGAGGATCCCGTCGAGACCCGTGGGGAGCCTGAGCAGGCTGACGCGCGGCCGATCGGCCTCATCCGGGTACTTGGCGTCGTGCACGGCGAGGAAGCGGTCGCCCTCGATCCAGG
>DASQEN010000137.1:0-11984 GCA_035633635.1 Gemmatimonadota bacterium | reverse complement strand
ACCCGCGATCGTGGGGAGCTCGCGGCGTCGGCCGTGCGCTCGATCCTTGCCTGCAGCCCACCGGCGCGCGCGGTGTGGATCGTCGATCAGAGCCGCGACGGCCGCACGGCCGACGCGCTCGCCGGCCTCGTCGCGGACGGGTCCGTGCGGTACCTGCGGTCGAGCACGAAAGGTCTGAGCCGCGCCCACAACCTGGCGATCACCCGCACGGACACCGATCTCGTCGCGATCACCGACGACGACTGCGAGGTTCCGGGTGACTGGCTGGATCAGATCGCCCGGGGGTTCGCGCTCGATCCTCGCGTCGGCGTGGTGTTCGGCGCAGTGGCCGCCGGCGAACACGACGCCGCCGCGGGATACGTGCCGGCCTACTCCCGGGACGCACCCTTCCTGGCGCGGAGCCCGCGGGACAAGTGGCGAATCGAGGGAATGGGGGCGTGTATGGCGATCCGTCGATCGACCTGGGAGTCACTCGGAGGCTTCGACGAGAGGTTGGGTCCCGGCGCCGACTTCCCCGCCGCCGGTGAAGGAGACTTCGCGTATCGGGCGCTGAGGTCGAGGTGGTGGATCTACGACACCCCGGCGATCGAGGTCCTGCACCACGGATTTCGATCCACCGCCGAAGGTCGCGTCCTCCTCGTCCGGTACGCTCGAGGGACGGGCGCGATGATGATCAAGCATCTCCGCTGCGGAACTCCGGGCGCGGCGCGGCTCCTGGGGCGGATGGCATGGCGCTGGGCTCGTCGCCGCCGCCCGCTGGGGCTCCGGCTCGGGTCCGACGACACGCCCGCGGGCAGGCTGGGCGGGTTCGCCCGCGGGTTCGCCGCCGGCGCGGTTGCGCGGATCGATCGCGACCGGTGCCTGTATCGGGAAGATCCTCTCACGCGGGAGGTCGAATGAGCGGGCCGCTTCTCTCGGCGATCGTCGTCGCGCCCGAGGGTTGGCCGCCGGTCCGCAACACCGTCCGCCACCTGGCCGCGCAGTCGATCGCGGATCAGATCGAGATCGTTCTCGTCGTCCCGCGAGGGTTCGCCTTCGATACCGACGCCGCAGCGCTCGACGGGTTCTCCGGCTGGCGCGTCGCCGAGGTCGACGGGATCGTAGGCGGCGCGGCGGGATACGCGGCCGGCGTGCGCGCGGCTTCCGCCCCCTTCGTGGTCCTGACGGAGGACCACTGCTATCCAGAGCCCGGATGGGCCGAGGCGCTGATCGGAGCGTACGACGACCGGACTGCCGTGGTGGGCCCCGTCGTCGCGCACGCCAACGAGGGCGGGGCGATCGCTTGGGCCGACTACCTGCTCGGCTACGGGCCGTGGCTCGATCCCACTCCGGGCGGCGACGTCGAGTACCTCCCGGGACACAACAGCAGCTATCGGCGGTCGGCGCTCCTCCCCTACGAGCCGGACCTCGACCGTTGGCTCGAGGCGGAGAGCGTGCTGCACTGGGATATGCGGGAGAAGGGGTGGCGGCTGGTGCTGGAGCCCAAGGCCCGGACCCATCATTTCAGCTTCTCGCGGCCTTCGTCGTGGCTGAAGTCGACGTTCCTCCAGTCCCGCGCCTTCGCCGGACGGCGGACTCGTGAGGCGGGCCTGGCGAAGCGCCTGTTCTGGGTCGCGGCGTGCCCGCTGATCCCGGCCGTCCGGCTGCGGCGCTGCGTGCGGGACTCGCGCCGCTCGGCGGCCGGCCCCTCGCTGGTCCGCACCCTCCCGGCGCTGACGGCGTTGCTCGCGGTCAGCGCACTCGGCGAGGCGGTCGGCTACGCGCTCGGCGAGGGGGATGCGCCGCAGCAGGTCACGCGCTACGAGTTCCGCCGCGACCTCCACGTCTCCGACCGCGACCGCCGGGCGCTCGAGCGCGCGCGCTTCTGGGAGTGAGGGCGGAGCCGCGGGTCTCGGTCGTGATCCCGACGGTAAGCCGTCCGCGGCTGGTCGTCCGCGCGGTCGAGAGCACCCTCGCCCAGAGCATGCGCGAGATCGAGGTTGTCGTCGTCATCGACGGACCCGACCGCATGACCGCGAACGCGCTCGAGGCGATCGCCGACCCGCGGCTCCGCGTGCTGAAGCGCCCGCGACGCGGGGGGGCGGGTGCGGCCCGCAACGAGGGCGCGAGGGCGGCGACGGCTCCGTGGGTCGCTTTCCTCGACGACGACGACCTGTGGGCCTCCGAGAAGCTCGCCATCCAGCTCGCCGCGGCAGAGGGATCCGGCCTCGCTCACCCGATCGTCACGTGCCGGGTCGCGGCCGACGATGGCGAGCGGATCCGGGTGTGGCCCCGACGGCTCCCGGCGCCCGGCGAGCCGCTCGGAGACTATCTCCTCGTCCGCCGGTCGCCCTTCTGGGGCGAAGCTCTCGTCCACACCTCGACGGTCCTGGCCGATCGCGCGCTCCTCGAGGAGGTGCCGTTCCGCGAGGACCTCCTGGTCCACGAGGACATGGACTGGCTCCTGCGCGCGACACGGGTCGAGGGGGCGAGCGTGGTATTCGTGCCGGGCGCGGAGCCGCTGGCTACCTGGAACATCGATCGCGGCCGCACACGCGCCAGCCGCGACCTAGACTGGCGCGAGTCGCTCGCCTGGGCTCGACACGCGCGCCCCTTGATCTCCCGCCGCGCGTACGCGTCCTTCCTGCTGACCTGGGTCGCGGCGCATGCGGCCCGCCGCCGCGACCTCACGGCACTGTGGCAGCTTCCGCGGGAGGCGATCCGCCACGGCCGTCCGCGACCGCGGGACTTCCTGCTGTTCATGGGTGTCTGGCTCCTGCCCGAATCGCTCCGCACCCGCGCCGCCGACGCCTGGGGCCGCGGGATGGGGCTCCCACGCGACGCGGAATGAGCGCCGTGCACAGCCCGAACGGAAGGCTCACACCTCGCGGATCTTCGACTTCACCGCGTGGATCGTCGCGTCGTCCAGCTCCTCGACGCCGTGGGCGTCGCGCGCGTGCTGCGCGCCCTTGCGCATGATCTCTTCCTCGGTCTCGCCGCGGATCACTTCGGGACATCCGTCCATGATCTCGCCGCAGTGCAGCTCCTTCGCCATCCTCCACCTTCCGTCAGGTTACTCGGTCTTCGGCGCCATCTCTTCGAATCGCCGCTGCATCTCGTCCATCGCGACCTCTTCTTTCCGAGTGGCTACGATCCACTGGTGTCCGAAGGGGTCCTCCAGCCGGCCCGACCGGTCACCGTAGAACTGGTCGGCGACGGGAATCACTTCCTTCGCGCCGGCCGCGATCGCGCGGGCGAATACGGCGTCGACGGCGTCGACGTACAGGTGCAGGCGGACGGTCGTCCCCCCCAGGGAGGGGGGCGCGAAGTTCCCCCATTCGGGGTTCTCGTCGGCGAGCATGACGACCGCGCCGCCGATGTCGATCGCCGCGTGGGCGATCCTGCCGTCAGGAAGGTTCAGACGACCCATATCCTTCGCGCCGAATGCCTGCCGATAGAACTCGATCGCGGCCGCCGCCTCGCGCACGCCCAGATACGGCATCACGGCCGGCATATCGTCGGATTTCGCCTTCGCCCTATCGCTCATCCGAGACTCCTTTCGACGTCATGATGGCACGCTTGTCTCGCGGAGTCCAGGCCGAGGCGCGCGCTCAGCGCGCGCCTACCTTCCTCCGACCCAGCCGCCGGTCGATGCTCGCCGGTCCGGCGCCGTTGCCGGCGAGATACACCCACACGAACCCGTAGAGGAGCGCGAGCTCGCCGCCGTTGGCGTACGGCACCGCCCCACGCGGCGCGTGGGCGTAGAAGTACGCAACCAGCATCTCGAAAGCGAGCACGACCGCGACCGGGCGGGTCAGCACTCCCAACGCGATCGCCAGCCCCCCGAAGACCTCGAGCACGCCCGCGAGGCCGAAGAGCGAGAAAAGCTCGGCGGATCCGCCCTCCGGACCCATCCCTCCGAACCACCCGAACAGCTTGGGCGCCCCGTGCATGAAGAACAGAAGACCCGCGCCGATCCGGAGGATCGCGTGGGTCGCCCCGCCGATGCCCCTGGGCCGCGGCGCGACCGTGCTACCTCTCGTGTCCATCCTGGTCCCCCTCTCCCTGGTTCCCGTCTCCGCTCTGCTCGCCGTCGCCGGCTTCTGATACTCCGTCGCTTGTGAAACAGACATGGTTACACTCCCTCCGAAAAAAAAGGTCAGATCGTGGCGGACCGGGCTTCCCGATCCTCCGCCCACACCTCGGCCATGACGTCTGCCACCGTGCGTTCGCCGAGCTCCTCCTCCAGCGCGCTCTGTGCGGCGCCGGTGGCCCGCTCGAGCACCGCCTGGATGTTGCGTCCGATCGGGCATTTCGGGTTCGGCTTCTCGTGATGGAGCGCGAACAGATGTTCCTGGCACTCCACCGCCCGATAGATGTCCTTGAGCGTGATGTCCGCCGCCGACCTCGCCAGCATCGTTCCGCCACCCGCGCCCAGGCGCGAGACCGTGATTCCCGCTCGGGCGAGCATCGACAGGATCCGCCGCACGACCGCGGGGTTCGTGTTCACGCTCCCCGCCATGTACTCCGACGTGAGCGGCTCTCCGCGCCCTGTCTCGAGCAGGGTCAGGATGTGGACGGCCACCGCGAAGCGGCTGCTGATCGTCATGGCCTGCAGCTCCAATTAATGTTACAATGATGGTAACACACTTTCGGACGGTCGTCAAGCCCGGGCCGCGGAACCGCGGAGCCTCTGGAGGAATCATGGAGAAGAAGGCGATCGACCCCGGCGTGCGGATCGGGCACGTCCATCTCAAGGTGGCGGACCTCGAGCGCGCGCTCGGATTCTATCGGGACGTGCTCGGCTTCGAGCTGACCCAGCGCTACGGCACCGACGCCGCGTTCGTCTCCGCCGGCGGGTACCACCACCACATCGGGCTCAACGTCTGGGAGAGCCGGGGCGGCCAGCCTCCGGCCCGTGGGACGACCGGTCTCTACCACGTCGCGATCCTCTATCCCACGCGCGCGGCCCTCGCCGACGCGCTGCGACGACTGGTCGAGGCGGGCATCCCGCTCGACGGCGCGAGCGACCACGGGGTCAGCGAGGCGCTCTATCTCCGCGATCCCGACGGGAACGGGGTCGAGCTCTACCGGGACCGGCCGCGTGAGGAGTGGCCGCGGGACCGAAATGGGGATATCGCGATGGTAACCCGGCCGCTGGACCTGGAGGCGCTGCTCCGAGAATAATGGCACGAGCGCGACGTCAGGAAGGACGAGTGCCGGACTCCATGCGGTCGTGAAGCGAGGCCGTATGGTCCAGGTTGACGCCTGGAAGGGTCCAACCCCGGCCGAAGGTCGTCAGGCGAACCGGCTCGACATCGCGCTTCGCCTCGCAGCGATCTAGGGCTGCCCGCAGGGCATCCTCGATGACGCTCGTCAGCGTCTGGTCGGACTCCGAGGCCAGACGCTTCAAGTCTCGCAAGAGGTCGTCCGGCAGACGGATCGTTGTGCGCATCCTCACTCCCCCACCTGCCGGGCCGGATATCCCTGTGCCTCCAGGCGGCGGCGGGTCTCCTCGAGCCGCGAGGAGTCGGAGGGCAGCCGGTACGGGCCGACGCGGACGCGGTAGTAGCCCTGACCGTCCACGATCCCGATCTCGACCTGGGAGTCGAATCCATCCCCCTTGAGGCGTCGGGAGAGATCGGCGGCGTTGGCGGCGCTCGTGAATGCGCCTACCTGGAGCCACGAGCTCCCGCTGGCAGGCGCAGGCTCGTAGCGTGGGGGCGCTTCCTCGATGATGACGGGCGGCGGCTCATCGCGCTCCGGTTCCTCGCGGGGGCGCGCGTCCTCGATGATGACGGGCGGGGGCTCCCCCGGCTCCGGCTCCCGCGCTCTCTCCTCGATGATGACGGGCGGCGGCTCCCCTGGCTCCGGCTCGCGCGCTCTCTCCTCGATGATGACGTCCGGGGCCTCCCCTACCGCCGCGCCACCTGACGGTAGCCCACCCTCGTCGGGAACGTAAACCGGCCGGTCCCCGCCCGCGGGAGTGACCGGCGGCTCTTCGCGCGGGGCCGGCGCCTCGGCGGCCGGCTCCTCGCGGACAACCGGCTCCTCGTTCGGCACCACTTCCTCGGCGCCGGGCTCCTCCGTCGGCGCGACGGCGACCTGGACCGGATCACCCACCGGCTCGCCTTCGGCGCCGAGCGCGAGACGCGCCTCGCCGGCCTGCGGCGAATCGGGATAGTCGAGAGCCAGCATCGCGTAGTACTGGGTCGCCGTCCGGTTGTCGCCTTCCTCGCCGAACGCGCGCGCGAGCTGGTAGACGTACTCGGCGCCCAGCGCTTCGCGCTGGCCGGCGGAGAGCTCCTGCGGCAGGTCCTGGCGCTTGACCCGCGTGAACCCTTCGATGAACGAGTCGGTCGCCCGCCGATACTGTCGATCCGCGAGCCACGCTTTGCCGCTCCACAGCGGGATCTCGGCCTGATGGTGGCTGAACGGGTAGTCGACCGAGAGCTGTTGGAGCTTCTCGCGCGCGTCCTCCGTGCGCCCTTCGACGAGGTCGAGCTGGGCGAGCCGGAACAGCGCTTCGTCACCCACCGACGATGCTGCGTACTCCTCGACGATCGTGCGATAATGCTGAGCCGCGATCCCGGCGTCGGCCTCCATCAGTGCGATCGTGTAGAGCGCATCGGCCTGCGGCAGACGCGACGGGCCGCTGAGTCCCGCGGTCGCCTCGAGGTACGCCCAAAGGTCTGCCCGCGCATTGACGAAGTTGCCGGCTTCGAACTCGCGCTTGCCGCGATCCAGGAGCTGCGCGGGATCTTCCTGCGCGGCTGCGGGCCCTGTCAGTCCGATCAGGAGCGCGACCGCCAGCGCGGCCGCCGAGCCCATCCTTCTCATCGTCTCATGCCGCATTCTCGAGAATCTCCAGCAGATGTCGGTGAAGGACGAATTCCTCGCCATGCGAGGTCGATTTCAGCATCAGGTCCGCGGCCGCCAGCAGATCGAGTGCGCGGGCGACCGACTCGGGTGTATGGCGGCGCGCCTGCTCGGCGAGCCCTTTCGCCATCGCGTACCACGACCGGCCGGGGAGCGCCGCCATGATCGCGTTCGGGTCCTTCGACGGCAGCCCGACGACGATCCCGAGCCGGCAGAAGTGGGTCGCCAGCAAGGGGACCAGCCGGTACCCCGACTCGCCCGCGTCGAGAAGCTCCTTGAGGAGCTCGAGCGCCCGCCCGGTGTCGCGCGCGCCGACCGCGTCGCACCATTCCCACACGGTGCCGATCGAGCCCCCCGAGCAGACCGCTTCCACGTCCGCGAGTTCGATCCGCTCCGCGTCGCCCACGTACATCGCGACCTTCTCGAGCTCCGCGTAGAGCGGCTGGAGCTCGCTCGCAAGCTCGGCCAGGGCCGCGGTCGCCGCGGGGTCCATCGTCTTGCCGAAGTCCGCCTTCGCGCGGCCCACGAGCCAGCGCGCGAAATCGAAGTCGACCTGCTTGGAGCGCGGCGACTTCTTCGGCAGCTCGCACACGATCCGGGCGCCGTGTTCCTCCCAGATCTGATACAGGTTTCCCCGCATCGAAGATCCACCGGTTCCGACCAGGCAGATGCCGCTCGCCTCCAACTCGAGCAGCGCCTTCACCCGGTCGCGGGTGTCGGCAGGAAGGTCGGGGACATTGCGGATCACGAGCACCCGCCGGTCGTTGACGAACGGCATCGTCGAGACAATCGACTCGAAGTCCGCCGGCGAAAGATCCGCCGCGTCCCGCTTCTCCAGGTCGAACTGATCGGCCCCCGGGGCGGTCACGACCCGCTCGAGGACTGCGGCCAGCACCTTGTCGACGAGATACAGCTCGTCCCCCGCGACCAGGATCGCGTGCGCGGCGAGGACTCGCGCGGGCGGGTCAGCGAGGAAGCTGTCGGCCTGGACTTTGGACACGGGGCATCATTCCGCGCGGGGGACTCGGACGATTGCGACCCTTCTATGATAGTCGAGGATCGCCCGCAGCGCTGCGAGCGGTCGCATCACTCCGACGCGCGTCGATCGAACGCGCATCGGGGCGATGGACCTCATCGAGTTCCCGTGCCGCTCCGCTCGGCCGCCTCGAGCTTCTCCAGCAGCGCAGCGTAGCGCGGATCGCCCCGCAGGGAATCGTAGGATGGATCGAGCCGCAGGGTCGCGGCGGAAAAGGGGGCGGGGACGGATGCGAGCACGTCGAGGACCCGGAACGCCGCGTCCCGGTCGCCGATCAGGGTGTAGAGCGACGCCACCAGGTACATGACGTCGTAGGCTTCCACGGCGTCCTTCGAGACCGGCAGGAGCTCGAGCGCGATCCGCCCGTCTCGCGCGGCGTCGGCCTTGCGGCCGGACAGCGCGTGCCCGACTCCTCGGTACGCGACGTAGACCGCCCGTTGTATGAACGGATCGAGCGAGTCGGAGGTGAGCTCCGCGATCTTCCGTTCCGACTCCGCGAGCAGCGAGTCCGCGTAGATCAGCGACGCGTTTTGGTTCCCCGCCTGCCGGTGGAGGAGGGCGAGTAGGCGCAGGGGCTTGGCCGGACTATCCCGATTCCGCGACTGTCCCTCGAGCGCCGAGACCCCTCCCTCGAAGTCCCGATCGAGCCATGCCTGCTCAGCCGCGGCCAGGGCTCTGGCCTCCGGGGGGTACTTCGCCCCGAGGTCCGCGATCAAGCGTCGGGCGCGCGCGAGGTCTCCCCTCAGCTGGGAAACCTGCCACATACCCAGTCGAAGTCCTGGTTCGTCGGGGTTCAGCGCGATCGCCTGGTCGAGGACCTCTTCCGCCTCCTCGAACCGCCGCACGGACGCGAGGTTCTCTCCCAGGACCGACAGGACCTCGGGGTTTCGCGGGTCGGTCTCGCTCGCCCGCCGTATTGCCTCGATCGCCTCGTCCCACCGTCCCAGCCGCCGCAGGACCAGGCTGGATCCGACCAGGGCCTGGGGATCCCCGGGCGACCGCGACAGGATCTCGCGGAACCGGTCGGCCGCCCCCGGGAAGTCGGCCTTCGCGTAGTACAGATAGAAGCCCTCCGCCAGCGCGGTCTCGCGCGCCTCGGGAGCCAGCGCGATCGCGCGATCGAGCGCCTCGCGCACCCCGTTCAAGTCCGTCGTGGCTCCCAAGCGGAGGCGCCACGCACGGGTCTCCGCCAACGCGGCCCAGGCGGCCGCGAACCGCGGGTCCGCCTCGACGGCCGAGGCCAGCGCGGCCTCCGCGCGCCGCGAGTTCTCGCCGATGTCGCGATACCGATGGTAGGCGAGGCCCTGGTAGTAGAGGTCGAGCGCCTCGAGGTTCTTGGTTGGCGCGCTCGCGAGCTCGGCCTTCTCCGCCGGCGTGAGCGCGATGGCGAGCGCCTCGGCGATCCGCCCCGCGATCTCCGCCTGGATCGCGAAGACGTCCTCGGCAGTCAGCGTCCGGTCGTACTGCTCGGCCCACAGGTGCTCGTCCGTCCGCGCGTCGATCAGCTGGACGTTCATGCGGATCCGGTCCCCCGACCGCTGGATGCCGCCTTCGAGCACGGTCGTCGCGCCGAGCTCCTCGGCGATCTCGGGGATGGTCTTCGTGGACCCCTCGTATCCCATGACGGACGTCCGCGAGATCACCTTGATCGTCCCGATCCGCGAGAGGTGGGTGAGGAGGTCGTCGTGGACGCCGAGGACGAACGGCTCCGTCGCCTCGTCGCCGCTCAGGTTCTCGAACGGGAGGATGGCGAGGACGGCGCCGGCCTCGCCTGGACCGGGTCCCCGGCCGAGGAACCAGGTCGATGCGCCGAGCGCGACGACCGCGATCAGGATGCCGGCGCCGAGGAGCGATAGCGCGCGACGGCGGCCCCACTTGCCCTCGTGTTTCGGACCCACGGGTGGAGCGGCGGGAGCCTGGACGCGCGCGGGCTCCGCAATGGGCGCCTGCGTCGGCGGGTTCTCGCCAATCCCCACGGCGTGGAGCGCGAGTGGGGTTCGGAGCCCCTTGAGCGCGTGCTCGCCGCGCGGCGCGAACCGGAGCTCCGGCCGCTGCCGCAGCTGCCGTCGCACGTCCTCGCTGACCCAGACCTCGCCCGGGTCCGCCGCCGCCTGGATGCGGGACGCGACGTTGACGCCATCGCCGTACAGGTCCCCGTCCCCCGTCACCGCCACGTCCCCCACGTGTACGCCGATCCGGAGCTCTTTCGACCCCAGCCCCTCGGCCTCGGCCACGCGCGAGAAGTCGGCCCGCAGCGTGTCTGCCGAGCGAACGGCCTGCTCGGTCGACGGGAACTCGGCCAGCGCGCCGTCGCCCAGGAACTTGACCACCCGGCCGCCGTGTGTCTCGACCACCGCGCGGACGATCGCCTGGAAGCGACTGACCGTGCGCAACGCCTCGCCCTCGTTCGTTTCCGAGAGCGCGCTGTAGCCGACGAGGTCCGCGAACCAGACCGCGGCCAGGTGATGGGAGGGCGTCGTGTCGTTCACCGGCAGGCCGGCTCGCTCACCGGGTCCCCGTACCGCTCCGCTCGGCGGCCTCGAGCTTCCGCAGGAGCGCTGCGTAGCGCGGGTCGTCGCGCAGGGAGTCGTAGACGGGATTCAGCCGCAGGCTAGCGGCCGACAGGGGGGAGGGGACCGAGGCGAGCGTGTCGAGCACGCGGAATGCCGCGTCGCGGTCGCCGGCCAGGACGAAAGCGGTCGCGACGATCATGTGCATCCGCGGGGCGTCCACCGCGTCCCGCGAGACCGGCAGAAGCTCCATCGCGCGGCGTCCTTCACGCACGGCCTCGGCCGGCCGGCCCGAGAGCGCGTGCGCGATGCCGCGGAACGCGTAAGCCTCGGCGCGCTGGACGAACGGGTCGAGCCCTGCTTCCAACTCGGCGATCTCCCGGTCCGCGGCCCGCTGCAATGAATCCGCCCAGAGGCGCGTCTCCGGCTCCCGCCCCGCCCAGTGGGAGAGGAGAGCGAGCCAGGCCGGCGCGTCGGTCGGGGAGTCGGGCTCGACCGGCTTCCCCTCGAGCGCCGCGATCCCACCATCGTAGTCGCGCTCGTAGATCGATACCAAGGCGGCGAAACGCGCGTGGGCGGCCGGGCCGATGACCTCGGCGGAGGCGTCGAGGAACCGACGCGCGCGCGCAACGTCTCCCCGGCTCTCCAGGAGAAGGAGAGTCTTCCAGAATCGAGCGCTCCCGTCCCCGGGGTTCAGGGCCAGAACCTGGTCCCAGGTCTGCTCCGCCTCCTCGTATCGCCGCAGGTTCCCGAGCGTCTCGCCGAGGTAGGAGAGGACCTGGGGATTGCGAGGATCGATCGCGCGCGCTCTCTCCCCCAGCTCCAGCGCCTCCTCCCAGCGGCCCTGCCGGCGCACGACGAGCGAGCGCAGCCCGATCAGGTCCGCGTCCTCTGGCCAGCGCGAGAGGGCCTCCCGGAACCGGTCGTCGGCCGCGCCGAAATCCGCCCTGGCGTAGTAGAGGTACACGCCCTCCGCCACGATCGTCTCCCGCGCCTCGGGAGCGAGCGCGGCCGCGCGATCGAGTGCCTCGCGGGCTCCGGTCGTGTCGGTCTCGACGCCTTGCCGGAGATGCCACGCGCGAGCCTCGGCGAGGGCAGCCCAGGCGGCGGCGAACTCCGGATCCGCCTCGACGGCCGCGGCGAGCGTGGACTCCGCCCGCCGCGCGCTCTCGAACCCGTATCCGGCGCGGCTGCGGTAGTAAGCGAGTCCCTGATAGTAGAGGTCGAGCGCCTCGAGGTTCTCGGTGGGGGCGCGGGCGAGCTCGGCCTTCTGCTCCGGCGTGAGCGCCGTCGCCAGCGCGGCGGCGATCTCCTCGGCGATCTCCGCCTGGATCGCGAACACGTCCTCGGCCGTCAGCGTCCTGTCGTACTGCTCGGCCCACAGGTGTTCGTCCGTCCGCGCGTCGATCAGCTGGACGTTCATCCGGATCCGGTCGCCGGATCGCTGGATGCCCCCTTCGAGCACGGTCGTCGCCCCGAGCTCCCTCGCGATCTCGGGTACGCTCTTCGTGGACCCCTGGTACCCCATGACGGTCGTGCGCGAAATCACCTTGATCGTCCCGATCCGCGACAGGTGGGTG
>DASQEN010000136.1:0-3554 GCA_035633635.1 Gemmatimonadota bacterium | reverse complement strand
AGTTGTCGCGGTTGTCGCCCATCACGAAGTAGTGGGCGGGCGGCACGACGATCGGTCCCCAGTCGTCGCGCGATGGGCGGTAGGTCTCGGAGTCGACGCCGGGCGCGACGTGCTGGCGCTGCCAGGCGAACTGCGGCCGGTACTGCGTGTCCGAGCCGTCGATGTAGTTCGCGTAGTTCTCGTCCTGCGGCTCCCCGTTCACGTACAGGACCTTGTCCCGCATCTCGAGCCGGTCGCCGGGGATCCCCACCACGCGCTTCACATAGTCGGGATCAGGGTCGTACTCGTTGTACGGGTCCGGGTACTCGAACACGACGATGTCGCGGCGGTGGATGCCGGTGAAGCCCGGCAGCCGGTAGTGGGTTCCCGGGATCTGCGCGCCGTAGACGGCCTTGTTGACGAGCAGGAAGTCGCCGATCAGCAGCGTGTCCTCCATCGAGCCGGTCGGGATCTTGAACGCCTGGACGAGGAACGTGCGAATGACGAGGAACAGGACGAACGCGACCGCGATCGACTTGGTCCACTCCCACGCGACGCGGCCGAACGACGTGGTCTCGATCGGCCGGCGCGCAGGGGGCGCTCCCTTGGTCTTCGTCTTGCGCGTCGGATAGCTGCGGTCGGCCACGATTCTCTCCTCGTCTAGGTCAGTTCGGTCAATACGTCTTCGAAGATCTCGAGCGCCTTGTCGGCGGTCGCCTTGTCGATCACGAGCGGCGGCGCCCAGCGGATCGTGTTCGGGCCGCATCCCAGGATCAACAGGCCCTTCTCGAAGCACCGGTTCACGATGTCGTCGCGGAGCTTCTTGGCGCGCTTCTTCGTGGCGCGGTCCTCGACCAGCTCGACGCCGATCATGAGGCCCTTGCCGCGGACGTCGCCGATCGCATCGTGATCCTCGGCCATCGCCTCGAGGCGCTCCTGAATATACCCCCCGACCTCGCGCGCGTTCGCCATGAGCTCGGACTCCAGGAGCTCGATCGTCGCGAGCGAGGCCTCACACGCGATCGGGTTGCCGCCGAACGTCGACGCGTGGGCGCCCGGCTTCCAGTCCATGAGGTCGCCGCGCGCGAGCAGGACGCCAAGCGGCATCCCGCTCGCGATCCCCTTGGCGACCGAGACCAGATCGGGCTTCGCCTTCGTGTGCTCGATCGCGAACATCTTCCCCGTCCGGCCCATCCCGCTCTGCACCTCGTCGACGAACAGGAGGATCCCGTGGCGACGGCAGACCGCTTCGATCGCCTCGAACCAGCCGTCGGGCGGGATCACGTAGCCGCCCTCGCCCTGGATCGGCTCGACGACGATCGCGGCCACTTCCTCGGGCGGAGCGATCGTCTCGAGGACGTGCTCGAGCTCGGCGAGGCTCGCCTCGGTCGTGCCGCCCCGGTAGGGATCGGGGAACGCCAGGTGGTGGACGCCCGCGATCAGCGGGCCGAACCCCTTCCGCTGGACCGCCTTCGACGCGGTCAGGGACAGCGCGCCCATCGTGCGGCCGTGGAAGGCGCCACGGAACGCGATGAAACGCATCCGCCCGGTGTGGTAGCGGGCGAGCTTCATGCCGGCCTCGACCGCCTCGGCGCCGGAATTCCCGAAGAACGCCTTGGCCGCACCACCGCCGGGGAACAGCGACGTCAGCTTCTCGGCGAGCTTGATCTGGCTCGGATAGTAGAAATCGGTCCCCGACATGTGGATCAGCTTCGCGGCCTGGTTCTGGATCGCCGCGACGACCTTGGGGTGGCAGTGACCGGTCGCGACGACCGCGATCCCCGCGCTGATGTCGACGAACGCGTTGCCGTCGACGTCCCACACCGTGCATCCCAGGCCGCGCTCGATCACTGCGCCGTAGCTCCGGGTGTAGGACGGCGAGATCGTCTTCGCGTCGCGGCCGATCCAATCGCGCGCCTTCTCGCCGGGCAGTGGGCCGTGGATGTCGGGGGCCGCGACCTTTTGCGCGCCTGCGCCCTGCTTCGTCGTCGTGTCGGTCATCTGCGCCATTGGGGACCTTCCTGTCTGAACGTTAACTGGAACACTCGCGTTCTACACGTCGATCTGCGCCTTCTGGAGTTTGCCGGAGTAATCCACGTACACGGTCTTGAGATCGCTGAAGAAGTCGTACACCGGCCAGCCGCCCTCGCGATGGCCGTTGCCCGTGTCCTTGACGCCGCCGAACGGGAAATGCGCCTCGGCTCCGATCGTCGGCCCGTTGACGTACGTGATCCCGGCCTCGATCCGCTCGATCGCGTGGAACGCGCGGCTCACGTCGCTCGTGTAGATCGACGACGAGAGCCCGTAGCGGACCCCGTTCATCACCTCGATCCCCTCGTCGAAGTCCTTGACCTGGATCACCGAGAGGACCGGGCCGAAGATCTCCTCCTGGGCGATCCGCATCTTCGGGGTCACGCCGGTGAAGATCGTGGGCCGGTAGAACCAGCCCTTGTCGAACTTGTCGCCGGTCGGGATCTCGCCGCCCGTCACCATCGTGGCGCCCTGATCCTGCCCGATCCGCACGTATTTCTCCACCTTGTCGCGCGAGTCCTCGTTGATCATGGGTCCCACGTCGATGCCCTTCCTGCGACCGTCGCCGAGCTTGAGCTTCTTGGCCCGCTCGGTCAGCCGGCCGACGACCTCGTCGTGGATCGCCTGATGGAGAATCAGACGCGAGGTCGCCGTGCAGCGCTGGCCGGTCGTGCCGAACGCGCCCCAGAGCACCCCCTCGATCGCGAGGTCGAGATCGGCGTCGTCCATGACGAGCTGCGCGTTCTTGCCTCCCATCTCGAGCGACACGGGCTTCCCCATCTCGCCGCAGGTGGCGGCAATTCGACAGCCGACGGCGGTCGAGCCGGTGAACGAGACGCCCCGCACCTTGGGGTGCGAGACGATCGGCGCGCCCACCTCGCCGCCGAAACCGGTCAGGAGCTGGACCGCATCGGGCGGGATCCCGGCCTCGAGCAGGATCTCGACGAACTTGACCGCCGTCCACGGCGTGTCCTGGGCCGGCTTCCACACGATCGCGTCCCCGCAACAGAGGGCGGGGAGAATCTTCCAGCTCGGCACCGCCATCGGGAAGTTCCACGGCGTGATGATCCCGAACACTCCGGCCGGGCGGCGGATCGCGAACCCCATCTTGTCGCGGAGCTCGGAGGGCGCCGTGTGGCTGAAGAGCCGCCGGCCCTCGCTGGCCGCATAGTAGGCGGTGTCGATCGCCTCCTGAACGTCGCCGCGAGTCTCGACGAGGGGCTTGCCCATCTCGCGGGTCATCCCGTCGGCGAGCTCTTCCTTGCGCTCGGTCAGGAGGTCGCCGGCCCGCTTCAAGACCTCACCGCGCTTGGGCGCGGGGACACGCGACCACTCCTTGAACCCCCGGACCGCCGACTCGACAGCGCGCTCGACGTCGACCGGCCCGCAGGCTGAGAAGCGCCCGATGACGTCGTCGGTGTCAGCGGGATTGATGTTCGCGTAGCTCGCGCCGGTCTCGGCGTCGGTCCACTCCCCGGCGATGAAGCTCTGGAACCTGTCGGGCACAGATGCCTCCGGCGTGCGGTCTCGGAGAGAATGGACTC
>DASQEN010000135.1:0-2096 GCA_035633635.1 Gemmatimonadota bacterium | reverse complement strand
GTCATCAGTGAGGCCTATCCCACCTCTCGGTTCGAGGTCACGGGGTCGTTCGGACCGCAGAGCGTCAAGGGCGTGATGAAGGTGATCTTCAGCAATGGGCGGGTCTGTGCCCCGGCTTTCGAGGGTCTCCGGAAGTGAACCAGTCGATCCCGCGCCTCCTCGCCGGCTCCGCCGCGGCTCGTGCGAACCTCCGGATCACGGAAGGCGGTCGTGCGCGCCAGTGGCCGGAGCTGGACGAGGACATCGGCGTGGAGCCGCTCCTGGCGACTGCCCGGTAGGGCGTGGCTGGGAGACGCTGGTCGACCTCCTCGCGGGCCTCGACATCGCCGCCTGGCACTGGCTCCACGCCTGCTCCTGCGTGGCCGGCCGCCGACGCGATCGCGATGGGGCAGCCGTTCGCGCTCCGGGTGATCGAGCCCGTGCTCACCGCCCTGGCGCGGGTCTACCTCGAGACGGTGTGGCCGGGAGGCCGGCGGACCCTGAGGCACTGAAGGCCGCCCGTGCGCATAGGGTGAGTGCGGGCGAAGCCGGTCCGACGACAATCCCCCTGTGGACGCGATGAGCACCTCTCAGGTCGACCGACTCGGGGAGCGACTGCGCGGAGCGGAAATCTTGTCCGAGGAGGACCTCGCGCTCCTGCAGCGCTTCCGCGCGGAGCACGAGGCGGCGCTCCTCGAGGTGCAGGCCCGCCTCGAACGCGCGATCCCCGGTGTCGCGCAGGCGGCGCGCATCAAGACCATCCAGACGCTGCACGACAAGCTTCGCCGTCAGCCCACCAAGCTGAGCCGGATCCAGGACATCGCGGGCGTCCGCATCGTTGAGGAGATGGATCTGCCGACCCAGGACGCGATGGTGACCGCAATCCAGCGTGAGTTTCCCGGTTCGCGTGTGGTGGATCGGCGGGTCTACCCCACGTTTGGCTATCGCGCGGTCCATGTCATCGTGAGGATCGGCAGGTGCGCCTGCGAGGTCCAGGTTAGGACCATTCCCCAGCATCTCTGGGCCGAGATCGTTGAGCGACTCGCGGACCTCTGGGGGCGCGACATCCGGTACGGTGGCGAGCCCGACCTGCCCGAGACGCCCGTGGGTGAGATCACGCGCAAGGATCTGTGGGAGTTGATCCGCGGCGTCTCGGACCAGATGCACGCCCTCGAGGAGGCCGCCGCCGATCAGAACTTTGCGGTGGGATCAGGGGAGGCGCCGCCCGGACTCCAGCTTGTCGACCTCGAGCAGGCTCGGCGCGACACCCGTGAGGTCCTGGCTCGTCTGAGGGACTTCCTTGCAAGCGGGGCCACGCTATAGTCCGCTCAGGAGGCTACGATGCCGCAGTTCCTGATCGTCTACAACCAGCAGACTGGCGACGTACGACTGGAGACGTACGCCGATGATCAGCGCGACCGTGCGATGGCAGACAGGTTCGAGCTGGAGCGTCGCCATCGCCTGGAGCCCCACATGGAAGTCGTTCTCCTGAGCGCGCGCTCCGAAGCCTTGCTGCGGCAAACGCATGCGCGCTACTTCAAGACCGTTCGGGAGCTCGTCGAGAGCGCCTAGTCACGCACCCTGTGGGCTCGAGGCGGGCGAGCTGGTGATCCGCTCGACGGTGCCGGGCGAGGGCCTCATCGGGCGTGGTTGGCCAGCGACCCGGAGCTTCGGCACGGGAGCGACCGTCCGAGCGGGCCCCAGCGCTCACCGCCTCCGCCCACCGCTTGTAAGCCGCGGATGAGTGGCGGCCCGCACGATCCACAAATGCCGCCATCGCCAGGCGGCGCGCGGGGGAGCTCCCGCTCGATTGGAATCCAGTGAGGGCGATGGAAACGGCGTGGGAACCCCGATCATCCGCTGGGATGCGGACAAGGCCGAGGAGAACCGGATCAGGCACCGGGTGGACTTCCTCGAGGCCACCGACGTGCTCCTGGACCCTCTCGCGGTGACCATCCAGGACGACACCTACTCGATCCCGGGCGAGCACTGCGTGACCATCGTCGGGATGTCGCGTCGAGGCCGACTCCTTCGCGTGACAGTCGAAGATCGAGGCCTCGATCACCATGCTCCTGGACGCGATCCCCGGGGCGTGGGACCGGAGCCGGCTGGGTGTC
>DASQEN010000134.1:0-5310 GCA_035633635.1 Gemmatimonadota bacterium | reverse complement strand
TCACCTGGACCAGCCCCCCGGCGGAGTACGCGTATCCGGAGAGCGTAACCATCGCAAGCGCCAGCAGGAGAAAGGTCAGGAACTGGGTCGCTCCTCTCATCCAGCGTGCCTTGGAGCCGAGTCCCAGGAGTGCAAGCCCGGCCAGCAGGAATGCGGCGGCGGTGTTGGGAGCCATGCGGTTGGGGATGGGCTGGGCATCCAGACGCCCGAAGAAGAGCACGCGATCGATGCCGAGATCGGTTCCCATGTACCCGAGAATCCGCAGAACAGCGAGGATCACGACCGCTCCGGCGCAGGCGGCGGCCAGTCTTCGCGCTTGGGTGGCGTCGAAACGAGCCAGCGAGAGCCAGAGTGAGCCGCCGGCAAGGAGGAAGGCGATCGCCGTGAGCGGATTCATCGCCACGAGCCCCGGCACCACGCTCTTCAGAGTGCGACTGTCGACCGCCCAGCCCAGAAGCACCAGAACCCCCAGCGTGGCGACGCCTGCGGCGATGAATCGGGCGGAGGTTTCCAGTCTCTCGGCCCGCAGATCCACCCGACTATCGACTTTGTGTGGCGTCATTTAAGCAACCTCCGACGTATGCCTAATGCAAGAAACGTGCGCATTCGGAGGAGGAGGCTCACACTGGGGGTCTACAAGTGCAGACCGTTCATGGTTTTCTGGCATTTTGCAAGTCTCGATCGAATGCGGACAGGGGAGGGAACACGTCCGTGGAAGTCGAGATCGGCTACGAGACCTCTGCCCACTACAGGGTCAGCTGCATGTTCGAATTGGCGAGAGAGCCCAAGGGGTCTTGAGCGAGACTCGCCCATGATCGAGATCCACCTCCCGGCAGCCGGACAAACCGAGGAACTCAAAATACTACTATAGTGGTTGGTTAGATGGATCCATAAGCCCCCTGAGCAATGGCATCATCTCGTTGCGCGGTCTCCGAAGCCCCCGCTCCCACCGGCTCACGGTTTTGGGATAGACCCCCAGCTTCGCCGCGAGCTCGCGCTGAGTAAGCCCCAGGCGCTTCCGCAAGGAACGGATTTTCACTGCCACGAGCTCTTCTTCGCTGAACGCCTCCTCGATCAGCCGATCGACCGTCGCGCGCGTCTGAGCCCTGGGCTCGTGATTCCCGTTCTCCCACTCCCAGATCGTGTCCTTGCTGACGCCGATCCGGGCCCCGAACTCGGCCTGAGAAAGTCCCAATCGCCGTCGCGCAACCTGTAAGCGATTCGGAAAGTCTCCCGGCCGAAAAGTCCCGAAGCGGTTCGGTAAATCGGCCATTTTAGAGGCCTGTCGGAGCGCCGGACGGGTGCGTCCGAGCTCCCAATTTCGGATGGTATCGCCCGTCACTCCCAGCTCTCCGGCAAGCTCCCTCTGAGTAAGGCCTAACCTCGCTCTATACCGCCGGATACGATCTTCGAGAAAGCCGGGTTCTGGGCCCTGGAAATGGGGTCGTGGAGCGGTCAGCTTGAGGTGTGCAAATGGCGACGCAGGAGTGCCCGTGCGGCTGGTGGGGCGACGAGCGGAGGGCTTGCCGCTGCACGCCTGGGTCGCGGCGCGCCTACCGGGGGCGGGTTTCCGGGCCGCTTCTCGACCGCATCGACCTTCACGTGCCGTTCCGGTCGCTGGCGTTTGCCGAGCTCGTCGATGGCCGACCCGCGGAGTGCTCGGCGAGCGTACGCGAGCGCGTGGAGTCGGCGCGGGAACGGCAGCGCGGACGCGGCCGGCCGAACGCGAGGCTCGAGCCGGGGCGCGGGGCGGGCTGGGCGCGGCTGTGCCGTGAGGGGAGGCGGCTCTTGGAAGCCGCGCACGCCCGTCTCGGCCTCTCGGCCCGCGCGCACGTGCGGGTCCTGCGCGTCGCGCGCACGATCGCGGACCTCGAGGGGCGCGAAGCGATCGGCCCCATGGACATCGCCGAGGCCGTGCAGTACCGCGCGCTCGACCGGCCGTTCGAGGAGGAGCAGAACGAGAGGGACGAGGACCGGGTCCCGGCGGGATGAGGCGTGGCGGCAGACGAGCACCAGCGGCGGGTCATCGAGTGCCGAGCGCCGACGATCCGCATGGTGGCGCCCGCCGGGTCCGGAAAGACCCAGACGATCGTAGAGCGCGTGCTCGGCCGGATCGAGGAGGGCCTCCCACCGGCGCGGATCCTGGTCCTGACGTTCGATCGAGCTGCCCGGCGCTCGCTGGTCGAGCGTTTTGCCACGCGCTCCCGCGAGCGGGGGATCGATGCCGCGGCATGCACGATCTCGACCTTGAACGCCTTCGGTGCGTCGCTCCTCCGTCGCCACGCGCCCGAGGAAGCGCGCGCGGTGGCCGACGAGGCGTTGGCGGAGCGGCTCCTCGCGAAGGCCTGCGCGAGGCTCGGCGGATCGGAGGAGCTCTCAAGTAGAGGGACGATCGTCCGCGAGCTCTTTGCGCTCCTGAAGAACGCGCTCCACGACCCGCGGACGGGGAACGAGAGGACGTTCGCCCGGTTCCTGTCGACCGATCCGGTCGCGGGGGAGCGGATGGCCGAACTCGCCGCCGACGTCCCCCGCGCGAACCCGGCGATGGTCGCGGCCCTGTTCGCGGCCACGGAGCGGGAGATGCGCCGAACCGGGGTCATCGACTTCGACGACCAGAAGCTCCGGGCGCTGGCGCTCCTCGCCCGCTCGGATCTGCGCGGGAGCGTCGAGCGACAGTGGGCAGAGGTCGTGGTCGACGAGTTCCAGGACATAAACCGGCTCGACTTCGAGCTCGTGCGCCGACTCGCGGCAAGGGCGGACTTGGTCGTGACGGGCGATGACGATCAGGCGATTTACGGCTTCCGCGGCTGCTCGTCGGAGTTCATCGTCGGGCTCGCGCGTCTCCTCGGACGGGACGTCGACTCCCACGAGCTGGCGATCAACTACCGGAACCCACCGAATCTGCTCGATCATGCCGTGCGGCTGGTGCGCCACAACCGGGGTCGGATCCCGAAGTCGCCTGTCGCTGCACGTACCGACGCGGCGCGCGTTGCCGTCGCGCTGACGGCCAGCTCCGAGGCGGAGTCCGCCGGGCTCGCGCACCGCACTCGAAAGGCGATCGAGGGCGGCCGGCGGCCCGAGGATCTCGCGGTCCTGTGCCGCACGAACGCTCACTGCGCGGCAGTGTCGGAGCGGCTCCGCGCAGCCGGTGTTCCGTGCCGCGTGCGGGCGGAGCCTGGCGGTCGGCAACCGGGAGCAAGCGGCAGGCCTTGGAGATCCACGCGGCCCGAAGACCCGGCCGACGCGGTCACGGTCGCCACGTACTTCCGCGCGAAGGGACTCCAATGGCCGGTCGTCTTCCTCCCGGGCTGCAACGAGGGCGTGATCCCGCATCCGCGAGCCCCGGTCGACGCGGAACGGCGCCTGTTCTACGTCGCTCTCACCCGCGCCTCGCAGGAGCTGGTCGCCTCGTGGGTCGCGGTCCCCCGCGAAGAGGCGCGTCCCAGCCGGTTCCTGGAAGAGGCCGGCCTGCTCTGATCGGCCCCGAGACGCAGGCCCGCGCACCCGGCGTTCTCGCCGGGCCAGCATGGCTCCGCTAGGTTCGCGCGCATGTCGAGTGCGCTTCGTCTCCAGGCCGTCACGCTCCCGGTTCCCGACCTCGCCGCCGCCGAGAAGTTCTACCGCTGGGTGCTGGCGATGAAGGAGTCCGCCGAGGGGCCGGTCGCGGGCGTGGCGAGCCTGGGCTGGGGGAAGGAGGATCGCGTGCGCCTGGTCGATGCTGAGGCAAGTCCGGAGGCGCGGGAGGCGATCGAGTTCCGGATGGAGGCGCGAGACCCGGTCGAGATGGCCGCCTGGCTCGCTGAGCGCGAGCTCGTTCCCACGCGCGTCCTCGCCTTTGTCGACGACCAGGCCGAGATGCACGACACGTGGCCGAACGCGCAGATCCAGGTCGATCCCGATTCGGCGGGGTGCAACCGCTTCGTCGTTTCGCTCGAGGCACCGGTCGGCGTGCGGATCGACCTCCACGTGCCGCTGCCGTCGTCCACCGTGGTAGAGCGAGGCCGGCACGGCCCGTTCTATCGCCGCAGCAAGGACTGGCGGGGGCTCGAGAACCCGGGTCTCCTGGGCGCCACGCTCGGCGCGGCGGACTCGGGCGCCCTGGCCGGCTTCCTCGCGTCGCTGGGGATCGCGGAGATGGCGGAGAAGGACGCGGGTGCGGGCGCAGGCGCAGGCGCGATCAGTGCGGACGCCGACGCTCCGCTTCTCGCCGGCGATCATCAGATCCGGATCGAGGAGCGTGACCCGCCTGGGATCTATGGCGCTGCGTACGTCGTCGCAGCCCCCCGGTTGCCCGATCTCGTGCGCACGCTGGAGCGCTTCGGCGCCCAGCACCGTCACGACCGCAACCACCTTCTGGCGGTCGATCCCGCGGGCCGCATCTTGGCCATCAACGGCGTGCGCTCGGGTTGAAGCCCCGGTACCTTGCCGTCCCATGAGCCCTTCCTCCTCCACGCTTTCTCCGTCCGCCTCGCTGGAGGAGAAGGAGCGCCGGCTCGAGTCGATCCTCAAGGAAGCAGGCTCGGTCGTCCTCGGCTACTCGGGAGGCGTGGATTCAACCCTGCTCCTGAGGAAATCGTTGGACGTACTGGGGGCCGTGAGCGTGCTGGCCGTCACGGCGGCGAGCGCGACGTATGCTGCCGAAGACGTCGACGAGGCGACGCGGCTGGCCGAGTGGCTGGGCGCGCCGCACGAGCGGCTCAAGTCCACCGAGCTGGAGGACGAGGGATTCCTGCTGAACCCGCCGGAGCGTTGTTACTACTGCAAGGCCGACCTGTACGGCGACCTTGTGGCAATGGCGTCCGCCCGCGGGTTCCGCGCGGTCATCGACGGCTCCCACGCCGAGGACGCGCTCGACTTCCGTCCGGGACTCAAGGCACTCGACGAGCGCGGGGTCCTCTCGCCGCTAAAGGAAGCCGGTTTCACGAAGGCCGACATCCGGGAACTCTCAAGACGGCTGGAGCTTCCGACGGCGGACAAGCCCGCCAATGCCTGTCTCGCCTCGCGCTTTCCGTACGGGGAGGCAATCACGGCCGAGAAGCTGGGTCGCGTGGGCAATGCAGAACGCGTGCTGCGCGAGGCCGGGTTCGAGGTGGTGCGCGTGCGACATCACGGCGACGTCGCACGCATCGAAGTGCCTCCGGCGGACCGGGCCCGGCTACTCGATATCGCCTCGGAGATCGTGCCGAGGATCAAAGCCCTCGGCTACGTGTGGGTGGCCTGCGACATGGAGGGATACCGGAGCGGCAGCATGAACGAGGCGCTCTGAGCATCCGTCCCGATCATTGGATCACACGGATGGCGAAGGAGCAC
>DASQEN010000133.1:0-8353 GCA_035633635.1 Gemmatimonadota bacterium | reverse complement strand
CGCGCTCGATCTCGCGGTTGGAGAACCGCAGCCGCCCCATCGCCTGCCGCGCGAGCTCGGCGCCGACCCTGTCGTGAAGCGGGAACGTCCAGTCGCCGGTCTCGGGGTGGCGCACGCGAGTCGGGGGCTTACCCACGTCGTGGAACAACGCCACGAGCCTCAGGAACGGGCGCCGCGGATGGACGTGGTCGACGACCAGGAGCGTGTGGGCGCCCACGTCGTCGGCATGGAAGCGGTTCTGCCCGACGCCGAAGCAGACCGCGACCTCGGGCAACAGCCGCGCCAGCACCCCGGTCTCCCGCCAGTCCGAAAGCGCCCGTGAGGCGAGGCGGGCCTGGGCGAACGTCTTCATGAGCTCGTCGCGCACGCGCTCGCCGGAGAGCCGCGACACGCCGGTCGCGTGGCGCGCTAGCGCCGCGCGGGTCGACTCCTCGTACTCGAGCCCGAAGCGCGCGGCGAAGCGGAACGCTCGGAGGATGCGGAGATAGTCTTCGGGAAAGCGGCGATCGGGGTCCCCGACCGCGCGCAGCACGCCGCGCTCGAGGTCCACACGCCCGCCGAACGGATCGCGCAGCTCGTTCCCGATCGGATCCCACGCGATCGCGTTGATCGTGAAGTCCCGGCGCCCGAGATCCTCCTCGAGCGAGGTGCCGAAGCGGACCTCCGCATGCCGGCCGTCCGTGGCGACGTCGGCGCGGAACGTCGTCACCTCGACCATCTCGCCTGCCTCGCGCACGCCGACCGTTCCGTGCTCGATGCCCACCGGATGGGTCCGCGCGAAGATCTCCCGCACCCGGTCGGGCACCGCGTCGGTGGCCACGTCCCAGTCGCCGGGGCGTTCGTCCAGCAGCCGGTCGCGCACCGCGCCCCCGACGGCCCACGCCTCGTGACCCGCCCCGCGCAGGCCGCCCACGACCGCGAGGAGACCTTCCGTGGGTTGGAGGCTCCTGCTATCTCCCATCGGTGCAATGTATCCGGCGGCTGCCAGCTTGACAGGCCCCGGACCGCGTGATAGAATGCCGCCGACACTCATCTCCGCCTGATTTCCGCATTCCCCCGATTCGCCGATCCGATACCCCGACCCGCCGGGTCGACGTCGAACTTCCACCGATCCGTGCACGCCGAGACCCGCTCATGAACCGTCCACGATCCCGCCCACGCCGCGGCCAACGCCGGCCGGCGCAGAACACCGAAGGAGCGACCTTCTTGGATATCGCAGAGATCAAGTCGAAATCGATCCCCGAGCTCCACGAGATGGCCGACGAGCTCGAGATCCAGAACGCGGCGGGCATGCGCAAGCAGGATCTGATCTTCAAGATCGAGCAGGAGCTCCTCGACCACGAAACGGTCCTTCGCGGCGAAGGCGTGCTGGAGATCCTGCCCGAGGGGTACGGCTTCCTTCGCAGCCCCGACTGGAACTACCTGTACGGTCCCGACGACATCTACGTGAGCCCGAGCCAGATCAAACGCTTCGACCTGAGGACGGGCGACACCGTCCAGGGGCAGGTCCGCCCGCCCAAAGAGGGCGAGCGATACCTGGCGCTGCTCAAGGTCGAGGCCGTCAACTACGAAGATCCCGAGAAGGCCAAGCTCAAGATTCTGTTCGACAACCTGCGGCCGCTCTACCCCGACGCGGTCATCCAGCTCGAGCGGTCCGACGGGGACATGGCGATGCGGATCGTCGACCTCTTCGCCCCGATCGGAAAGGGGCAGCGGGGCCTGATTGTCTCCCCGCCCAAAGCCGGGAAGACCGTGCTCCTCCAGAAGATGGCCAACTCAATCACCGAGAATCACCCGGAGGTCAAGCTGATCGTGCTCTTGATCGACGAGCGGCCCGAGGAGGTCACCGACATGGAGCGGAACGTCGATGGCGAGGTCATCGCCTCGACGTTCGACGAGCCCGCCGACCGCCACGTGCAGGTCGCCGACATGGTGATCGAGAAGGCCAAGCGCTTGGTGGAGCACAAGCACGACGTCGTGATCCTGCTCGACTCGATCACCCGTCTCGCGCGCGCCCAGAACGTGGTGGTGCCCCACTCGGGCAAGATCCTGTCGGGTGGCGTCGACGCCCATGCGCTGCACAAGCCGAAGCGGTTCTTCGGGGCGGCGCGGAACATCGAAGAGGGGGGCTCACTGACGATCGTCGCCACCGCGCTGATCGACACTGGTAGCCGGATGGACGAGGTCATCTTCGAGGAGTTCAAGGGCACTGGCAACATGGAGCTCGTGCTCGACCGCTCGCTCTCCGACCGACGCATCTACCCCGCCATCGACATCAACCGCTCCGGCACGCGGCACGAAGAGCTCCTGCTCCCCGAGGACCAGCTACAGCGGATCTGGCTGCTGAGGAAGTTCCTCAGCGACATGAACCCAGCCGAGGCGATGGAGTTTCTCCTCGACAAGATGCGGAGAACGGATACGAACAAGGAGTTCTTGGCCTCCATGAGCGGCGACTAACTCCGCTCGACTGCTCTTCTCCCCCCGTCCTAACGGCGACATGGCCGAGCGAGTTCTGGCGATCGACTACGGCGAGCGCAGGGTCGGCCTGGCGCTGTCGAACCCCGAGACCGGATTCGTGAGCGGCCTTCCCACCCTCGATCGTCGCGCGCTCAAGGGGGGCGGCCTCACGGCCGCGATCGCGGCCCTCATAGCCGAACGCGACGTCGACCGGGTGCTCCTCGGCGTGCCGTACTCGCTGGACGGCTCGATCGGGCCGGCCGCCGAGCGGGCGCTCGCCTTCCGCGATCGGCTCCATCTTGTCCTCGAAACTCCGGTCGAAGAGTGGGACGAGCGGCTGACCACTGAAGAGGCCCGGCGCAAGCTCCAGGAGCTCGGCTATTCCGAGAAGAAAATGCGGGCGAAGCTCGATCAGGTGAGCGCGGTGCTGATGCTCGAGCACTACCTGAGGTTCCATGAGGGGCAGCGCGACGATCCGAAGGGAGCGGGATGAGGAGGGCGGTGCGCGTCTTCGTGGGCGCGCTCCTCGCGGCGACGGTCCTCGGGGTCGGCTGGCTCTGGACGGCGAGCCAGGCGCCCGAGCGAGACGATCCGGCGCGGGTGGTCGTCGAGCCGGGCACGCCGGTCCGAGCGCTGGGCGCGCGGCTCGAGGAAGCCGGCGTCATCCGGAGCCCCCGGCTCTTCGAGCTCTGGCTCCGCGCCAGCGGTGACGCGGGGTCGATCCGGGCCGGCACGTACGAGATTCCACCCGGGGTCTCGCTTCCGGGCGTGATCGACATGCTGGTGACGGGCCGCACCCAGCTGGCGTCGGTCACGATTCCCGAAGGCCTGCGGCTCGAGCAGCAGGCAGGAGTGGCCGCGCGCGAGCTGGGGATCGACTCGGCGGCCTTCGTCGCCGCGGCGACCGACTCGCTGCTCGCCGACTCGCTCGGCGTCGACGCCCCCACGCTCGAGGGGTACCTGTTCCCAGAGACCTACCGAGTCGACCCTTCGACCGACGCGCGCGAGCTCGTGCGTCTCATGGTCGGCGAGTTCCATCGCGCCTTCGGGGAGGGGTGGCGCGATCGCGCCGAGTCGCTCGACCGCACGGTGACCGAGATCGTCACGCTGGCCTCGATCGTCGAGGAGGAGGCCCGGGTGCCGGAGGAGCGGCCGGTGATCGCCGGTGTCTTCTGGAACCGCCTCAGCGAGGGGATGAAGCTCGAGGCCGATCCCACCGTCCAGTACGCGCTCGGCTCCCACCGCCAGCGCGTGCTCTACCGGGACCTCGAGACCGACTCCCCGTACAACACCTATCTCTACCCCGGCCTGCCTCCAGGCCCGATCGCGAGCCCGGGCCGCGCAGCCATCGAGGCGACCCTGTATCCCGACTCGGTCCCCTGGCTTTTCTTCTTCGCCACCGGCGAGGGAGGACGCCACACGTTCAGCGAGACGTTCGCCGAGCACAACCGCAAGCGGCGCGAGCTGAACCGCTGAGGTTCCGAACAGGCCGCTAGAGCGAGTCCGCTACTTCGGGAAAAGCGCCTGTACTGTCGACCGGCAGCGGCGTGCCGAGCTCACCGCTGAACAGGTAGTCCGGCTCCAGGACGTGGCACCCCCGGCACGCCTCCAGGCGTCCCGCGGCTTCGATCTCCCCCGCCGAGCCGAAGCGGGCGAAGAACCAGTCCTGACCCTCCGGGTCGAATGCCCCCGCCTGGACCATCACGCTGACCGACGACAGCGAACTATCCGGCAGGTACCCCTCTAGCACGATGATGGCGCCCGGGGGCATCGCGAGCGCGCCGCGGCTCAGTGCCTCGATCGCGACCGGGTTCGCGTACGTGGTGAGGACCGCGCCGTGGGGCTCGGCCCCAGAGAGCAGCGTCGTCCCCCGCCATGGATCCCAGGTCTCCCGATATTGCTCGGCCTCAAGCCACGCAAGGACGGCCTCCCCGGTCGTGTCGGGCACCGCAGGGACCTGGGCTTCCACGACCAGCCGCGTCGCAACCGAGTCGCCAGCCGGCGCCCCGGCCTCCTGCGGCGGCACCTGGCAGCGGGTCACGAGAATCGCAGCGATGACGAGGACGGTCGGCCCGCGCAGGCTCACGGCTTCCGGACCGCGTCGCGCGCGGCCAGGCCCGCGACCGCCAGGAGACCCACCGTCAACACGCCCAGCGTCGCGGGGTCGGAGAGTCGGGCAAGCGCGGCATTCGCCGTGGGGATCCCGTGTGCCCAGAGGATCCCGGCCGTCGTAATCGCGATCGCCGCCGCGGCTCCCCGCTCGAACCAACGGATCGGGCGCGCGGCGCGCTCGGCGAGCGCACGCCTCGTCGCCAAGCGCCGCTCGACCTCCGCGCGCCACCACACGCGCTCCGCGCGGGGCAGGGATCCCATGCCCGTCTCGCGGGCGACGCCCTGCAGCCACGTCGATACGGCCACGACCTCCCGACATTCAGCGCACTCCGAAACATGTCGCTTCAGTTCCGGCGCCAGGGGTCCGGCAACGACCGCGGCCAGGGCCTCCCGCTCCCGCGGGCATTCGCGCATCGCCTCGCTCCTGGAATCCAGCTTTCGTCTCATCCGAGCACCTCCGGGGTCAGGCCGGCCTCTTCGAGAATCTTCGCCAGCTTGCGGCGCGCGCGGAAGAGCAGCACCCGCACGCTCGTGTCCTTGACCTCGAGAACGCGCGCGATGTCCTTGTGCGCGTATCCCTCCACGTACGCCAGCCAGACCAGCGCGCGCTCGCGCGCGCTCAACCTGGTGAGCGCCTCCTCGACGTCGCGCTTGAGGCCCACCGGCTCAGGCGGCGTCGCCTCCGCCGGCGAGACCGCCTCCCACTCCCGCTCACGACGCATCGACCGCCAGCCGTCGTAGACGAGGTTGGTCGCGATGCGAAAGAGATACGACAGGGTCTGCCGCTCGTCCATTGTGGGAGGATCCGCGTTGAGGTACCGGACGTACGTGTCCTGGAGCAAGTCCTCGGACCACTCGGGCGATCCTGTGACACGGCGCAGATAGGCGGCGATCCGCGGCGAGGTCCGCTCGTATAGCTGGCGGAACGCGGCGCGCTCGTCCGGCGCTTTCTGCGGGGTCGCTGGCGGCTCCCGGGTCACGAGGGCCCTCTCCTCGGTCGCCGCGAGGGCGGTCAATCAAGCCGACGGGGGGAGCAGTCCCCATTGCTTCGACAGCCGGTGGCTGGCGAACGCTGAGATGAGGTAGCCGAGCCCGGTCGCCAGCGCTATGCCGCTCGGGACCGCCAGCGGCATGAGGTCGTCCGGCTCGTAGGCCACCAAGCAGAACCCGACGATGCCGATCAGCGCGAAGATCGAGCCCTTCTGGATCGAGCCGAAGATGCGCCCTGCCTGGGTCAGGGTGTCGCTGGAGACGGTCTCGAGGAACTTCCGCCCGCTGTCGCTGTCCAGGAACGCCACGAACTCCGAAGCCGTGCCGAACTTCTCTAATATCCGGCGCTGCAGGTCGAACTGCGCGCGACTGCGCTCCCGTCGCCGCTGGGAAAGGATCAACGTCGAGAACCCGATCAGCAGGGCCACGATCGATGACACCCCGATGGTGCCGATAACAGCTGCCATGTCGTTGCTCATGCGAACCCTCCGAAGATTGCATGAATGCGGCCCCGGTCCGCCCGGGGGCTCGTCCGCTCATACGGAGGGCGGAGGTGTCCGGTTAACAGGTCGCGTGACCGGGCCAAGCGCGAAGGGGTCGCCCCGGGCAGGGACGACCCCTTCGCCGGAAACCCGTGGCGAGCGCTTCTGCAGGGCGACTGCGTCGGCCGGTCGCGCCTACCGGACCTCGAGCAGGAAGTGGCCGAAAGCGCCTCCCTCCTCCGCGTTGCTGTAGAACCCGAGCCGCGGAGCGTTCTTGAGCGCCTGCAAGACCTTGTAGGTCGCGGAGGATGAGTCGGCGGCGGCCGCGCCTGCGCCCGTCATCCCGCCGAACGTGCCCATCAGTCCCTGTACCTCGGTCAGGATCTGCTCGAGGTTCATGAATCCCAGCGTGTTCGCCTCGCTCGGGTAGAACTCGGTCATCGCGGTGAAGCCCGGATTGGAGGGGAGCGCCTGGGCGCTACCGCCTCGCGTGTCCAGCATCCGGCCGATCAACCCGCGACTCGTTCCGATCACGACGAAGTCGTCGGTCACGACATAGGACAGCGACAGCCCCTCTCCCATCGGCGTCGGCGCATAACGGATCGTCTGCCCTTGATGCTCCTCGGCCTGCCACTCGAGCGGGATGGACGCGCGCGCCGCCGCCTCCTGCGAGACCAGACCCTCGACTCGCGCCAGGAAGTCACGGGACTTCTGCGGATCCTTGGTGGCGATCGTGAGCGCGATCTCCGGCACCGGGAAGAAGCCCGTCTTGTCGACGCCGGCGATCGCGAACGACGCCTCCTGCCCGACCCAGGAAACCACGTCGGCCTCGATGTCGATTCCGGTCTCGCTCTGGAACGCGGCCAGCTGCTGCGCCACCAAGCTGTCCGCCTGCAGCGAGTCCGCGGTGTCCTGGACGTCCATCTGGATGCGGGTTGCATCGACCGCGTAGCGCCGCAGCTCGTCGTACACGACCTGCGCGTCGAGCGAGTTTACCGCCCCGTACAGCATGGTGTTGACGGGCTGGAAAGCCAGCGTGCGGATCGCGGAAGGGGAGCTCGTCATCATCGTGGCGAGCGCCGAGCGCTCTCCTTCGGGGAACTTCGTGTAGGCATCGGTGCGAATGCCGGTTTCGGTCCAGTACACCCCGACACCCACCGCACTCGCCAGCTTATAGTCCTCGAGCGCGCTGGTCGCCGCGCGGAACCGCTCCTCCTGAAGGGTCTCTGGAGTCCCGGCCGCGCTGTCGGCGGCGGCGGCGCGCTCGGCCGCTTCCCTGAGCGCTCGCTGATCCACGTAGACTGTGATCGCGGCCTCGGGGAGCTTCTGGATCACGGCCTCGTAGTCGCCGGTGGAGGCCATCGTCTGCGCGTCCTGGCCGTCCAGCGATAGGGTACCCTGCATCCGCTCGCGCGTCGTGGCCATGACGAGCCGCTCGTCGGCGACCGAGTAGAACAAGACCTCGTCGCCCTCGCGCGTGGCGACCCGCACCTGGGTCCCGGCCAGATCCACGTCCGCGAACGTGACTCCCTTCTCCTCGGTGACCTTGGTCTCGAGGGTGTTGAGTAGAGTCTGGGCCTGGGCCTCGTCGTCGAGGGTGGCGACGAGCACGAGGTCGGCCCGGTCCTTGGGAAGCTGGCCGTAGAAGCCGAGGTCGAACTTGCGGCCGAAGATCGTCATCAGCGTGGCCTCGTCGAGCGCGAGGCCGGTCTCGGCCTGGAACTCCCGCTGCGACTCGGCGATCGGTGCGAACACCTCGCGGACGTCCGGAATGGCGGCGAGCTCCGTGTAGAGGCGCGTGCCTTTGAGCCGCGTCCAGAACGCCTCCGTGTCGTAGCCCGACACCACCACGCTCGCGCCGGCGGGCAGCGTGGTCGCGACCGCTTGCGTCTGGAACCCCGCGACCGGCGCTCCGCCCTGATCCTCGCCGCGGCAGGAAGGCAGAGAGACCGTCGCGAGCAGAGAGACGCCGACCATCCGGACGAGCAGGGATCTGGCCCCCATGTCCGAAAGCTCCTTTCGACTGATGGTTGTGCCTGGCTACCGATGACCCTGCAGGAGTCCGACGATAGAGGCGACCGCGTGCTTTGTCAATTTCCCGCCGGCGCGGCGCGCCTCGGGCCCGGAGAGCGGGACCAGGGGTGCCAGCTCCTCGTTGGCTCCGGTGGCTACGCCGGCCGGCCCTGACGCGCCGGCTACCGCGAACAGCCGCCCTTCCGCGACCGCGGCGCCGAGGCCGTGGCGCGGCGTGGGCATCGGGTGGAATGGCAGCCAGCGGCGATCGCGCGGGTCGTACGCTTCATGGGCGTCGA
>DASQEN010000132.1:0-3330 GCA_035633635.1 Gemmatimonadota bacterium | reverse complement strand
CTGTCTTTCGGCGAGATACTCGACGTTGCGATCAAGATCGTCACGCGCAACGCGCTGACGCTCTTCAAGCTCGTTGCAGTCATTGTCGTCCCCCTGCAGATCCTGAGCGCCCTCATTCTTGCCTCGACTGGTCCCGAGCTGGCGGGATCGCAGTCGATGTTCACGCCCTCTTCACCGACAGATCTAACGGTGACTGGCGACGACGTCTGGCGCTCGATCGCAGGGACCGTTGTGCTGATCATCGTGAACTTCATAGGTGGGAGCCTCGCCACCGCGGCGTGCTACCGCGCCGTCGGGGACGCGTACCTCGGGGGGAAGCCGGGGTGGCGGGAGTCACTCAGCTACGGATTCCGTCGGCTTCATTCGGTCGCGTGGATAACGTTCCTGATCGCATTGGCCACCGGCGGCATATTTTTCGTGGGTTTCTTCGCTATCGGTTTCGTGGTGGCGATAGGCGGAGGTGCGGCGGCTATCCTCATACTCGTCCTTGGCATCCTCGCTTTGATCCCTCTGGTTATCTGGCTGTACTTCGCTTGGTCCGTTGCGGTCCCCGCCATGCTGACGGAGGACGCGCGGGGAACCAAGGCCCTGGGGCGATCGTTCCGCCTGGTTAAAGGGCGCTGGTGGCCGGTCTTCGGCGTCCTCCTGGTTGCGTCCCTGGCAACGGGGATCATCGCTTCGATTCTCACGTTCATACCCGAGATCGTTCTGCTCGGGGACCTGGGAGATAGTGAGTTCGCGGCCCTCGTCCTGAGAGGGCTCTCGACCGCGATCGCGAGCGTTCTGACAACACCCTTCCTCTCGGCCGTGGCGGTCGTCCTGTACTTCGACCTCCGGGTACGAAAAGAGGGCTTCGACCTGCAGCTACTCGCCCACCAGATCGGCGTGCCGCCACCCGAGGGCGTCCCCGCAGGCGTCCTCCCGCCGCCGCCACAGTGGGGGCCGTACGGCTATCCCCCGCCTCCACCGCCCGGCTATCCGCCGCCCGCTCCGTATCACTACGGGCCGCAGACGCAGTACGGCTATCCGCCGCCACCGCCTCCACCGCCCGGTTATCCACCGCAACCTCCCGCTCCCTACCCGGGACCCCCACCGCCCGGCTGGCCACCGCCCGGACCGCCTCCGCCGGGGCCGCTCCCTCCGCCGGGGCCGTCCGGAGATCCTCCGGCCGGCGTCCCGCCCTACAAGCCCCCGCCTCCGCCGGAACCCGCCGAGGACGACCCGGAGGACGAGGCGTGAGTCGCGCCGGGGCCCGTCCGGCCCTGGTGGCCTCATCCGGCGCGCTTCTCTTCTTTCTGCTCGGAGCGCCGCATGCCACGGCGGACCCAGCCACGGCCGACGAAGTGCGCTCTCTCGCCCGCCGAGCCGACACCGCTCCGGGCGCGCTCGAACGTCTCAAGAACGTCGATTCGGTCGACGGCCACCCCGTCGATCTGGCCACCGCGCTGGGCGACGCGGAGCCCGAGGAACTTGCCGAGCGGCTCAAGATCCTGGCCGAGGAGCCGCCGGCCTCGCCCTCGATCTCGTCCGAGCAAGCGCGCCAGGAGGCCGGGGACGTACTCACCCAGGGCAAGTTCAAGGAACGAGACATCCCGCGACCGTTCCGCGGGATCCTGGACGAGATCGGCGAACGTCTCCGTCCGGTCGGCGAATGGTTCGTCGAGCTGGCCAATGACCTCACCGGGGGGCGACCGGAATGGCTCCTGGCCTTACTGGCGGCGATTGTTGTTGTGGTCTCGATCCTGGTTGCTCGGCGCATTATTCACAAGAGAACGCGCGATGCAGTCGATCGACCCCGTACCGGTCTTGACACGGCGGGTCTCGACGCGCGCGAGCTGGAATCTCAGGCCGATGAGGCCGAGCGAAACGGGCTGCTCGAGACCGCGATACGCCTTCGCTTCAAAGCCGGCCTCGTGCGGCTTGCCGAATCGGGGGCGATCCCATCCCGCGCCTCACTCACGTCGGAGGAGATAGCCGAGTTCGTTCGGTCGCGTGACTTCGAGGAAATCGCAGCGACATTTGACGAAGTCGTTTACGGCAGGCGCGCTCCGGCGCAAGCAGACGTAGTCCGCAGCGGGACCGGATGGGCGGCCGTCTTGCGGTCGAGGTCCCGATCGTGATCGGTCGAGTCTCCAACAAGCAACGGATGAGGCGCGCTCTGGTAGCCGGCGTCGTCGCGGTCATCGGTCTGAACGTTCTCGCCTATGTCCTGGATCGATCCGGCGGTGCGCGATCGGGTCCACCGTCCTCCTCGTACACGACGTCACCGGATGGTCTCGCGGCATACGCCGATCTACTGGAACGTTCCGGGCACCCGACCGGTCGCGTCAGAGAGCCGCTGGAGGACGCGCCGCCCCCACCTCAGACAACCGCCATCCTGCTTGATCCGGACGGGGTCTCGACGGAGGCGGCCAGACAACTGCGGACCTTCGTCGAGAGCGGGGGGCGCTTGGTGGCCGGTGGTCTCTCGGCTTCCGGGGATTCGTGGATCAAAGAGCTCGTCGACCGGCCTCCCACCTGGGCCGCAGGAGGAGCGGCGTCAGTGGAGCCTCTCGTTCCCGCGTCGGAAACCAACGGAGTCGAAAGGGTAGACACCGCGGAGCGCGGTCACTGGTCGGACGCCGGCTCAACTCTGCCGTTGCTCGGTTCGGAGGAGGGTTTCACCGCGACGTTAGCGGCCCCCTCCGGGGGGGGCCGCGTTGTATTTCTTGCCGACTCGAGTCCGTTGCACAACGGTCTGCTCGACCATGCCGATAACGCCGCGTTCGGACTGCTGATCGCCGGCGAGAGCGGACGTCCCGTTGTGTTTATCGAGAGTGTTCACGGCTACGGCGAACAAACCGGTCTCGCTGCGATACCCGCTCGTTGGAAGTGGGCGCTCGGCGGACTCACCCTCGCCGCACTGGTCTTCATGGTTGCCAGGGGTCGCAGGTTCGGCCCCCCGGACGAGACCGCCCGGGATCTGCCTCCTCCTCGTTCTGACTACGTGAACGCCCTCGCGGGCATACTCGTCCGCACCGGAGACGCTCGAGGTGTGGCCGCCAAACTGCAAGCATCGTTAAGAGACAGGGTTGCACGGCGTACCGGCTTGACCTCGGACGCCTCCCCAGAGGCTCTGAGTGCGGCCGGTGTCCGCGCCGGGCTTCACGAGCATGAGGCTCGTGCACTCGTCGATCCGCAACCCGGCGAGGCCGATCTGTTGACGTTGAGTCGCGCGCTGGCTCGCATGACACAAAGAGGAGGAGCGAAGGTGAAAGACCTGATGGGCTCGTGAAGGAGTTACGCGAGCGGGTGCTCGGCGAGGTGTCCAAGGTCGTGATCGGCCAGGAC
>DASQEN010000131.1:0-3963 GCA_035633635.1 Gemmatimonadota bacterium | reverse complement strand
GAGATCCAGCGTATCGCCATCAAGGGCAATACGGTCACGCACGAGTCGGTCATCCGCCGGTATCTGTTCGTCGAGCCCGGGCAGCGGTTCCGCCGCACCGACGTGAGGAACAGCCTGCTCTCTCTCGAGGGGCTCGGGTTCTTCGAGCCCGGGATCGTTCCCACTACTCGGGTTGCAGACCAGGAAAGCGGTGACATCGACCTCACGTTCGAGGTCGAGGAGCGGCGCACCGGATCGCTCACGTTAGGCGCGGCCATCGGGGGCGGCACGGGCCTGTCCGGTTTCCTCGGATACGAGCAGCCGAACTTGTTCGGACAGGCGAAGTCCGGACGGGTGCGATGGGAGTTTGGGTCCCAGAACAACAATATCGAGCTGGGCTACACCGAGCCGGTCTTCCTGGGGACCAAGACGTCGCTTTCGACCTCGTTCTTCGACATCAACCAGCGCTACAGCGGAACTTCATTCCGCCAGGAAGCTCTCGGTGGGAACGTACGGCTCGGAACACCCCTTCCGTGGGACGAGGCCTCGCGAGTCTTCTACGGGTATACGTGGCAGCGCATCGACCTCGAGGCGACCGACGGCGACGACTCCAGCTTCGAGGACGAGTATCCGCGCACCGAATCGAGCGTCTCGCTGAGCCTTGTCCGCGATACCCGGCTGCCTCGTCTGCATCCGATCCAGGGCGCGCGGCACAGTTTGGGAGCCGACCTGGCCGGAGGTATCCTGGCGGGAACGGTGGGGTTTCGGAAGTACGAGCTGGAAAGCTCGTGGTTCGCGCCCACGCTGAATGACCGAACGGTGCTAAACCTCTCGCTCAAGGCGGGGGGCATCAATGCCACCGGCTTCATCCCGGTGACAGAGCAGTACATACTGGGCGGCGTCCAGTATCCGTCGGAAGGCCTGCGCGGCTACCCGGAGAACCGCGTTGGTGTTCACACGGCCGGCAATATTATCAGCGACGAGGAAGGGAATACCGATGACCGCGGCAATGCGTTTCTGCTTCTGACCGCCGAGCATTTTATAAAGATCACGGACACGATCTATACATCGGTATTCTATGACGCCGGTAACGTGTGGAATGAGTTCGGCGACGTCACGTTCGCCGATCTGAAGCGTGGCGTGGGAGTGGGAGTGCAGATCGACCTGCCAGGCTTTGGTCCTATGGGGCTCGATTATGGGTATGGCTTGGACCGACTCGACGCCTCTGGCAATCCCGATCCGGCATGGCAGCTTCATTTCCGATTCGGCAATCTGACCCGATGAAAAGTCCGGTGGCCCGAGTGGGGCGACTCATTACGAAAGGAAGCGACGGAGGCATTGCATGAAGAGCAGGAGAGTTGGTCTCATCGCGCTGATGGTCGGCCTGGTCGTCCCTTCGGCCGCGAAGGCTCAGGGCCAGACGACTCTGAAGATCGGCTATATCGACTCGGAGGAGATCATCCAGGCCGCTCCGGGATACACCGAGGCCAACGAGGCCTTCAACCGCACGGCAACCGCCTGGCAGGACACGCTGGATACCAAGCGGACCCAGCTGCAGACGTTGTTCGACGACTACAAGAATCAGGAGGTAATTCTCTCTCCCGAGAAGAAGACCGAGAAGCAGCAGGAGATGCTGACGCTCGAGCAGGAGATCCAGCAGTACTTCCAGGCCAAATTCGGACAGGAAGGGGAAGCGGCCGCGAAGCAGTCGGAGCTGATGAAGCCGATCATCGATCGGGTTAACGACGTGATCGAGCAGACCCGGCGAGAGGAGAGCTACGCGCTGATCTTCGATCTGAACGACGGCGCACTGGTGGCTGGGGATCCGGCGCTCAACATCACGCAGCAGGTGATCGATCGGATGAAGTCCCAGCCCGCCCCGTCGCGCTGAGTGGCGGAAAAGAGAAGGACCGCGGAGGGTCCGTGCCGACGCTGACGCTGAGAGATCTGGCGGGGGCGATCCAGGCCCGATTGGAAGGCGATCCCGAGGTGTCGGTGAGCGGCGTTGCCCCGCTCGAGCACGCCGGGCCCAAGGACCTGTCTTTCCTCGCAAACCCGCGATACGAGGAATCCGCGAACCGCTCGGGGGCTGCCGCGCTGATCGTGGGGGAATCGTTCCACGGCAACGGCGGGAACCTCCTCCGCGTCTCCAATCCCTATCTCGCGTACGCCCGTGCTGTCGAGCTGCTCCTCCCCGAGGTCCCGACCGAGCCGGGGGTCGACCCGAGCGCCGTCGTCCATCCGACGGCGCGTGTCTCTCCGACCGCTTCCATCGGTCCTCTTTCGGTGGTCGGAGCCGGCGTGGACATCGGTGCGCGGACGGTGATCGGCGCGTGCTCTGTCGTGGCACACGGGGTGGAGATCGGAGAGGATTGCCGGATCTTCCCGCGTGTGACCCTGCACGCAGGCACCCGGCTCGGGGCGCGCTGCATCGTGCAAAGCGGGTCGGTGCTGGGATCGGATGGCTTCGGCTACGCGACGGACGATCGGGGCCGGCATCACAGGGTGCCGCAGCGCGGAGGCCTGTCGATCGACGACGATGTCGAAATCGGGGCCAACGTCACGATCGACCGCGGCTCGGCGGGCGACACGGTCATCGGCTCGGGAACCAAAATTGACAACCTCGTTCACATTGCCCATAATGTCTCGATAGGTCGCAACGCGTTCATCATTGCGCAGGTCGGCATCGCCGGGAGCACTTCCATCGGCGATCATGTCGTGATAGCGGGGCAGGCCGGGATCATCGGGCATGCCAGGATCGGCGACCGTGCAAGGGTCGGCGGCCAGGCGGGCGTGATCGGCGACGTTCCGGCCGACGCGGAGTATTCGGGCTACCCCGCTCGCTCCCATCGCGAGCAGATGCGAATTTACGCCCTCTTCGCCCGGCTCCCCGAGCTTTTCGAACGCCTCAAAGCCGTGGAGTCCAGGCTCAAGCGCGAATGACATCCGACCGCCAGAGGACGATCGCCCGGCCCGTCACCTATTCGGGCGTGGGCCTGCACAGCGGCAACCAGTGCCACATGACGTTCCTTCCGGCGGCGGCGAACACCGGCATCCGATTCGTGCGAACCGACCTCGATGGGCAGCCGGAGATCGTCGTGGATCCGGATCACGTGGTGGGGGTCGAGCGTGGCACTACGATCGGAGTCAATGGAACTGAGGTGCAGACGATCGAGCACGTGATGGCCGCGATTGCGGTTCGCGGGATCGACAACCTGGTGATCGAGCTGGACGCCGGTGAGCCTCCGGTGGCCGACGGATCGAGCTTGCCGTTCTGGAAAGCATTGAAAGACGCCGGCACGACCGAGCTCGACGCCCCCCGTCGGACCTACCGAGTGGAAGAGCCGATATTCTTCGAAGAGGGTGACGTGGAGATCACCCTTCTTCCGTCGGATCGGCTGCAGGTGTCGTTCTCCATCGACTTCGACCATCCGCTCGTGCGTCATCAATTCGAGTCGTTCGAGATCACCCCGGAGACATTCGAGCGGGAGATCGCTCCCGCGCGCACGTTCGGATTTCTCCACGAGATCGAACAGCTCAAGGCGGCGGGCCTGATTCGCGGGGGGAACCTGCGGAACGCGATCGTCATCGGCGACGACAAGATCCTGAACGAGGACCATCTTCGATTCCCGACCGAGCTGGTGCGACACAAGATCCTCGACCTGCTGGGCGACCTGAAGGTCCTGAACGTGGATCTCAAGGCGCACATCATCGCCCACCGTTCGGGTCACAGGACGCATCTCCAGCTCGTGCGCATCCTCAAGCGGCGGATCGATGGGCTGGACGGCGGCAACGGCGCAGCGCCCACAAAGCCCTCCGGAGGACCCGTCGAGCCGGCGGTCTTGATGGACGTATCCCGCATCATGGAGATCCTTCCGCACCGATATCCGTTCCTGCTCGTCGACCGGGTGATCGAGTTGGAGGCGGATCGCCGGATTGTGGGAATCAAGAACGTGACGATCTCCGAGGCGTTCTTCCAGGGAC
>DASQEN010000130.1:0-2398 GCA_035633635.1 Gemmatimonadota bacterium | reverse complement strand
TGGCTGAGCCACCCGTCCGGACGCCGGAGCCGGAGCGAGGTCTCGAACGGCAGCCGGACCACCCGCCAACCCGGCTCCCCCTCGACTACCGCGATCGGGCGGCTCGCGCCGGCCTCGTGGATCCACCACCGGTCGCCGCTTCCGAGGGCGAGGGACGTGTCACCCAATGCCACGCCGATCCGCACGGTCGGTTCGGCTGCCAGCGCGGGAACGGTTGCCGGCCCGGGAGGCGGCGTGGAGGAAGGCGGGGGGGTCGAACGGCAGCCGGTACCGAACGTCGCGATCGCGGCGAGCAAAAAAAAGCGCCCCGCAAGGGGCGCGGCGGACGTGGACGCGGGTCGCGCGCCGTTCGGTGCGATCACTCCAGCGCCCGCTGGACCCGAACGCCGAGCTTCCCATCCGCCACGTCGTCCATCTCGACCCCCATGTCGAATCCCTTCCGTCGGATCTGGGTCGAGGCCTGGACGCGGGCGTAGAGCGCGAGGCCGCGCTCGATCCACTGGTACATTGTGGCGTCCCCCCAGCGCGCATCGAGACGCGCGCGCAGTGCGGCGAGCACGTCACCATCGCGGTCAAGGGTCAGGCCGCGGACACCGAAGTCGACGCCGAAGTCTCGTTCGAACTCGTTGTAGCGGGAAAGAATCGGGATCTGGATCGACGGGCTGAGGAGGCTTCCGGCGGTGGCCGCGCGGGCTTCCTGACGGGTGGGTCCGGGGCCCTCCTGGGGCCTCCAGTCCAGCAGACTGGTCTCGCCATCCTGGCCCCGTCCCGGCACCGAGGACGTGAGAAGCAGCGCACCTGCGAGGCACGCCGCGCGTAGGACAGGCGCTCGCATCATCTCAGGATACCATACGCCCCCGAGAGATACAAGTTCCGCGCCGCAGGCCGCCCGGACCGGCCGGTCAGTCGCCGTCGTCGGCCGGAATCGGCCTGTAGAGGTCGCCCGGCGCGAGATCGGCGCGCTCGAGTTCGTACGTCACTGCGGCCGCTATCCCTCCCTCCGCACGGACGACCATCGCCTTTCCCAGGACGAGGTCCGGAAGGCGTACGCCGTCCCGCACCGGACCCGGGCGGTAGAGCTCGACCACCTGGCCGGGCGACGTGGAACCGGCGATCTCGGGCCTCAGGAAAAGCTTGTCGAAGGGAGGGTAAATTGCCTTCTCCACCTGGAACGCCGCGATCCTCCCACCCGGCGCGCCCACCACCGAGACCGCGGTCGGCCAGGTCCCGCCGCCTTCGGTTACGACCCGCACGAGGTCTCCCATGAGGATGGGGTAAAACGCGTCGGTCACCCGTACCCTGGCGGTTTCCCCCGCCACGCTGTCCACCAGGCCGATGCCGGTGGGGAGTAACAGGGTGCCGAGCAGCTCGTTGGTCGTCGGATCCTCGATGCGTCGGTCGAGCCGAAAGAACTGGACCATGTCTCCGGGCGAGAGCGAGTGACCCTCCACGACCCGTGGCACGTAGAGCAGATCGTACTGTGTCTGGCTGCTCTCCGAGACCTTCGTCTCGCCAGTTGAGCCGACCACCCTCTCCGCGTCCTGCCACCGTGCGGCGTCGACGACCTCGCCCACCGAAAGGAGGAAGTTCGCCTCCATCAGCGCGGGCACCGGAGGATCGATCTGGGCGCTCAGCGACTCGACGCCTACTTGGGTCATCCCGGCCACGAGGACCGGCAGTACCGCGACACTCGCGCTTCGGAAGCTCCCCCGTCGCCTCATCGTCCGCCTCCTTCGCACTGAGTCAGAATGGAAGGTCGTCGTCGTAGTCGCTTTCCGGGAACTCGTACTCCCCACCGTTCGCACTTGCGTCCTGCGAGGACCTTTGCGGAGAGCCGGCGCGGCGGCCCCCGCCGCCCGGCGCGGAATCGAGCATGATCATCTCGTTGGCGATGACCTCGGTCATGTAGCGCTTCTGACCGGTCGAGGCATCGTCCCACGAGCGGGTCTCGATGCGCCCTTCGATGTACACTTTGCTCCCCTTCTTCAGGTACTGCTGGCAGATCTCCGCCAGCTTGTCCCAGGCCACGATTCTATGCCAGTCGGTCTTCTCCTCCTTTTTTCCGTCCTTGTTCCACGAGCGGCTCGTCGCCACGTTGAAATTTGCTACCGACGCCCCGCTAGGCGTGTGCCGGACCTCGGGATCGGCACCCAGGTTCCCGATGAGCATCACCTTGTTGAGACTGCGTGCCACGATGCCTCCTGATCTCCCTCTCGGGCCGTGAGTTCGGTCGTGTCATTGTCGTCTTACCGGTGTTCGTTCGATCCAGGTCTTGCGCCACAGGGCCACCGCGGCGAAGCAGACCACGAGGAACGATCCACCCTTGGACAGGAACGGGAGCGGAAGACCGGTGATCGGCATCATCCCCACCGTCATGGCGGTGTTGATCGCCAGGTGG
>DASQEN010000129.1:0-2035 GCA_035633635.1 Gemmatimonadota bacterium | reverse complement strand
CATGGGGATCGAGATCCCCGAGGAGCTGGGCGGGGCAGGCGCTTCGTTCTTCATGGCCTGCCTCGCGGTCGAGGAGCTGTCCCGCGTCGATCCTTCGGTGGGGGTCTTCGTCGACGTCCAGAACACGCTCTTCAACAACTGCCTCCTGCGCTGGGGAACGGACGCGCAGAAGGAGGCCTACGCGCCGCGCATGGCAGCCGACACGGTGGGAGCGTACGCGCTCTCCGAAGCGACCTCGGGCAGCGACGCGTTCGGGCTCAAGACCCGCGCCGAGAAGCGAGGCGATCGCTATGTACTCGACGGATCCAAGCTCTGGATCACGAACGGGGCCGAGGCTGGCGTCTACGTGGTGTTCGCTACCCTCGATCCTAGCGCTGGCTACAAGGGAATCACGGCGTTCCTGGTGGAGCGCGAGTTTCCCGGCTTCGCGGTGGGGAAGAAGGAGGACAAGCTAGGCATACGCGCCAGCTCGACGACCGAGCTCCTGCTGGAAGGCTGCGAGGTCCCCGAGAAGAACGTCCTCGGCGAGCCGGGCAGGGGATACAAGGTCGCAATCGAGACGCTGAACGAGGGCAGGATCGGGATCGGCGCGCAGATGATCGGCTGCGCGCGCGGTGCGCTCGACGCCGCGCTCGGCTATGCCCAGGAGCGGGAGGCGTTCGGCAAGCCGATCGCGCAGTTCCAGGGCGTCCAGTTCGAGCTCGCGCAGATGGCGACCGAGCTTGAGGCCGCGCGGCTGATGGTCTACAACGCCGCGCGGCTCAAGGACGCGGGCCTGCCGTTTCTCCGGGAGGCCGCGATGGCGAAGCTCTACAGCTCGCAGGTCGCCGAGCGGGTGACGAGCCGGGCGATCGAGATCTTCGGCGGGTACGGGTACACGAAGGACTACCCGGTCGAGAAGCTGTGGCGCGACGCCAAGATCGGGAAGATCTACGAAGGCACGTCGAACATGCAGCTCGCGACGATCGCGAAAACGCTGTTCGGATAGGGCGCCACCCCGTGCCGTCAGCCTGCGAGCGGCACGACCTTCGATCGTCGCAGTCGGCGGTCCCGGGTCACGAGCGGCGCCCCGAACACCACACTGGTCGCGCCGATGATCTCGTCGGCCGGATCTCTTCTGAAGTCGAGATCGCCGATCGCCTTGCAAACATCGAGCGTGATCGGCCAAGTGTGGATCCCGGAGAGTGCACGGATGACCTCCGGGTCATCCAGATCGATCTCCACCCGACCAAGTTCGGCGAGCTTCGCGATTTCCCACAGGACGATCCCGGAGATACTCCACGAGTCGCTTGTCAGTAGCCCCAGCTCGCGTGGCGTGAGCTGGCCTTGGAGAGCGAAGAGCAGAACGTGGGTGTCAAGATTCAGCATCCCAGGCGATCCCCGTCGATTCGATGTCGCCCTTGATCTCGATCTGGCCGGCAAAGCGGCCGATGAGGCTGGAGGACTCGCTATCGACGGGGATCACCCTGGCGACCGGCCTGCCGTGCTTCGTGATGACGAGGCCGTCAGGCCCCAATCGATCCAGCAAGGCGAGACAACGCTGTTTGAACTCCGTGACCCCGATCGTCTTCACGCCGGGAAACTAAATATGGACAGAATAAATGTCCAGTGTGCCAAGATCTCTCCTCAGAACCGCGATCCGGTGAGGGTCACGTCGGCATCCGACCACGCCTCCCCCAGCCGAGCGCGGACCTCCTCGGTCTCGTCGGACTTGCCCTGCGCGTCCAGGCTTTCGGCGAGCCCATACAGCGACCAGCCGTTGTCGGGGAACTTCTCGAGGTCCTCACGATAGACGCGCTCCGCCTCGGCCGGCTGGCCCGCGGCGAGCAGGGCTGCGCCGAGGTCGTGGCGAACGGGCTTGTTCCAGTAGGCGGGCTCGGTGTAGCGGAGGCCGTCCTGCAGGCCGGCCGCGACGCGGTAGTGCTGGACGGCTCCCCCGAAGTCTCCCCGCCGGTACGCGATGTCCCCCATGAGCGAGTGCGAGGCGATCTGCATGACCGTCAAGGGCCAGTCCTCCGTGAACTCGGTCGCGATC
>DASQEN010000128.1:0-5918 GCA_035633635.1 Gemmatimonadota bacterium | reverse complement strand
GACGGGTGCATTGCTGGACGGGCGATGTTCAACATCGACAACCAGATGGTCGTGTCGAAGTGCGTCGAGTTCAACCTGACCGAGCCGTGCGGCAACCTGCGAGAGGAGAACATCCAAACCGTCCTGGGCCGCCTCCATCAGGCCCACGAGCGGAACACCTGTACCGCCTGCTGGTACTCGTGCCGTGGGGAAACGGAAGTTCTCTATGAACCGCGGGGGTTCCTGAACAGCATGCACAGCTTCTTGTGGCAGAGCCGGCGTCAACCCGGCTCGAGCGGCTTGGCGAAAGGGGATTGACCGTCTCTATATCATCATGTAGTGTCGCAGGGAACTTGGCAGTCGCGAGCTGACCCGAAGCACCCGGGGAGGGGTTCCGATGATCAAGGTGAACACGCAGACAGTGGATCCGGCCGGAGAGTTGCAGACAGCGGCAAGGAACGGTCAAACCGAACGTACCCCGGGGGATTTCGACACCTCGTCGTTCGCGATACCCGACAGGCACCTGAACCCGGATGGCGACGCGCGCATCGGCCTCGGTATCCGAGTCCTGAAAGTGCTCGATTGGGGTCTCACCAAGGTCGGCTGGGTCGCCTTCAACGGCATCCAGCTTGTCAACCGGCACCGCCCGAATCCGTCGTTCACGCCGAAGTGGAGTGACAAGCCGCTGCTGAAGTCTTGGGAGAAGTCGAAGCCCAAGCTCGGTTGGCCGCGCGAGACCGACTCGCTGTGCCCCAAGTGCGTGATCGAGGCGCGCAAGCGGATCATCGAGGGGGAAGAGGACTACAAGGTCCTGATCCACGAGAAGGTAGGCGAGATCAAGGCCCGGATCGTCTCGCGTGACGGTCAGGTGTGGATGGTCAAGGAGTGCCCGCAACACGGACGCTTCGAGGACCTGATGGCCATTGACGCGAAGTTCCTCGAGTGGGTCGAATCGAACTTCCCCGGCCGCGACCTGCGGGCCCACAACGACGGCGAGCTCCACGATCACGGCTCCTCGACGATCAAGCACGGCAGGGGCTCGGTGCTCACCGTGGACCTCACCAACCGCTGCAACATGATGTGCGACCCCTGCTTCATGGATGCCAATCAGGTGGGATTCGTCCACGAGCTCGAATGGGAAGAGATCCAGGAGATCCTCGACAACTCGCTGAAGATCAAGCCGCGGCGGCAGATGTCGGTTCAGTTCTCAGGCGGCGAGCCGACCCTGTCACCGCACTTCCTGCGGGCCGTCAAGTACGCGCGTGACATCGGTTACACCTCGGTCCAGGCGGCGACCAACGGGATAGAGTTCGCCAAGAGCGCGGAGTTCGCCCAGCAGGCGGCGGAGGCAGGGTTGCGGTTCGTCTACCTGCAGTTCGACGGGATCGGAAACGACGCGAATAGCCACCGCAAGGTCGGCAACCTGTTCGACGTCAAGCTCAAGGCGATCGACAACTTGTACAACGCAGGCGTCCAGATCGTGCTGGTGACCACGCTGGTCAACACGGTCAACAACGATCAGGTCGGCCCGATCGTCCGGTTCGCGCTCGACAACCCCAAGAAGATCGCGTTCGTCTCCTTCCAGCCGGTCTCGTTCACCGGCCGCGACGACGAGATCACGGACGAGCGCCGGATGCGCCAACGGTACACGCTGTCCCACATGGCGCGCGACGTGAAGGATCAGCTGGGGGTCACGGAACCCCTGCGCGACTGGTTCCCGATCTCGCTGATGGGGCCATTCGCCGACTTCGCCGACATGGTCCACGGGCCAACGGCGGAGTGGGGACAGACGAGCTGCGGATGCCATCCCAACTGCGGCGTCGGCACGGCGCTCATGGTCAACAAGAACACCAGGGAGTTCCGGCCGGTGCCGGAGTTCCTGAACATCCCCGGCCTGATCGCGGACGTCCAGAAGATCACCGACGCAAACCGGGGGAAATGGATCTCGAACGCGATGATGGGGCTGGCGCTCTTGAAGAACTACAGGCCCTACAAGGCGCCGCCGAGCCTGACCCTGATCGACATCTTCAAGAAGTTCGACAAGTCGTTCGGGTTGACGGGCAAGGACTACGGCTCGCTGGAGCATGACGGCGCGTGGGAGCGCCGCAAGGACCCCTGGAACTTCCTGTTCGTGGCGGGGATGTGGTTCCAGGATCTGTTCAACTACGACTTCCGTCGGACCGAGATGTGCATCATCCCTTACGCCACCCAGGAAGGGGAGATCTCGTTCTGCGCCTACAACACCGGCCACGGCTGGCGCAACATCATCGAGAACATGCACAAGAACGCGACCGTGGCGGACTGGTACAAGGAGAAGGGCCGCCACGAGATCTTCGCCGGCGGCAAGGAAGTCCCGTTGGGGAACTACGAACATGCCCTCGATGTCGACCAGGAGGACGCAGCCCGCATCCGCGACCGCGGGGACGGCCCCCAGAACGCGCACGAGGAGCGCCTCGCTGCAAAGAAGGCCGCGCGCGAAGCCCAGATGGTCCGCGAGTACTACGAGCAGATGGTGCTCAAAAAGAAGGACTCGGCGCCGGAACTGGTCCAGATCGACCTGTAGCCACAGGTCGATGAAAACGCGCCATCTGCGGCGTTGCGCTCCGCGTGCCTTCCTGCGGCGTACAGGATGTACGCCTCGGAATCCACTTGTCGCGCGCCTTGCATCTGACCCGTTTTGATCGACCTGCGAGGTGAGAGCGGGCGGTGCGAGAATACCGCCCCGCTTTGTTCTTAGCGTCTGACCAACGCCGATCCGCTACCGGTAGAAGGGGTTTTCTCCCGCGGCGTGATCCGTTGTATCCACAACCCGCGTGATCTCCGGCAGAAGCTCCTTGATCCGCGTCTCGATGCCTTGCTTCAGCGTGACGTCGACGAGCCCGCAGCCGTGGCAGCCCCCACCGAAGGTAAGATAGACCACGCCGTCCTCGACCCCTGCCAGCGTTACCCGGCCCCCGTGCGCCGCTACCGCGGGATTGATCTCCGTGTCGAGAAGTCGCCGAACCTTCTCGGCGGTGGATCCGGTTAGGTCGTCGCGCGACCCCGAGGGGAGCGTGGGTGTGGGTGGCGGGTTGGGATTGTCGAACCGGAAGCCGCTCTCCAGCAGGGTTTCCCGATAATCGAGACGCGCTCCCTCGAGCCAGCCCGCGCTCTGGCGGTCGACCACGATCCGGAAGGGTCCCTGATCGAGGATGAGGTCGTCCTCGGTGAGGTCGTCTGTGCTCGCTGCCGCAAGCCGGTATTCGAATCCCTCCGAACCGGCCCGGGCTTCGATGCGCAGGTGGTCACGGGGGGGCGCGGTGCGTTCCAGAGCGGCGTGGATCTTCTCACGAGCGACCGGGGTGAGCTCGAGCATCAGGGCCTCCTTCCGCCCGGATTGTAGTCTCGGGATGAGGGCACGGCAATTTCCTCCGTGCTTGATGAAGCCTCTCGGCGAAAATAGCTTACGCCTCTTATGCTCGATCCGGGTCCAGGATCTGCGCTCGGCGACGCGCTTCGCCGCTTCCGGCCGAGCCGAGTGCTGGTGTACGGCGACATGATCCTGGACGATTACCTGTTCGGGAATGCCGACCGGCTGTCTCCGGAGAGGCCCGTACCGGTCGTCATGTACGAGCACCGGGACCTGTATCTGGGGGGCGCCGGCAACGTAGTGCGGAATCTCCAGGCCCTGGGCTGCGAGCCGATCCTGGTCACCGTGGTAGGAGAAGGAGACGCCGGCAACGAGTGCCGGGCACAGATGGCGGCGGCGGGTCTCGCCATGGACGGGCTGGTCGAAGCCGAGGGATGGTCGACGCCGCGCAAGCTACGGGTCCACGCCGGGCAGCACGCACTCGTGCGGATCGATTTCGAGGGCCCGCGCCCCGAGGACCGCCGTGTCGACGCCGCACTGGAGGACGCGCTCAGCAGGCTGTCGCCGGGCTGCCAGGGCGCGGTCGTGAGCGACTACCGCAAGGGCGCAGTGACTGCGGCGGGCGTCGATCGTCTCAAGCGGGCTCTGGGAGACGCGCCGGTGGTGGTGGATCCCAAAGGCATCCATGCCGAGCTCTACCGCGCCGCCGATTATCTCCTTCCGAACGAGCGGGAGCTGGCCGATCTGCTCGGTGGGGAGTGGGACGATCCGGGAGCGGAGCGCCTGCTCGAGAACCTCGACCTCGTGGCGCTTGTTCTGACACGGTCCGAACGCGGCGTGCGACTTTACGGAGGTGGGGCGCCGATGGACATTCCAGCCCGCGCCCGCCAGGTGTACGACGTGACCGGCGCGGGAGACACGTTCGCCGCCGCATTCGCGGCGTTTCTTCTGTCCGGGGAGAAGGCCGAGACGGCCGCCCGGCTGGCCAACGTCGCGGCGGGGATCAAGGTCCGCAAGATCGGCACCGCAACGGTGACCAGGGAGGAGATCCGGGAGGAGGTCGAGCGCGGGCCCGCGACTGCGAAGAAGCGGGTCGATCCGCACACGGCGGCCGCAGCGGCCGCGGAGCGTCGCAAGCGCGGCGAGACAGTCGTGTTCACGAATGGATGTTTCGACCTGCTTCATGCGGGGCACATCAAGTATCTGGAGGCGTCGCGAGCGCTCGGAGATTGTCTGATAGTAGGTCTCAACACCGACGCTTCGGTGGCGCGGCTCAAGGGTCCCGACCGCCCGATCCTGGACGAGGCGGAACGGTCCGAGATCCTCTCTGCCCTGAGCTGTGTGGACTACGTGGTCTCGTTCGACGAGGACACGCCGATCTCGCTCATCGGGTCGATCCGGCCCGACGTGCTGACGAAGGGGGCCGACTACGCCCGGGAAGTCGTCGTCGGAGGGGATCTGGTGGAGTCGTACGGGGGCAGGGTGGTGCGGATCGATCTCGTGGCCGGCAAGTCGACGACCGGCATCATCGAACGGATCGCAGAAGGCAGGGAGGATTGAAGCGATGCGAGTAGGAGTGTTCGGTGCCGGCTACGTGGGTCTGGTGACGGGGACCTGCTTCGCGGAGATGGGCAACGACGTGTTGGTCTGCGACGTGGACGAGAAGCGCATAGCGGGACTTGGCCGCGGCAGGATTCCGATCTACGAGCCCGGGCTCGAGGAGATGCTCCAGCGCAACCTGGAGAACCATCGCTTACGGTTCACGACGGACGCGCAAGAGGTCGTGAACGCCTCCGAGGTGATCTTTATCGCCGTCGGGACGCCCTCGGACGAGGATGGCTCGGCGGACCTGTCCCACGTGCTGACAGTGGCCCGCGAGATCGGTCGCCATGCCGATGGGCCGCGGATCGTCGTCAACAAGAGCACGGTCCCGGTCGGCACGGGAGCGAAGGTGCGCGAAGCGCTAGCCGAGACCTCTTCCCACGAGTTCTCGGTGGTGTCGAACCCGGAGTTCCTCAAGGAGGGGACTGCGGTCGAGGACTTCATGAAGCCCGATCGGGTGGTGGTTGGCGCAGACGATGACCGCGCACGCGAGGTCATGAAGCGACTCTACGCTCCGTTCGTCCGCACCGGCAACCCGATATGCTTCATGGACGTAGCGTCTTCAGAGATGACCAAGTATGCCGCCAACGCGATGCTTGCCACGCGGATAACATTCATGAACGAGATCGCCAACCTCTGCGAGCGGGTGGGAGCCAACGTCGACGAGGTGCGGATCGGAATAGGCTCGGACAGGCGAATCGGTCCCGCGTTTCTTTTCCCGGGAGTGGGGTTCGGCGGCTCGTGCTTTCCCAAGGACGTGCGGGCGCTGTGGCGGCTGGCGGACGAGGTGGGATACGAGTTTCCGATCATTCGCGCCGTCCATGCGGTCAACGAGATCCAAAAGCGGGTGCTCGCGGAGAAAATCCGTCGATACTTCGGCGAGGACCTGAAGGGTCGTCGGTTCGCGGTATGGGGGGTCGCTTTCAAACCGAGGACCGACGACATTCGAGAAGCTCCCGCCCTGGTCCTCATCGAGGACCTACTGTCC
>DASQEN010000127.1:0-5914 GCA_035633635.1 Gemmatimonadota bacterium | reverse complement strand
CGCGCGGTCGGAGATCGTCCTGTTCCTCGACGACGACGTCATCCCGGGTCCTGGCCTGCTGTCGGCTCATTGCGAAGCGCATCGCGAGTCCGGGGCGACGGTGGTCGCGGGGCAAGTGCTGCAACCCGGCGAGGAGCCGATGCGGGGCCCGCACACCCAGTTCCGATCCAACTCCGGCGAACGAGGGTGGGTTACCGAGGTGATCGGAGCGAACTTCTCGATCCGGCGTGACCTGGCCCTCGCCATCGGAGGCATGGACGAGAACTTCGTGCGGGCCGCTTACGGTTTCGAGGCCGAACTCTGCGTGCGTGCGAACGCGAGTGGTGCCAGGATCCTGTTCGAGCCGTTGGCCACGGTCCAGCACCTCCGGGCCCCCTCCGGCGGAACGCGGGCCTATGGCAGTCACCTGCGAACGGTCAAGCCCGGGCACTCGGTCGGCGCGTTCTACCGGATCTTCCGCACTAGCCCGCCCGGCGCGGTCCCAGTGAGGGTCGTAGCCCGGCTCGCGCGCTCGGTCCGGACGCGGCATCACCTTTTCAGGCCCTGGTGGATCCCGGTCACGCTGGTCGCCGAAACGCTGGGGCTGGGTTGGGCGATCGGCCTGACGATCCGCGGTCCTCGTCTGCTGGCCGGCGCCGGGCGAACCCCGGCGAGCGGCGGAAACGGCGAGGAAGAGGCATGATCGCGTCGGACGTCTTCGTGATCACGGGAGCGCTCGTGCTCCTCTGCCTCGCTCACTGGCGGGCCGGTGTCGTAGCCACCCTGCTCTTCGGCTTCGCCCTGGACCCCATGCGGAAGCTGGTATCGGGAGAGCCGCTCTACTTCAACGTGCTGATCTTCGTCCTCGTTGGGGCCACCCTGCTGGGAGCGCGACGGAGGGGGGTCCCGCTGTCGCTCAAGCCCGTCTTCGCGCGGAGCTCCATTCTCCGCGTTCCGCTGATCTTGTTTCTGTTCCTCGTAGCCATCCAGAGCCTGGCCGCCTTCGCGCGCACCGGAAGCCCGGCCATAGTTGCCATCGGCCTCGTCGCCTACCTGGCTCCGATCCCGGGAGTGCTCCTCGGATTCGCCTACGCCCGCAGCACCCACGACCTGCGCAAGCTGGTGCGCTGGTACGTGGTCGGGGTGACGATCATGGCGGCTGGTATCTACCTGGCACGCGCGGGCTACGACTGGAGAGTTCTGGATGCCGTGGGGGTGGGGTTGGTCGCGTACTCTCCCACCGGACAGCCCCTGGACCTCGCCAGTGGCTTCTTCCGCGCGCCGGAGGTCGCTGCATGGCACCTGGCGATGGCGACGTGTTTCCTGCTCATGCTGTTCCTCTCGCGGCGAAGGATCGTGGCCCACATCTGGCCGACGGCCGTGCTCGGCCTGTACCTCCTCGTGGCCCTCATGTTCACCGGCAGGCGGAAGGGGCTCGTCGAGATCGCCTTGTTCGTCATCGCCTATCTGCTCTGCCTGGCATATTTTCGGAGGAAGGCCTTGAAGACCGCGTTCCTCCTGGCGGTCCTGTGCGTGGCCGCGGTAGGCATTTTCGCCGTCACCGAGAGCGGCGACGCGCTGGGGATCTCGCCCTATTACGCTCGGGGCGCGAGCATCGGGCTGGAAGAGGCGGACCGGTACCGGCGATTCAGCACGAGAGCGCTGTGGTACACAGTCCAGCGAAATGGCTGGCTCGGAGCTGGTGCGGGAACCGGGAGCCAGGGTGCGCAGTACTTCGGCGGGGGACCGAGCCTGGTCGGTCATTCCGCGGAAGGCGGCCTGGGGAAGGTCGTGGCCGAGCTCGGCTTGCCGGGCCTCGTCATCTTGCTGGCCCTCGGCGTGGCCCTCGCCCGCTATCTGTGGGGGGTGGCCCGGGAAACCGGCCGGGGAGGAGGATACCGGCGGGTTCGCTATGCCTATGGCCTCATCGCATTCCTGTTCGCCAATGCCGTCATGTTCGCGGTCGCCCATCAGATCTTCGGCGACCCGCTGGTTCTCTACATGATCGGATTCGTGCTCGGAATGGCGTTCGCAATCCCGACCATGCGGGACGGAGCGCGTCCTCGACATCGCGAGCGCCGGCCGGCACAGGACGCGAGGCCCGGCGGTATCCGGCGTTGAAGTTGGGAATCGTGGCCACGCACCCGGTGCAGTACCAGGTTCCGTGGTACCGCACGCTGGCCGCTCGACAAGACGTGGAGCTGACCGTCTACTTCGCGCTCCTGCCGACTCCCGCACAGCAGGGCGTGGACTTCGGGATCGATTTCACCTGGGACGTGCCTCTCCTCGATGGATACCGCTGGAAGGCGCTTCACAACACCGTCCGGACCCCCGCGCTGCGCGGATTCTTCTCCAGCCGTACGCCTGGTATCGCCGGTGTGCTGGCGCGCGACCGCCCGGACACCGTGATCGTCAGTGGGTGGCATGCGTGGTCGCTCTTGCAGGCGGTCAGGGCGTGCGGGCGTCTCGGTATCCCCTGCCTGGTCCGAGGTGAGTCGAGCGGGCTCTTCCTGCGACCGTGGTGGGCGCGGGCCATCCACCGCCGCCTTCTGGTCCGCTTCGACGCGTATCTCGCGATCGGCGCTGCGAACCGGGAGTTCTACCTCCAGAACGGAGTTCCCCCGGAACGCATCTTCCCGGTCCCGTACTTCGCCGACAACGATCGGTTCGTCGAGCAGGCCGCGAGATGGAGGCCGGAGAGGGCGTCGATCCGGGCGGAATGGGGGCTCGCACCGGACGACGTCTGCTTCCTCTTCGCCGGGAAGCTGGTACCAAAGAAGCGCGTTCTCGACTTTCTGGCCGCTTGCGAGGTTGCGCGGCGGGGGACTCCGGAGATCCGCGCTCTCGTCGTGGGGACGGGCGAGATGGACGTCGAGGCCAGACGGTTCGCCGGACAGCGCGGCTTGCGCACGGTGTTCGCGGGATTCCTGAACCAGTCGGAGATCAGTCGCGCCTACGTCGCGGCCGACTTCCTGGTGCTGCCGTCCGACTACGGGGAGACCTGGGGGCTGGTCGTCAACGAGGCGATGCTCCACGGTCTGCCGGCGATCGTCAGCGACCGGGTCGGATGCGGACCAGACCTCGTCGAGGACGGGGTCACCGGCCGGGTCTTCCCCTTCGGAGATCTCGGTGCGCTAACGCGCGCGATGGTGGAAGCGGCTGCTGATCCGGATCGGCGCAGGGAGATGGGTCGCCGCGCCCGCCTTCGCGTGGAGGCGTATTCAGCCGAGCGGGCCGTGGATGGGACGCTCGAAGCGGTCGCATTCGTGGCCCGGGGTCGGGTGGGGGTCTAGCTTGACCCAGTCCTGTCATGTGTGGCTTCCCGACCTGTCCGCCACGCGTGGGGGCATCCAACGATACTCCCGGTTCCTGCTCGAAGCCCTGCGCGAGGCGTGGCCCGAGCCGCGTTACGAGGTCTTCCTCAAGAATGACGTCCCCTACGTTAATACCCTCGACGGTATTCGTATTCACGCCAGCGGACGTCTCCCGCGGTGGCTCCGCACCCCGGGGTTCGCCGCGCGGATCGCCGCGCGCGCGCTCGTCGATCGACCGAAACTGGTCATCGTGGGGCATCTCAACTTCGCCGTCGTCTCCGACTGGCTCGGCCGCTACGCAGGAATCCCGTTCTGGATCTTCGCTCACGGAATCGAAGCGTGGGGGGTAGAGAAGCCCGCACTCCGGCGTGCGCTCGCCCGCGCGACCTGCGTGGTGTCGGTCAGCCGGTATACGAGGAGCCGACTGATCGAGGAGCAGGGGCTTGACCCCGCGCGGGTCGCCATCCTTCCGGGAACGTTCGACCCGGTGCTGTTCCGGCCGCGGGAGCGCTCGACCCGGCTCCTCGCTCGCCTCGGCCTCGAGCCCGAGCAGCCGGTCCTATTGACGGTGGCGAGGCTGGCGGGCCGCGAGCGGCACAAGGGATACGACGTGGTGCTCGAGGCGCTGCCCGACATTCGCGGCGAGGTCCCGGGCCTGCACTACGTCCTTGTCGGAGAGGGCGACGACAGGCCCCGGATCGAGCGGCGGATCCAGGACCTCGGCCTCGAGCGACACGTCACGCTGGCCGGGTTTGTGCCCGACGACGAGCTGCCCGACTACTACAACCTCTGCAGCCTGTTCGCGATGCCGAGTAAGCGCGAAGGGTTTGGGATCGTCTATCTGGAGGCGATGGCCTGCGGCAAGCCGGCCATCGCGGGAAATCGGGACGGGGCTCGTGACGCGCTCATGGATGGGGAGCTGGGCGTGCTGGTCGATCCGGACGACGTGGCCGCCTTCGGAATCGCGGTCGTGGAGGTGCTGAGTGGGCGGCATCCCAACCGGGCGATCTACGATCCCGACGGGCTGCGCCGCCGCGTGGTCGAGCGCTTCGGACCAGAGAGCTTCCGCGCCCGGCTGGAGGAGATCCTCGTTTCGCGAGGTCTCCGCGAGGGCTCGTGAGCGACGGGTTCGCGGTCGTGCACACGATCGCGCGGATCGCCCTCGCCGACGGGGGGCCGGCGCGCACGGTCGCCGCGCTATGCCGGTCGCTGGCGGAAGAGGGGGCGCGGGTAGAGCTCGTGACCGGCGATGCCGATTTCGATCCCGGGGTCCCGGTGCGCGTCACCGGCGTGGTTCGGCGGTGGGGCAGAGCGCAGCCGCGACGGCCGCCCTTCGCGCGGTTCCTGAAGGAGCGGCTGGCCGAGACGGGGGCCCGGGCGATCCACGACCACGGGATCTGGCTGTACTGCAACCATGCTGTCGCGAACGTGGCCGCCAGGACCGGTGTAGCGAGGATCGTCAGCACCCGCGGCATGCTGTCGGAATGGTCGCTCGCCTACAGGGGGTGGAAGAAGCGAACTGCGTGGTGGGCGTACCAGCGACGCGACCTGCAATCGGCAAACGCTCTCCACGCCACCTCCGAGCTTGAGGCCGAGGAAATCCGCGCGGCGGGCCTCGGCGTCCCGATCGCCGTCGTCCCGAACGGGGTCGACCTTCCACCGCTGCCTGGACCGCGGGCGGCCGAAACCGGCCGGCCCCGCCGCTTCCTCTTCCTCTCGCGCATCCATCCGAAGAAGGGGCTCGAAGCCTTGGTCGAGGCGTGGGGACTCGCGCGCCCCGCCGGATGGGAGCTCGTGATCGCGGGACCGGACGAGCGCGGCCACCGGGCGGAGATCGAGAGGCGGGCGCGCGGCCTCGGCCCCGGGCCGGCGATCCGATTTCGCGATCCGGTTCCCGACGAGGAGAAATGGGATCTGTACGGCACGGCCGACGTCTTCGTACTGCCGACCTCGAGCGAGAACTTCGGTGTCGTGGTGGCCGAGGCGCTCGCCAGCGCAGTTCCGGTCATCACGACCCGCGCGGCGCCGTGGGCGGCCCTCTCCGAGCGCGGCTGCGGATGGTGGACCGAGCTCGGCGTCGAGCCGCTTGCGGCGGCGATCCGCGAAGCCGCCGGGATGAGTGACGACGAGCGCCGCGAGATGGGCGCGCGCGGCCGCCGGCTCGTCGAGGAGCGCTTCGGATGGCCGGCCATCGGCCGGCGCATGCTTTCCGTCTACCGCTGGCTGGCGGGTGAAGCCGCCGCGCCGGAGTGTGTGCGGAGCGACTGAGCCATGGAGCTCTCGGCCATCACCCCGTTCGTCATGACCCTGGACGAGGAGCCGAACATCGGCCGCGTCCTCGACGGCCTGCGCTGGGCCCCGCGGGTCCTCGTGGTCGACAGCGGAAGCACCGATCGCACGGTCGGGATCGCGAGGTCGTATCCCAACGTCGAGGTGCGCACGCGCGCCTTCGACTCGTTCGCGGGCCAGAGCAACTACGCCCTGGCTGCCGTCGACACGCCGTGGGCCCTGGCCCTGGACGCCGACTACGTCGTGTCCCCGGCGCTCGTCGCCGAGATCGCGGCGCTCCCCGAGGAGCCCGCTGAGAGTGGGTTCCTGGTCCCCTTCAAGTATCTCGTCCT
>DASQEN010000126.1:0-9480 GCA_035633635.1 Gemmatimonadota bacterium | reverse complement strand
CTGCTCGTGCACTACCCGGACGAGGCGGTGTGCGACGGGGCCTTTCTCGACGGTCGCTACGGCGAATGCCTGCGGTGCAACGCTGGCGAACGAGGGTGGGCGAGGAGCGGCCTGATTCTCTTGTCGACGTTTCCTCGTCGCTGGCTCTGCCGTCGAGTCGCCGCCAACGTCCCCAGAACCGAGCACGTCGCGCGCCGGATCGCGTTGCCTCGCACCCGGACGATTCAGCATGGGATCTCTGACCCGATGGAAGCGACCGGGCCGCTCGCGCCCCCCCACTCCGTCCCCGCATTCGCGTACGTGGGACGCCTGGTGAAGGAGAAGGGGCTGGTTCTTTTGCTTCGGGCGGTGAAGCGACTGGCCACTGAGGGACATCGGTTCCGCCTCTCGATCATCGGCGATGGCCCAGAGCGGGAGTCGCTGGAGCGTGAAGCGGCCGACCTCTCCCTCGATGGGCACGTGTCTTTCACCGGGTTCCTCGAGGGACGCGAGCTGGACGCGGCGCTGGCCGGCGTCGCTGCCGTCGTCATGCCGTCGACCTGGGAAGAAACGGCCGGCCTGGCGGCCATCGAGCACATGATGCGGGGCGGCGTGGTCGTCGCCGCCGACATTGGCGGCCTCGGCGAGGTGGTCGGCGAGGGGGGCATCCGCTTCACGGCGGGGGACGAGGCCGCGCTGGCGGGGGCGCTCCGGCGGGTCCTCGAGGATCCGAGGGCCGGAGCCGAGCTCGGGCGAAGGGCGAGACAACGCGCCCTCGAGCGCTTCGGCCGTCGCCGGATGGTCGATGACTACCTTGCGCTCTACGACAGCCTGTGCCCATGACGGGCGAGCGGCTCTGGATCGCCGCGCGCGCGATCGTCTATGCGTGCGCGTTCCTGGGCTTCTGGGCGTGGATCGCCTACGAAGCCCATCTCCGCGACGTGCCGTTCGGCGTTCCGCTGCCGGGCTGGGTGGCCCCGATCGGCCTCGCGCTCATGCCGATCGGCGCGGCACTCACGGCAGCCTGTGTGGCGACGTTCGTCGTCCGGGGAAGAGGGACGCCGGCGCCGTTCGACCCACCGCGCGAGTTCGTCGCGAGCGGCCCGTATCGCTGGGTGCGGAACCCCATGTACATCGGCGCGTTCCTCCTGCTCACCGGCTACGCGCTCTGCGCGGTGTCGTTTGCGGCCCTGCTCGTCCCCTTCGCCATGCTCGGGGCGGCCCACCTGTTCGTGGTACTCTACGAGGAGCCAGCACTCGAGAGGCGGTTCGGCGAAAGCTACCGCGCGTATCGCCGGACGACGCCGCGATGGATCCCCCGCCCGCGGGGATCGAAGACCGGGGAGCGATGAGCGGTCCACGTCGCGCGCTAAAGCCCCTGTGGACCTGCCCGCTCTGCGGGCGCGCGTTCGCCAACCGCAATCAGTCGCACGCCTGCGGTCGCCACGAGCTCGAGGCCCACTTCGAGGGCCTATCCCCCGATGTGCGGGCGCTCTTCGACGCGTTCCTCGCCGCGCTGCAGGAGATCGGGCCCGTCACGGTCCTGCCGCAGAAGACCCGCATCGCGTTCCAGGTCAGGATGTCGTTCGCGCAGGTCACGCCGCGCCGGGACGGCCTCGAGGGCCATTTCGTGCTGGCTCGCCGGATCGACGATCCGCGGTTCCTCGCCATCGAGTCGTTTTCGCCGCGCAACCACCTCCATCGATTCCGAATCGATCATCTCGAGGAGATCGACGCGGAGATGCGGGGGTGGATGCGGGAAGCCTACGCGGTCGGCGAGCAGCGCCACCTGGAGTGAGCGCCGCCGCGCGGTCCCTCAGCCCTTCTCGTAGCCGGGCTCATAGAGCTCGATCGTGAAATCGCCGGGAGCGCGGAAGCTCGTCCGGCGCCGTAGCCTCCAGGCCCAGCGAATCGCGCAGAAACGCGCGCAGCGCTTCGGGCTCGGAAGTGTAGTACATCGTGTGCACCCCGCGAATCATGGTGAGCCCTCCTCTCCAGCGAGGTCCGCCGCCTCCGCCGCATCCGTGCCGGCGGCGAGCAGTACGGCCGACACCGCGAAGGCGATTCCGAGCACGAAGATCAGCGGATCGAACACGGCGTCCAGCACGGTGAACGGCCCGCCGAGCGCGATGCCGAAGAGGACGATTGCGCCCAGCGCGTCGAGTCCGGCCATCGCCCAGCGCTCGGCCGCCCGTGTCTCGCCGCGCTCCATCTCCCACAACAGGAGCAGCACGGTCGGGAGCAGCCACAGGTCGATCCACGGCAGGAACGCCCGGTAGTTCGGATGCATGAGCGATGTGAGCCACAAGGTTCCATCGGAGTAGACGAGGTAGGGAAACAGCGCGGGAGCGAAGTGAAGGCCGAACAGCACGTAGAGCGCCAGCCCGAGGCGGACGGCGAGACCGCCCCGCGAAGCCTGGCGGGGCGCGGGCAGCGGCGGGAGCTCGCGCGGATCCCATCGACTCGGGAACGGAGAGGGTGAACCCATGCCCCAGCGCTGGACGGCCGCAAAGACCAGGACGACGACGCCGAAGTTTGCGATCGCCCCGAAGACGACATCCATCCAGCTCGTCGAACCCGTGAAAGCGAATCGGAAGGGCATCAGGTATGTCACGGTGTGGAACCCCCGGAGCCACAGCGCGGTGAACGCGAGGTGGACGAGCAGTACTCCGGCCGCGCACTTCCAGAAGAAGGGCAGGATCCGAGGGCCCACCAGGACGGCCTGGTCGGGAGCGAGCCGATAGGCCACCTCCGCCGGGTCGCCGAGGGCGGACAATCTCTCGAGGGCGATCTTGTCGGCGGACCGGTCGGTCGCGTCGAGCCTCGCCTCGACCTCGCCGGTCAGCCGCGCGCGCAGGTCGTCCGCCACCTCCGCCCGCCGGTCGCGCGGCAGGTGGCGGACGACCTCGTGGACGTACCGGTCGATCCACTCACTCCATTGGATGATCATCACGCCTCCCTCTGGCGTAGACGGTCGGTCGAAACTACTTATCAGCCGTTTCCGGACCACATCCCACGTACCGGAGGGTCCCGGTTGATCGAAGTCGAGGGTCTTCGCAAGGAGTATGACGAGCTGGTCGCAGTCGACGACGTCTCGTTCACCGCGCAGCCCGGAAAGATCTTCGGCCTTCTCGGCCCGAACGGGGCCGGCAAGTCGACGACGATCGGGTGCATCTCTGGCCTCTTGCCGCCGACAGCGGGCCGCGTTCGCGTGCAGGGTCACGACGTCGCGCGCGAGCCGCGCGCGGCCAAGTCCCACATGGGGATCGTGCCCCAGGAGGTCGCGCTCTACGAGGACCTGCCCGCGGCGGAGAACCTGCGCTTCTGGGCGGAGGCGTACGGTCTTCGCGGCGATCGGCTGAGCGAACGCATTCGCTCGGTCCTCGAGACCGTCGGGCTGCTCGACCGCGGCGACGATCGGGTTGAGACGTTCAGCGGGGGGATGAAGCGGCGGCTCAACTTCGGGTGCGGGATCGTGCACGAGCCCGAGGTGCTGCTCCTCGACGAGCCCACGGTCGGGGTGGACCCGCAGAGCAGGGTGCGGCTCCTCGACCTAGTCCGAGCGCAGGCCGCGGCCGGGGTCTGCGTCCTGTACACGACCCACTACATGGAGGAGGCCGAGTCGCTCTGCGACCGGCTCGCGATCCTCGACCACGGCAGGATCATCGCTTCCGGGACGCTGGAGGAGCTGCGCGGCTCGATGGGGGAGCGGGACCTGGTCCGGCTCTCCGGCACGTTCGATCCCGAGACGGTCCGACGGGCGGGCGGATCGCTCGAGGGCGTGGAGGTCGTCGCGGCGGGCGGTGATCAGGTCACGCTCGCCATGCCGGGCGCCTCGCGGCGGCTTTCCGAGCTCCTCGCGACGGTGGCGGCTACCGGCGCCGAGGTGCGGGAGACCACGGTCACGCGCCCAAGCCTCGAGAGCCTGTTCATCCGCCTGACCGGCAAGGAGCTGCGCGAGTAGCCGTGCGCTTCGTCCTGGCGACCGCCCGGAAGGACCTCCTGCGGATCCGGGGGGACTGGCCGGCGCTCCTCCTGTGGATGGGGATCCCGCTCATGGTGGGCGGGCTCCTCGTCCTCATGTTCGGCGGCGACGCGGCCCCCCACGCGAAGCTCCTGGTCGTCGATCGTGACCAGTCGCTGGCGGGCCGCCTCCTGACCGGCGCCTTCCAGCAGGGACCACTGGCCGAGATCGTCGAGGTCGAGTCGGTGGAGCTCGACGAGGGCCGCGACCGCATCGAGGACGGCGACGCCTCGGGGTTGCTCATCATTCCCGAGGGGTTCGGGCGCGCGCTGCTCGATGGGGAGCCGGCCACGCTCGAGCTCGTCACCAACCCTTCCGAGGTCGTCCTCCCGGGCATCCTCGAAGAGACGCTGGACATCACGCTCGAGGGCGCCGAGGTCCTGCGCCGGATCTTCGACGAGCCGATCGACCGCATCGCCGCCGATCTCGATCGGGAGGGGTTCCCTGCCGACTCCGCGGTGGCGACGGTCGCGACCGCCTTCAATCGCGCAGGCGAAGGGGCCGGCGAGTGGCTCCTTCCGCCCGCCGTGGAGCTCGAAACCGTTTCGCTCGCGGAGGCGGAGGAGTTCGACTTCGGTCGCGCCTTCTTCCCCGGGATGCTGATCCTCGCGGTCCTGTTCATGGCGACCGGGCTCTCGACCGACGTATGGGCCGAGCGGCGGTTAGGAACGCTCCGGCGGGCGGTTACGGCGCCGCGCGGCGCGGGCGTGATCGTGGCGGGGAAGTGGCTCGCGGGCGGATCAGCGCTCGCGCTGGTCTCGGCGGTCGGTCTCGCCGCCGGCCGGTGGCTGTTCGGGATCGAGGTCGCCGATCCGCTCCTGGCGTTCCTGTGGCTCACGCTGGTCGGGGTGGGGCTCCTCGCGCTCTTCACGGTCGTCCAGCTCCTGGCCAGAAGCGAGCGCGCGGCGAGCGTGCTGGTCAACGCGGTCACGCTCCCGCTGGCCATGCTGGGCGGGAGCTTCTTCCCGTTCGAGACGATGCCGGGCTGGATGGTCGCCGTGGGAAGCTCCACGCCGAACGGATGGGCGCTCCTCCGCCTGCGCGCGATCATGGATGGGGTCGCCGAGCCGGGGCTCCTCGCGGTCTCGGCCGCGGTCGCTGTGGGGATCGTCGTCGCCCTCGGCTGGATCGTTGCCCGGCGCCTGAGAGGATGGGCGTGAGCGCGCTCCGCGCCGCACTGTTCGTGGCTCGGAAGGACATCTGGTACATGCTGCGCCAGAAGGAAACCCTCCTCTGGACGTTCGCGATGCCGCCCGTGTTCTTCTTCTTCATCGGCACGATTACGGGCGGGTTCGCGGGCGGGGATGAGCTGCCGGCGCTCGACTTCGTGGCTCCCGAGCCGGCGGGGTTCCTCGCCGGCGCGCTGGCGGAGCGGCTGGAAGACGAGGGGTTCGAAGTCCGACGCGCGGAAGCGGCGAAGCCTGACTCGCTCGCCGCGTCGCTCAGGCTCGTCCTGCCGGCGGGCTTTACCGACTCGCTCACCGCGGGTCGGCGCGTGCCCGCGCGACTCGAGCGCGAGGGCGAGCTCGACCCGTCCGCCCAGTGGGAGCAGATCCGCGTGTCGCGCGCGGTCTACGGGCTTCTCGCCGACGCGGCGCTGATCGAGAGCCGTGGCGACTCGGTGGATGCCGCGCTTCTCGCCCGCGAGCGCGAGCGGCCGCGGCAGCTCGTGCTCGACGTTCACCCCGCTGGTCGTGCGGAGGAGCCGCCGGCCGGGTTCCAGCAGGCGGTGCCGGGGACGATGGTCATGTTCACCCTCCTCGTCCTCCTCACGTCGGGCGCGGTGCTCCTCGTCATCGAGCGCCGCGACGGGCTCCTCCGGCGGGTCGCCTCCACGCCACTACCGCGCGCGGGGGTCGTGGCGGGGAAGTGGGGTTCGCGGATGGCGCTTGGGCTCGTCCAGATCGCGTTCGCGATGGCGATCGGCACCGCGTTCTTTGGCGTCGATTGGGGGCCCGACCTGTGGATGGTCGCGCTCGTGCTCCTCGGGTGGGCGGCGCTCTGCGCCGGGCTGGCGCTCGTCTCGGGCAACCTCGCCAGGACCGAGGGTCAGGCGATCGGGCTCGGCGTGTTCGTCGCCAACCTGCTCGCCGCGCTCGGCGGCTGCTGGTGGCCGATCGAGGTCACGCCGAAGTGGGCGCAGTCGGTCGCGCTCGCGATGCCGACCGGCTGGACCATGGACGCCCTCCACCGGCTGATGAGCTTCCAGGCCGGAGCCGCTGCCGCCCTGCCCCACCTCGCGGCGCTGGCCGTCGCCGCACTCGTCGTCGGCTGGATCGCCACCCGCACGTTCCGCTACGCGTGAGGCAGGAGGCGGCCGTTCCCGGCTGCCGGAGATGACTTACAACCGGCTGACGAGCGCCTGGAACCGGGGGTCGTCCCGGATCGGGTCGAAATCCGAGTCGTTTTCGATCCACTCGCGCGGCAGCGCCCCGCCCTCGATCCGTTTCGTTAGGCATTCCAGGGCCTTGTCCACCTCACCGGCGCGGACGTAGAAGCATGCCAAGTTGTAATAGACGGTGGAGCTTCCCGGATTTAGAGCCATGGCCCGTCGAGCCCATTCCAACGCGCGTTCCCGACTCCCGATCTGGAGCTGAACGTTCGAGCCCAGGGAAAGCGCCCGCTGATCGTCGGGATTCAGCTCGAGGTGCCGTTCCACAGTCTGCAGGCCGCGCAGCATGGCGATTCGAGCTGCTTCGTCCTGTCCGAGCTTCTCGTACATCGATGCGACCAGGATCGGGGCCTTGTAATCCTCCGGCTGGACCGCGCTCGCCTTCTCGTACAAGAGCGCCGTCTTCTCGATGTTTCCGCGCACGAACTCGCTGCGCGCGTAGAAGAAGTAGGCCTCGTAGAGCTGTGGATCGAGTCGGATCGCGGTCTCGAACTCTCTCGCCGCCTCGTCGTAGCGCTTCTGGAGCGCGAGCACATGACCATGAGCGGCATGCGCCTCGGCCAGTTCCGGGTCGAGCTCCAGCGCCTTGCGGCTGGCGGCGGCGGCCTGCTCCAGGTGCGCCTCATCCCGATCGTAGAACGTGTACTTGTAGGCCGCCGCGTCCGCGATTCCGGCGTAGGCACGGGCGAACGCGGGATCGAGCTCGATCGCCTGGCCGAACATCCGCAGGGCCTGGTCCATACTTCCTCCCCGCTGCTCGTGGAAGTACTTCCGCCCGCGGAGGTAGGAGTCGTACGCTCGGACATCCGAGGTCGGGACTTTCTGGATTGCGCGCTCTTGACCGGGGCTCAACGAGATTTCGAGCGCTTCGACGATCCGATGCGCAATCTCGTCCTGCACCGCGAAGATGTCGTCGAGCTCCCGATCGTAGGTCTCGGACCACAGATGCGAATCGGAGTCCGTGTCGATCAGCTGGGCGGTGATGCGAACGCGGTTCCCCGCCCTCCGCACGCTTCCTTCCAGCACCGTCTTCACGCCCAGCTCGGCTGCGATTGCTCGCACGCTCAGACTCTTCTCCTTGAAGGCGAACGAAGAGGTCCGGGAAGAGACCCGAAGCTGCGGGAGCTTGGTGAAAAGGTTGATCAGCTCCTCGGAGATCCCGTCGCTGAAGAATTCATTTTCGGGATCGGAACTCATGTTGGCGAATGGAAGAACAGCGATCGACTTGTGGATGCCCGTGGGCGCCTCGGCGGGGCCGTGACGGGCCCCAGCCGCCGGCGCCACCGCACGCACGGCGTACACTCTGATCGGCCGCTCGATATTCTTGACCCGGATGTCCCCTCGGTCCTCGAGCTCCGCGATCACGCGGCCGCGGACCTGCTCCCACACAGCGTGGGAGATGCAGATCCCGCCCTCGTCGGCGAGCGACTGGAGACGCGAGGCCACGTTGACGCCGTCGCCGAAAATGTCGTCCCCATCGACGATCACATCGCCCAGGTTGACGCCGATGCGGAGCTGGAGTGCTGCGTCTCCTGCTCCAGCGGGGCGTTTCGCCAGCGATTCCTGGACCTCGAGCGCACAGCGCAGCGAGTCGACCACGCTCGCGAACTCGACAAGCACGCCGTCCCCAGTGCTCTTTACAATGCGTCCGCGGTGCCTGGAGATCGCGGGGTCGATGACCTCGCCGCGGATTCGCTTGAGGGCGCGAAGAGTGGCCTCGTCGTCCCGTTCCATCTGTCGGCTCCAGCCGACGACGTCCGCGACGAGGATGGCTGCGAGCCTGCGATCGACCCCGGGTGGTTGTATTCCGTCTCCAGACATGTGGCTCAGAGCCCGATCGAGCCCCCTCCAGTAGTGAGGAACACAAGATTGCAGATGAGGTAGAGGGCGTCGTAGTACCAGCCCTGCGAGGACTCCTTCCCCCAGAAACCGGCCTTCCACACGAACGCCTTCTTGGCAATCGCCCCCAGCATGACCGCGATGAGCGCGGCGGCCGCGACCTGGACCCAGAGGCCGACGACGAGCAGCGCGGCGCCGGCAAGCTCCACCGTGCCCAGCACGGCGGTCGCCGCCGGCGACATCCCGATACTCCTACCACGCTCCCGGGGCTCGGTCAGGTGCGACCAGCCGCTCCACCCGAAGAGGAGCGCTACCCACACGCGCAGCAGGAAGAGCGCCGGATCCGACAGCTCGAGGAGCGACGGGAAGAGTGCGTCGGTCATCCTTCACCTCCAGAGGGAAGCCCGGTGTCGACCCCCGATCATAGCGTATCGGCGGCGCTTGATCGACGGAGCGTATTGCGGATAGACTGGAGTGGTGCAACCCCGAACATAGTAGGCTACCCGTGACAGGAGGCAGGAAATGAACCGGATCAACTGGGGACGCGTGATCGTGGGCGGGCTCGCCGCGGGCGTCGTGCTCAATCTCGGGGAGTGGCTCCTCCACGAGGTGGTCCTGCGGGAACGCATGCAGGAGGCGGTGAGCGCGATGGGCATGGAGCTCCCGAGCGGCTCCGACATCGGGATCTTCGTCGCGATGACGTTCGTCCTGGGAATCCTGCTCGTCTGGCTGTATGCGGCCATCCGGCCGCGCTACGGGCCCGGACCGAAGGCCGCGATCGTCTCGGGACTCGTCGGCTGGATCCTCCTTTACGCGTTCTGGTTCGCCTACAACCTGGCGTGGGAGATCTTCCCGCAGGACATGGTGACGATCTCCACGATCTGGGGGTTCTTCGAGCTCCCAATCGGCACGATGGTCGGGGCGTGGCTCTACAAGGAGGAGGGGACAGCGATGGGGCGTGGTGCGGCATGAACCGCGGCGGAGCGGCCGGCGGGCTCCTGCTCGGCGGCTTTCTGATCGCGTCCGCGGGGCTTTCGTGCAACACCGGAGACCCCGACACGGCGCCCGCCGACGCGGGCCGCATCGGCCGGATGACCACCGACGTGGATAGCGCGCTGAACCCGGCCCGCGAGCACATCCGGACGATCGACACGCTCGGGGCGTCCGCGGAGTAGGGGAGCACTACTCGATTCGCGGCGCGTTCGCGTCCCGCCCGCCTTGATGGAGGGTGAGGCTCGCCGCTTTC
>DASQEN010000125.1:0-5126 GCA_035633635.1 Gemmatimonadota bacterium | reverse complement strand
GTCGACGACGTGAAGACCCGGGCCGGCATGGTACGACTCGATGCCGATTGTATCCAGGGCTACGACGCTGCGGCCTTCGCGCCGGGCCCGGTCAAACGAAATCGTCGGGCGTGGCGGCAGGGTCCTGAGCTCCGGCCGGAGGAAGCCGGTCGACTGGTAGTACCACCCGCGCTCGTCACCGATCCCGTCGCCCCGGACCCGGCCGTTCCGGTAATCCGAACCGGCCAGGATATTCGGCATCATTCCAGACAGACCCAGGCCGAGTATCAGCGCCGTGGCGAGGATGGCGAGGCGCGGGCTAACCCCGGCGGACGTGCGACTGAACAACATGACGCTGACGATGAATGGCGCCGAGAGGAACCGGCCGGCCATGAAATCTCCGCCGATCCAGACGACGTAGCCAAGGTAGACGGCGACGCCGGCCGTGACCAGGCGCCACTTCCGACCGCAGACGAACGCCGAGGCGAGTGCCGCACCGATGACCGTCGGTGTGAGGGGATCGGTGCGTACGGCGTGGAGCAGGTACGAGAGGCCCTGCGGGACGAGCATTGATCGCGGGATGCCGGCACCAAGCTTGGCGTACGCCGTGTTGGGAAACGGGAAACCATAGTAGACGAGAGAGAAGATCTCCCAGCCCGCTATCGGGAGCAGGCCGATCACGAAGCGGCGACGCGCCGCCCCATCCAGATCACGGAAGAAGCAGACCAGCGCGGACGGCGCCACCAGGAGGAGAGCGTCGATCCGGTTCAGGGCCAGTGCCGACACGGCCAGGCCCATCCACCCCGCCGTGCGGCCATCGGACGCGGGGCGAAAGTACGCGGTGAGGTACAGCACCAGCAGCAGGTGCGTGAGCGGATTCTCCAGCCCAGACGTGGAGTAGTCGACATATGCCTTCGAGCACAGCAACGCCATACCAGCCGCGAAGCCGGCCGCCGGCGTCGGGGCGTTTCGGACAACAAGCCAGATCGTGAGGAGGGAGACGGCCGCCCCGACCGCGAGCGCCGCGTAATAGACGTCCCCGGAGATCGTCGTCGCCGCGGCGACCACGAACATCCACAGCGGATGCGTGTAGGACTGGACTCGCTCGTCGACATTCCACCGGAGCCCGAAGCCGCTGAGGAAGTTCGAGATGGTCCTGAACGTGATGTAGGCGTCGTCACCGACCCATGCGGTGCGGACGAGCAGCACCGCCATCGCCAGCACCGGACCGAAGACCGCGGCGTGGTGACCCAGACGTCCAACGGCGGTCGGCGAGGAAGATGACTGAGGAGTCAACGGAGTTGTACGCGCCCAATCGCGTAGCGGAAATCACCGCGGCGGCCGATGACTTCGATTCGATTGAACCTGACCCCATTCCCGCCGAGGCCGAGGCTGTTCGGAACAAGCGCGCCATCTCCCGCCCGAGCGCTCGAGACGCGGAGCCGCCGAACGCGGGACGACTGCAGATAGAGGTCGACCAGGTACTCGTCGTTGCCGCTCAGGGAGATCTCCAGCCGCCGCGCGGTCCGCGAGGGCAGGTCGAAGACGATGCCGCGCGGGGCGTACCGGTGGTCTGCGACCGAGAACCCCGTCCAGGATGCCAGGCCGTCCGCGTCCCATGCCACCCCGGACACTGGTGCCTTGAGGACGTCCCCTAACAACACGCGCCGCTGACCCTCGCCCGCGGGACCGGCCCACAAGCCCAGATCCAGGATGGCCTGCCAGCGCCCGGGAGCCATCAGGTCCGCCGCTGCCGCCAGCCTGACGTTCGCGACAAACTGCCGCTGGATGGCGGAGCCCTCGAACGGCTGAGCCCACTCGACCATGCGCCGGTATTCCTCCGGTATGGCGCGCGCCGTGCTTCGCGGCCGCCATCGGGGACTGCCGGGAAGCCGGGCCACGACCGGATCTAGGTTCCCGTACGGATCCCACACGTAGACGCGAGGCCCGGCGAGGTAGCCAAGGATACCCGGCGGCCCCGCTGTAAGCACCCGTGACGGATTCGACGTGAGGATGCTCCGCGCCTCGTCGGCCCACCGCGAGGTCCTCCACCCTGTGTTCCTTGACCAGTTGGTCAGGCCCGTCGCCATGTGGAAGAACCTGCGCCCGTCCACCACGCCCGCCGGGCCCATCGCGACATACCCCTGGACTCGCGGGAACACCTGACCGTACGCCCAGGTTCGGGGCGGCGCACCGAACGCGACCGCGCCCGCCACGGCAACTCCGGTCGCGTAGACGAGAGGCCAGTGCACCCGCGTCGGGGCTCGAGCCAAAATAATGCCGGACCAGAGCACGATCGGCGACAGGGCCCGTCCGCCAAGCAGTTCGCCCCCCGTGGCAATGACCGCGACAAGGCCGAGGGCGAGTCCAGCCAGCATCAAAGCGCCGATCCGATCCGCGCGGAACGCCCCGATCACGATGGCGAGGGTCACCAAGGCGACCGACCATGGGTCAGTGCCGACGGAGTGTGCGAGATACGCGAGTCCCTGTCGAGTCGCCTCGGCCAGGGGAACGGCGTCGTTCAGCCAGGCGACCGTCGGCGCGGAGAGGAATGAACCGTAATACGCGAGCGCGAACACAAACCACGCCGCGGCAGGCACCAGGCCAAGCCCCGCGCGAATCCACCAACCCGTGCGGCGGCCACCGACCCAGCTCCAGAGAACCAGCGGAAGCACCAAGGGTACGGCCAGCGGGGCGGTAAGGACGAGTCCTCCCAGGAGCATGGCCGCCGACCATGGCTGCCACGGACCGCACCGGGTAGTCGTCGTCACGAGATACCCGATCACGAGCAGGAGGTGCGTCAGCGGATTCTCGAGTCCCGATGTCGTGTAAGACACGATTGAATCAGACATCGAGAAGACCACCAGCACGAAGACCGCGCTTCCCAGCGTGCGCGCGACCCGGAACGCAATCAGCGCCACGGCGGCAATCCCGAAGATGAGCGACAGCGCGAGGGTGGTGAAGTACGGCTCTCGGAACGCAAAATAGGGCCCGGCCAGAGAGAAGAGCCACAGCGGATGTGAATGCACCTGCACACGGACGCCAGGATTCCAGGAAAGGCCAGCGCCGCTTATCCAGTTGTCGATCGTGCGAACTGTGAGAAAGGCCTCGTCGCTCATCCACGCGGTCCGGACGCTGACGACCGCCAGCATCACGACCAGCGACAAGCGCACCACCTGCACCACCGCCGCGGTGCTGTCTCCGCGCCCGTCTGAGTCGGATGGGTGTGTCGGTGCAATCAAGCGCACAGGCCTCGCCGCACGGAGAATCAGTTCGTATGGTAGCCCATAATCTCCGAGCCCAGGAGCCCCTTCAACGGGGATGCGGAGCGGCCGGCGTTCGGGCGCGGGTCGAACCCCCGGGACTTCGCCGGTCGGAACGGATCACCGATTGCGGATGTGATAATCTCGCCTCCCGAGGTCCGGTCGCTCCCCCTGGGGTGTCCGGGCCCCTTCGCGCAGGAGCACACGAACATGCCCTCCCCCGTCGTCCGCCACTACCGATGGGACGAGATCGCGTCCGAGAAGGTCACCGACATGATCTCGCGAAAGATCGTGACCGGCGAACGCGAGATGATCGCCCAGATCTGGCTCAAGAAGGGCGCCATCGTGCCGATCCACGATCACGTGAGCGAACAGATCACCTATGTTTTCCAGGGCGCCCTGAGGTTCACCATCGACGGAGAGGAGCTCATCGTCCGCGAGGGCGAGGTGCTGCACATTCCATCCTCCGTGCCGCACCAGGCCGAAGCGCTCGACGACACGTTCGAACTGGACGTGTTCAGCCCGATCCGGCAGGACTGGCTCGACAGGACGGATGACTATTTTCACAAGAAGTAGACAGTAGCCAGTAGTCAGTAGACAGTAGGAATGCCTGTCTCGCTGCGAACCAGCGTGACACCCTGACCGTGTCTTTCTACTGGCTACTGACTACTGAAGGTTCGCGAGTGACAACCCGGAATCGCGGAGATTTGCCATGGAAACCGGACTTGCGGGCAAAGTGGCGCTGGTATGCGCGGCAAGCAGGGGGCTCGGCAAAGCCGCCGCGCGCGGGCTGGCGGCGGAGGGGGCGAAGGTGGCGATGTGCGCACGGCACATGCCGACGCTCGAAGCCGCCGCGGCGGAGATCCAGGCTGAGACGGGGGCTGACGTGCTGGCCATCGGGGCCGATGTCTCCCGGCGGACCGACATCGCGATCCTCGTCGAGCAGACGGTCCGGCACTTCGGCCGCCTCGACGTGCTCGTTACCAACTCGGGCGGACCGAAGCCGGGGCTGTTCGGCGCGATGACCGAGTCGGACTGGCGGGATGCCATCGACCTCGTGCTGATGAGCACGGTGCTGCTGTCGATGGAGGCGGTCCCGCACATGCGGCGGGCGGGGGGCGGCCGCATCATCAACATCACGTCGATCTCGGCGAAGCAGCCGATTGCCGGCCTCATGCTCTCGAACGCGCTGCGGCCGGCCGTCACGGGGTTCTCGAAGACGCTGGCGAGCGAGCTGGCCCGCGACAACATCCTGGTGAACTGCGTCGCTCCCGGCTACACGCGGACCGAGCGCGTCGTCGAACTGGCCGAAGCGACGGCCGCCCGGGAGGGGATTTCGCCGGAGGCGATCGAGAAGCGGACGGTGCAGAATATCCCGCTCGGCCGGATGGCCGAGCCGTCGGAGCTCGCCGACCTCATTGTGTTCCTGGCGTCGGACCGCGGGCGGTACATCACCGGGACGACGATTCCCGTGGACGGGGGCTATCTGCGCGGCCTGATATGACATCCGGATCCGGACGTGCCAGGCAGGGCCCGAGCTTTCTGCCGAACCAGACGAAGGCGGCCAGGTTGGCGACCGAGAGCCACACGGTGGCGTCGAGGCCCGTCACGGTCCTCGGCACGGCGAAGCCCACCCGCTCCCCGAGGCCGTAGAAGAAGTACAGGTTCATCGCGAAGCTGGCGCAGAGCGCCCAGTACAGCCCGCGCCACTCCGGCAGCGCCGCCGCCGCCAGTGTGAGCAGGGGCACGACGAGATAGAAGTGGTTCTCGTGTACCTGGACCGAGAGCATGAAGTACGCGTAGCACACCCAGGCCCCCAACAGGGCCAGGCGCGGAAGGTCGCGGACGCGTCGGCCGACCCACAGGCCCCAGGCCATCGCCGCC
>DASQEN010000124.1:0-1581 GCA_035633635.1 Gemmatimonadota bacterium | reverse complement strand
GAGATGCACGGTGAGAGCCGCGACACGAGCGGTATGCCCCTGAGTGTCGCTGTCCCGCAGATCGAGGGCTCGAGACCAACCTTCGAGCGTGGTTTCGTAGGCCATCCGCAGCTCGGTGTTGGAGCGCGTCAGCTCGGCGAGCATCTGCGCATTGTCGATCGCGACCACCGCCGTTTCCTCGGCGAGCTTCCTCCCCCTCCGTTCCTCGTTCGCCTGGATCGCGCGTTCCACCGCGCCCGGCAGGTGCCTCAGTTCGTCCTTCATGAGATAATCGTCGGTGCCCTGACGCATGGCCTCGACGATCGTCTCTTCGCCGACGGCCCCCGACAAGAGGATGAACGGGAGGTATTTCTGTTCCTGTCGTGTGATGGCGAAGGCCTCGGGTCCGGTGAAAGAGGGCAGGGCATGATCCGCGCGAGGGCGTCACGCAGCTGCGGCGCAGTCTCGACCCGAACGCGCTCGACCTCGACATCGCCGCGACCCAACGCTTGCAGGCTGAGCGCGGCCTCGTCGGGGTTGTCCTCGACGATCAAGGCACGGAGAGGTCGCTCAGAGGACATTCGGCGGAGGCTCGTCGAGGATCAGCGCGGGCTAACAATCGGGAAGGTCTTCCAGATTGTTCCTGGTCGGGTCATCCTTGTCTGTTCGCAGGTACTTGCCGGTCGGACCCTGAACGACTCGAATCTCGGACCTCTGCCCATCCGTCCAGCGGACGAAGTAGGTGTGCAGACCCGTCTCGGTGTCGCGGATCGCATCCTGTTTCAATCGCGGCGACCAGGCTGCTCCAGGGTTACAGAGAACCAGGATGTCTCCGTAGTGATCCTTTCGACTCTTGGTGACCTGTCGATCCACCGGTCCGTATCAGCTCACTTCGGACATCAGCAAAGCTGAACGTTCGGGTTACATTGCCCCTCGGCAGGCTCGAGCGCGCGCTCGCCTTCGTCCGGCCCGACGCCGAAATCGGCGGAACAGGCGAGGAAGAGGGAGATCACCAGGGGGATCGCAAAGACCAGACGCTTCATCGGGTCCGTCCTTGTTCGGGTTTTCGTGAGAGGGCGCCCGGATGCCGGAGGCCCTTGTGGCCGGGCCCGGCGGGCGCATACACTGGGGGGAACGTACGGGGAGATCGTCTAGTAATCCGTTACTAGAACCGGTAACGGTTCCTTAGACATCACCATGAGACATTCATGATCGAGCTTCGGACCCTGGGCGGCCTCGAGCTGCGCGACGAGCGCGGTGGGGATCTCTGCGGCAAGCTCCAACCCAAGCGGCTGGCGCTTCTGATCTACCTGGCTCACGCACCGCGCCGCTTTCACCGACGGGACTCCCTAATGGCGCTCTTCTGGCCCGAACTCGACACGGGAGGGGCGCGGAACTCGCTGCGCCAGTCGCTCTACGAGCTGCGCCGGACGCTGGGAAAGGGTGTCTTGGAAGGGCGAGGATACGAAGAGATCGCGGTCGTGGAACGCTTCCTCTGGTCGGACGCGGTCGCCTTCGATCTAGCCCTCGGGGCCAACCATGCGGAGCGCGCCCTGGAGCTCTATCGGGGCGATCTGCTCGAGGGCTTCCATGTCCAGAACG
>DASQEN010000123.1:0-4105 GCA_035633635.1 Gemmatimonadota bacterium | reverse complement strand
GACAGGGTTCTGTTCCCGGACGTCGGGGTGACCAAAGGCGACCTGGTCGAGCATTATCGGAGGGTCGCCGGCCGGATGGTGCCGCATCTGAAGGGCCGCCCCGTGTCGATGCAGCGCTTTCCCAGCGGGGTCGAGGAGGAGGGGTTCTACCAGAAGGCGGCGCCCGACTACTTCCCGGACTGGATCCGCCGGGCCACGGTCGGTAAGGCGGGCGGCACGGTGGAGCACGTCGTCTGCGATAACGGGGCCACGCTCGTGTACCTCGCCAACCAGGGGTGCATCACCCCACACGTCTGGCTCTCCCGCGTAGACCTGCTCGACCATCCCGACCGCCTGATCTTCGACCTCGATCCTCCCGAAGACGACTTCGAGGTCGTGCGCTTCGCGGCGGGGAGGCTTCGCGAGCTGCTGGGGGAGCTGGGTCTCGACCCGTACCCGATGGCGACCGGCGGGCGGGGCCTCCACCTGATCGTCCCGCTCGACCGCGGCGCGGACTTCGACGCCGCGCGCGGCTTCGCCAAGGACGTCGCCGATCTCCTCGCCGCGCGCCACCCCGACCGACTGACGACCGAGACCCGGAAGAACAAGCGCCGCGGCCGGCTGTTCCTCGACTATCTGCGGAACGCCTACGCCCAGACTGCCGTCCCTCCCTACGCGGTCCGCGCCCGCCCGGGAGCGCCGGTGGCGGTCCCCCTTGCATGGGAGGAGCTGTCGGATCCCTCCCTGCGCGGCGGCTCGTGGAACACCCGCAACGTGTTGGCGCGTGTCGAGGGGAAGAACGATCCCTGGAAGGGCATGGCGCGCCGGGCTCACTCGCTCTCCGGTCCGCGCCGGAAGCTCGACCGGATCCTCGACCGACGAGAATCCCGATCGTGACGACAGATCGAGCAGAGCGCCCGCAAGTGATCGTGCTGGGCGGCGGTTTCGGCGGGCTCCAGTGCGCCCGCGCGCTGGCCGGCAAGCCGGTCGACGTGCTCCTCCTCGATCGCCACAACTACCACCTGTTCACGCCGCTCCTCTACCAGGTGGCGAGCTCCTTGCTCAACCCGAGCGAGATCTCGATCCCGCTCCGCCGCGTGCTGCGCGGTCGGGATACCGTGCGCGTGCGGCTGGCGGAGATCGCGCGGCTCGACCTCGCCGGCCGACGCGTGATCGCCGCCGACGGCCAGGCCTTTGATTACGACTGGCTGGTCGTGGCCACCGGGGCCGAGACGAACTTCTTCGGGATGGACTCCGTCGAGCGGGCGGCGCTCGGCCTCAAGAACCTGCCCGACGCGATGGCGCTCCGTAATCACGTCCTCGGCTGCTTCGAGGCGGCGCTTCTCGAGGAGGACTCCGAGGCGCGGCGGCGGTGGCTCACGTTCCTCGTCGTCGGCGGCGGTCCGACCGGCGTCGAGTACGCGGGCGCGCTCTCCGAGCTCTTCCGCCTCGTCCTTCCCCGCGACTTCCCCGACCTCGACGTACGACAGTCGCGGGTGGTGCTGGTGGAGGCGCTCGAGCGGCTGCTGTTCGACTTCCCGCCGGAGCTGGGCGAATACACGCAGCGGGCGTTGGAGCAGAAGGGCGTCGAGGTCCGGCTCGGGACCCGCGTGACAGATGTTGGGGGCGACAGCAGGGTGCGGCTGGCCGATGGCGGCGAGCTGGGGGCGCGCACGCTGATCTGGGCGGCCGGCGTCAAACCGTCGCCGCCGGCGTCCGACCCCCCGTTGCCGCTGACGCGCCGGGGCCGAGTCGACGTCGACGAAAACCTCCTCGTCCGGGGGCAGGACCGCGTGTTCGCGATCGGGGACGTCGCCGAGGCCAGACAGGACGGTGAGGCGTTGGCGATGATGGCGCCGCCGGCCATGCAGGCGGGGCGACACGTAGCCGCGCAGATCCTGCGCGCGATCGAAGGCGAACCCCTGGAGCCCTTCCGGTTCCGCGACAAGGGCGTCATGGCTACGATCGGCCGCAGCGCCGGGGTGGCCGCCGTGGGGAGGCTCCGACTCAAGGGATGGATCGGATGGATCGCCTGGCTCGTGATCCACCTCTATTTCCTGATCGGCTTCCGGAACCGACTGGTCGTACTCTCGCGCTGGACCTACAACTACTTCCGGCTCGATCGCCCGATCCGCCTCATCACGAGCTCGGGGGCCTCGAAGAGGCGAACCACCGTCTCCTCGTCCAGACCGTAGCTCTCGAGGTCGTAATGGTGGATTCCGTGGCGTCCCTGCGGGTTCGCCTCGAGCCACGCGCGGGCCGCGGTCTCGAGCGCGGCGGGGAACGGGATCCCGAACCCCGCATGGATCTCCCTGAGCGTCTCGACGGGACGGTCGACCAGGTCCTCGTACCGCACGACCCGAACCCGGTCCGGCTCCCTGGCGGCGGTCTCGAGGCCGCGGGTCAGGGCTCTGGCGAGCGATGCCGCCACGCCGGGTCCGATCCGGCTCGTTCGTTCGTCGGCCGCGGTCGTCCCGTGGAGTAGCGCAAACAGGCTGCACGCGGAGGCCACGGTCTCGCGCGGATCGCGGACCGTGACCACGATCCGGGCGTCTGGGATCACGCTCAGGAGCGGGGAAAGGATCCCCAGATGGGCGGGCGACTTGAGGACCCAGCGGCCGCCCGGGGACCGCTGGCTCTGGAGCACCTGGAGCTGGGTCGCGTACCACCTGTAGGCCGGCACCATGACGTCCGGCCCCTCGCTCTCGAGCCACGCCGCGTACCCGGGCAGGCGATTCTCGACGGCGAAGTACGCCCAGCGAAACGCGCTGTCGAGGAGCCGGGTGCACTCTTCGGGGCCCTCGGGGTCGAGCGGATGGATCCGGTCGATCCCCGGCAGAACCCGGCGCACGATCCACACGAGCCGCCGCGCGTGCCCGATGCGGGAGTCCTCGCGGCCGGTCCGGCGGCGCGACACCGGGGCCGGCCACATCGCCTCCCAGGTGAGGAGCGGTCGCGCGTCGGGATCGAGCGACAGGAGCCGCTGGAGGAGCGTGGTCCCCGTACGCGGCAGGCCGGTGACGATGAGCGGGCTCCGCACCGGCTCCTCCAGGATCTCGGGACGCCGGGTGATCTGGCGCTGGACCCGCAGCCGGTTCGCGAGCATGTCGACGAGGTCGATCCGCTTGAGCAGGCGCCCGGCCGGCGAGAGCGGGGCCTCCTCCTCGTACGACTGGAGCAGCCGCCGGAGCGGGGCGCGGAATTCCTCGTCACCGAGGTCGGAGAGGCGCGTCACCCGCCGGGCGGCGCGCAGCAGGCTCTCCTCCTCGAGCGACGGCCGGACCCCGATCCGCGCCAGGCCCCGGCCGAGGGCGTTCGCCCAACCGAGCGCGCGCGGGATGGGCACGCTTAGGGTTGTCCTCCCTGGCGACGGATCACGGCCAGCAACACGTCTCCGACCGCCCCCAGCGTGATGGCAGCGACCTTGTCCGGAGTATCTTCGGGAGTGTGCCAGTGAGGATAGTCGAAGTCGATGATGTCGATCGTGCGGATGCCGGCTTCGTTCAGGACGACGTGGTCATCGGTCACCGCCTGACCGACTTCCTGCTCGAAGAATTCCTCGTGCCCGATGTCCTCGGCCGTGTCCCATACGCGCTGCACGACTTCGGGCGCGAGCCGCAGGCTGTTCTGCTCCCACCGGAAACGGGCGTTCCGTTCTCCCACCATGTCGAGCAGGATGCCGAACAACGGGCGATACGCTCCGCCGCTCGCCCCCGCGAAGTTGCGGGCGCCAAGCAACATGTCCTCGATTTCAGTCTCGTAGGTCGCGGGATCGTGGCCCCAGTCCTCGCCGTCGGTAAGCAGGATGTCGACGCCGATGCCGGGGGGCGTCCGCGCCAGCTCGTCCGCGAGCGTGAGCAGGACCGCCACGCCGGAGGCCCCGTCGTTGGCGCCCGGCGTCGGGCGCGCGCGGGCGGTCGGATCCGACGCCTTCTCGGCCACCGGCCGCGAGTCCCAGTGCGCGGTCAGCAGGATCCGCGAGGACGCCGCGGGCAGAAAGCTCGCCCACACGTTCGTGAGCCGGAGCGTGTCGCCATGCTGGGTCACATGATTGAACGGGACCTGCGCGACCGAGTCGGCACGCTCCCGCAAGTACGTGGTCATCCACTCCAGCGCCGCCGCGTGC
>DASQEN010000122.1:0-6356 GCA_035633635.1 Gemmatimonadota bacterium | reverse complement strand
GCCGCTTGAACGAGGTCGCTCTTGAGATCGCTGCCATCGAGGGAGCAAAGGGCGTGACCATCTCGCGCGTGCACATCGGTGTCTGGCGATTGGACTACGATCCCCAAACGCTTACACCTCACCCCGAAGTGGTGGCGGACTTGATCGTCGATATCCCGCAGCCGAAGGGGGCATCATAAGGGCCATCTTCCAGCCGCGCTCTGTGGATGCTATGGCGGCCAGCATGCTGGGGCTGCGGCTTACCGCAATCATCCTGCTCATCCAACCCGTATCGGTGTGGTACCTCCGACCCGTCCTCATGTCGCTGGCTATCCTTGGGCTACTCGTCCCCGCGGTTCTGCGTACCCCTGCCGTGTGGGGAGGAATCGCGCTCTTAATCGTGGCCTGGGTGACCCGGGAGTGGCCTACCGGGGACAACCATCACTTTCTCTTCGCCTATTGGACCCTGGCGATCTTCCTTGCCCTGTGCACCCGGCGACCGGAACGGGCCCTGGCCAGATCGGCGCGCTGGCTCGTGGTTGCCGTCTTTCTCTGGGCGACTCTCTGGAAGGCGGTGCTATCGCCCGATTACATGGATGGGCGATTCTATCGAGTCCGTCTGTTGACCGACCATCGCTTCTCGGCGGTGGTTCAGCTTGTCGGTGGTCTCTCCGCAGAGCAGGTGGAGAGCTCCCGGATCTACCTGGAGCCGCCGCCCTTCGGAGTGCCGGGATCCGCGCCGCCCGAGCTAGTCGAGCCCCGGGCCGTCGTTCACCTCGCCACGTTCCTCACCTGGGCGACCCTGCTTCTCGAGGGCTTGGTGGCGCTCGCGTTCCTGGTGCCGTGGGGCCGATGGACCCTGTCCGTTCGACACGGAGTACTGCTGGGATTCTGCGGGGCGGCTTACGCGATCGCCCCGGTGGCCGGTTTCGGATGGCTTCTCTGCGTCATGGGAGTGACCCAGGTGCCTGTGGACCGGCGAGGACTGCGCGCGGCCTACGTGGCAGTCTTCCTCCTCTTGCGTTTCTACGTGGACATCCCCTGGGGCAGGTTGCTGCTCGTGATCGGGGCGAGGATCTCCTGACGCCTCACTCCTCTGCCTCGCACACCCACTCCATGGCGATCGGCAGGCCCGAGGGCACGAGGAGCCCTCGATAGCTGCTCCAGCTGTCGGTGTCCGGCGACGTGTTGTGCGGAGAGCGCGTGTAGAGCAGCGATGCCGCGTGGCTGTCGAATGCACTCAGGTCCGTCTTGGTGCCGAGCGACGGCTCCATGAAGCTCAGCGTTTCTCCATTCATGTGCCCGTACCCCATCGCATGGCCGAGCTCGTGGCCGAGGATGCCCTTGCGCTTGCTGGCTCCGGTCGTGCCCGAGTAGCGCAGGTAACGCAGCCATACGGCAGAGCCCGTGATCGACCCGCTGGACGAGTAGGACATGCGCGCGTAGCCGATATAGGTCGAATTGTTCCCGTACCGCGAATCGTCCTCGCTGAAGTGGATCACGATCGTGCCGGGGCTGTTGTCGCTCGGCGGATTCGAGGTCACGATCACGGCGGCGGGCTTGATCGTGGCGCCCGTCCACTTCGAGACGAACTCCGCGGCCTGGACCTTCACCTGGGAGATCCACGTGCTGAGCTCGGCGCTGGTGAACCCTTCCGGCCGGCTGTCCACGTAGATGGTGGGAGGTGCAACCCAGCGGACTGTGCCCGAGCCGTATTCGTCGCGCGCGACGTCGTTGAACGCCGACATGTCGAAGGTGGAGGGCGCTACGCGCCACTGGATGTCGCCGGTACGCGCGAACGTGACCCGGCGGTGGACTCCGGTCCCCGACAAGGTGAGCTGCTGCAAGACACTGTTGGGCGAGCCCGTGATCGTGAACCTGCCCGACCCATCGGTCTTCGCCGACTTCCCGTCGTACTGCACGGTCAAACCCGACAGCGCGTGGCCGTCGAACTGGTCGACCAGCTGGCCGGCCAGGGTCACCGAGGTGGACGTCGAAGGCACGGTCATGGAAACGGACGCGGTGGCCGAGCCCGCCGTCCCCGCCGCGAACTGCACGTTGGTCGTGTAGGTCCCCGCCGACTTCCCGGTCCGGTTCGCGGACATCGACAGCGTTTTCTGGGACTGGGCCGCGATCGTCCCCGACGTCGCTCCCAGCGCGAGCCAGCCCGCGCTCTCGTTCGCGGTCCACGTGAGCGATGTGTTCCCGCTGTTCGTCAGCGTCACCGACGCGTTCGTCCCGGTGCTCCCGAAGTTGACTTGGAGCGGCGAGACCGAAAGCTGCCCCGACGAGGCTGCCGTGGAAGACACGGTCATCGAGACCGAAACGGTCTCGGAGCCGCCCCCTTTGTTCGCGGAGATCGTCATGTCGGTCGTATACTTCCCTGCCGCCAGACCACTCCGCTGAACCGAAAGGGACAGGTTCTTCGGCGAATCGCTCCAGACCATCCCGGACTTCGATCCCAGCGCCAGCCAACCCGCGTTTTCGCTCGCCGTCCAGGTGAGCGCCGTATTGGATGTGTTCTTCAGGGTGACCGATGCTGTCGTTCCGCTGGTCCCGAAGTCGACCTGGATCGGCGAGACCTCGAGCTTGGAAGCATTTCCCGCGGCTTCGGAGGTGGAATCGATGTCGACAGGCGATGAGGACGTGCAGGCCGCGGCGATTGCCGCGCAAAGGATGGCGATGGCCGCGCATCGTGCGCGGCTGACTATGGATTTCACGTAGGAACCCCCTGCGTGTGTGTTATGCGATGGGGCAGTGCGAATGATCTGTTGAGGTTCCTACCATATGCGATACGCCGGCACCTTGCAAACACGAAATGGCGTGTCCGTCGTCGGCTTTCGCGCGCGAGGTCACGCGAGAATTAGCGAATCGCGTGAGCGGGGTCCGGAGTCGTTCAGCCGCCTCGACGTCGACGTACGGGATGGCGTCACGTACGTTTGTATACCGGGAACGCCATCAACCCTGGGTTTGTCAGAGAGTGAGAATCGACGCATTGAAGGATAACTCGACAGAATCGACGCCCGCCGCGAAGCGGTTCACGATCTACGATCTCAAGGGACCGTCCGATCGCTTCAGTCAGTGGCGCCGAATCCCCCGCCTGACCGGGCAGGCGTTGCGACTTGTTCGGGAAGCGAGCCCCCGATTATTCCTCTTTGTGACCGTCTTGCAGCTTCTTGGGGGGGGGGGAGTCTTGTTGCAGCTTCTCGTCGGACGCGACGTCCTCCGTGAGCTACTCGCACTCGCCGAGACAGGAAGCGGGCTGAGACCGATCGTTCCCGAGCTTGCCGCGCTGATTGGCACCATGGTGTTCCTGGGCATCGTGGGCCTGCTACTTGCTCATCAGCAACGACTGTTGGGCGAACTACTCGACATCCACACGTTCGATCAAATCATCGAGGTAGCCGCCACCGTCGATGTTGCTCTGTTCGAGGATCCTTCCTTCTACGACGAGCTCACTCGTGCCCGTTCCTCAGGTTATTATCGTTCGATGGAGATTGTCAACGGAACGCACATGCTTGTCATGTCGATTGTCACAAGCATCGGGATCAGCATAGCGCTCTTGACTATGCACACACTCCTCTTACCACTCGTGGTCGCGGCTTCGATCCCTGTCCTTCTCGCAATCCTTTACAACAGTAGGCAGGCATACACGTTCGAATACCGCTGGACTCCGAAGAATCGAGAACTCATGTACCTACGCGAGCTTCTGACGGACGGAGAGACTGCCAAGGAGGTTCGTGTGTTCTCGGCTACCCGTTTCCTTCGTCGACGCTACGACGAGTTGATCCAGGAGCGATTACGTCGTCTGCGTGAGCATCTCCGAAACCGCCTCAAGGTCGGAATCGGAGGAAGGCTGGGGGGCTCGCTCGGTGCGGCTATCGCGCTGGGCGCGCTCGTGTGGCTGACCGTCAGCAATCGCATCGATGTCGCCACCGCGATGGCGGCCGGAGTAGCCATGCAGCTCCTCATCGGGCGCTTCGGAGCCATGTCACGAGGGATCGGCACCCTCGTCGAATCGGGGATGTTCTTCGATGACTACCAATCGTTCCTCTCCCATCTGAAGCGGGACGATGATGTCACTCCCCTCCCTGCCGCCGACAAACCCCTATCGCTCGGCAGTCTTACGGTGGAAGATGTTTCGTTCCGGTATCCTGGTACCGAAGAACGAGTTCTGCACGGGGTTTCGATGGAGATCAACCCTGGAGAAGTTGTGGCCCTGGTCGGCGAGAACGGGTCCGGGAAAACCACCCTGGTCAAGCTGATCCTCCAGCTGTATTCGCCGGAGGAGGGCCGGATCCTCTGGAACGGGATCGACGCTCGAGAGCTCAATGCGGAAGATTTAAGGTCTGTACTCACCGTCATTTTCCAGGACTTCATCCAATATTTTCTCACTGTCAGGGAGAACATCGCCCTGGGACGGGCGGACCGTCCGAGCGATCCCGCATTGGTCGAAGAGGCGGCGAAGCAGGCCGGGGCCCAGGGATTCATCTCCCGCCTCGCCCAAGGCTACGAAACGCGTCTGGGTCGAGAGTTTTACGGCGGTTACCAGCTTTCAGGAGGCGAATGGCAAAAGCTTGCGCTCGCGCGCGCCTTCTTCCGGGGGGGGAATCTCCTGGTGCTGGACGAGCCCACGGCGTCGCTCGACCCCCGCGCCGAGCACGAGCTCTATGCCCAGATCCGAAGCCTAAGCCGGAGTCGCTCCGTCTTGCTCATTTCCCATCGGTTCTCCAGCGTCCGCTCTGCCGACAGAATCTATGTCCTTCAGGGTGGGCGGATCGCCGAGTCAGGAACGCACGAGGAGCTGATGGCCCGCGACGGACACTATGCCGAGCTGTTCCGCCTTCAGGCAGCCGCTTACCTCGGAGAAGAGGCCCGCGGAGCTCGTCAGGTCTGAAGTTTCAGTTGGGTAAGGAGTCTCTTGCTTCCGACGCTGTATCGCTGCGGTGCCAGGCAAAGATCTCCCTTACGACTTCCGGCAGTCTTTCGAGATCATGCACGACTTCCAGGGTAAAGACGGGGACCCGAGAAACGATCTCCGCGATCCACTGGAGCATCGTCCCGGCTTCCCTGTATCCGACCAGATCATCGGCGAGCTTGGTCTGATGGGCCAGGGAAACCGCGGCAATCGCGGGCCGCAATCGGGTCCGGGATGTAACGGCGTCCCCGACCGGCTCGACTATGGGCTTGAGCAGGTAGATAACGTCCAGGCGAGCGGGTTCCCACGCGAGTCGCTCGCGGGGCAAGTTCGTCAGGGTCTTCTTCCAACCATCGCGGAGGACGGTCCCATGGAACCTCTTCGCCGCATATTCCGTGACATCGCCGAACATGCGAACGCTGTGCACTCCAGGAATCACCTCCGGCAGGGAGAACCGAGTCACTGCCACGATATCGTCGCTCATCAAGTGACCGCCAGCCGCCGCTAGAGCGACCGCCAGCGTCGACTTGCCGGAGCCTTTGGGAGCGACAAACGCGATTCCCTTGCGGTCCACATCGACGGCGCTGCCATGCAGGCAGAGGATTCCGGATTCGTGAAGAGCCAACGCCATGACCGGTCCGAGGAGAACCGATCGCACCAGTTCCTCCCTCCGATCCGTCCCTTGATACCAGACGATCTCGCTTCCCTCCGATAAGATCTCGTAGCTGCCGTTGGTCCCATAATCGAGGCGCAACCCGTTTCTCAATCGGTAGAGACGGAAGACCCAACCTGGTTGGACCTCATGAGAGCCTTGGAGCGTTCCCTGTGCCGTCGGACGCGCCGCCGACACACGGATCGTCCAGGTCGGCTCGTCGCGAGCCGTGGAGGGTGAAAGATCAGGAAACAGCAGCTCTGAGCGAAGGACACCTCCAAAGACGAAGTACTCGTACATGTTTAGGGATCTATCGTACGGTCTGAGGTTCGGCACCGCGCTGTCGCTCGGCATGAACACCGCGAAGCCAGCGACTGAGTACCGCAGCGATGTAGAGTCGTCCGCTGTCGCGCCGGACGTGTCTGATGCCTCCGGAGTCGAAACGCTTGTGGATGGCTCGCAGCAGATCCATATCGACGTAGTCCTCCAACACGAAAGGTGCGTCGAATAAGGCTGTTATCAAGGCCTGCCGGTCTAAGCCGCGCAGTCGTCGAATGAAACTGTAGGCAAGATCTGCCTTGTGGACCCGCCACTGGATCTCGGGTGGAAGTATCCCTTCCATCGCCCGCCGCAGGATCACCCGCGTCCACCCATTCGCGAGCTTCTGTTCGCTTGGGACAGCCAGGCAGAACTCCACTAGTCTGCGATCCAGGAAAGGGCAGCGGGTCTCCATACCGAATGCGCCCGCAATGGAATCGGTGATATCGAGGAGGTACTGGAGACCAGGCGATGGAAGAATCGTTGCAT
>DASQEN010000121.1:0-18410 GCA_035633635.1 Gemmatimonadota bacterium | reverse complement strand
CTCTGGTATTCGCGCAGCTTGGTGGGATAGACGAAGTAGTAGTCCTCGACCGCGATCAGCGCCGCGACGTTGGTGCCCAGATCGGGCAGCCCGATCGTTGCCAGGTCGACCTCCCGCATCGCGGTTTCCACTTCCTCGGCGTGGATGTTGTTTCCGAATTTGTACCGCAGGTTTTGCGAAGCATCCTTGCGCGCGTAGACGGTGGCCGGTCGCAGGCAGTGGACGGATCCGTGATCGGTGGTCAGCACTACGCGCACGCCCTGGCGCGCTGCCTGGCGCAGAAGCTCGTAGAGCGCGGAGTGCAGGAACCAGGAGCGCGTCAATGAGCGGAACGCCTCGGGGTCGGGCGCGATCTCGAGCAGGATCTCCGACTCCGAGCGCCCGTGGGTCAGGACATCGATGAAGTTGAACACGAACGCCGACAACCGGCTTTGAAAGCACTGGGGCAGCCGCTTGAGCACGGCGTTGCCCTCATCGGCGGTGAAGACCTTGAAGTACGGAATGGGGCATGCCGCGCCGAGGCCCTTGCGCTTGAGCTGCAGCTCGAGGAGCTCTCGCTCGTTAGGGTTCAGCGATCCCTCGATGTCCGCATCGCCGACCCACAGGTCGGGATGCTTCTCCGCGATCCGCCGCGGGAACCAGCCGCTGAAAATGGCGTTTCGGGAGTACGGGGTGGCCGATGGCAAGATCGACCCCGCGAACGCCTCCTCGACGGTGAAGAGCGGGGTGAGCGTGTCCTGGATCGCCATCCATTGATCGAGACGCAGGCAGTCGATGAGGACCAGGAACACCGGCCCGTCGTCGGCCACGAGCAGCGGCCGCACGAACCGCTCGACCACGTCCGGGGAGAGGGTTGGCCGCTTACCCGGCTCGGCCGCCACCCACCCGCGGTAGCGCTCCCGCACGTAGCGGACGAAATCGGCGTTGGCCGCCTTCATGATCTCCCGCTGGCTCTGGAGCAGGCCCCGCTCGCCGGCCTCGATCAGCCGCATCTCCCAGGACAGGAGCTCGCGGTACAGATGGACCCAGTCATCCCACGAAACGCGGTTCTTGCGCTCCTCCTCGAGCTCCAGATAGCGGCGGCTGAACTCCTGGGCGATCGTCTGATGGCGGATCTGGGACCCCTCCAGCAGGCGCTTGAGGACCGATAGTACCTGGTTGGGGTTGATCGGCTTGACGAGGTAGTCGTCGACGCGGCGTCCGATCGCCTGGTCCATCAGCCCTTCCTCTTCGCTCTTCGTGACCATGACGACCGGCAGCCGGGGATGACGGTCGCGAATCCGCTCGAACACGGTCATCCCGCGCATGCCGGGCATCTGCTCGTCGAGGAGCACGCAGTCGAACCCGTTCTCGCCGAGCATCGCGAGTGCGTCCTGACCGTTGGGTGCGGTTTGGACGTCGAACCCGCGATGCTCGAGGAACAGGATGTGGGAGGTGAGGCCGCCGATCTCGTCGTCGACCCAGAGGATGCGTTTGGGCTCCGGCATGTGGGGAAATCTACCCGATTGCCAACGCCCCGTTCCACGACTACTCTCGTGCCGCCATGCTCAAGAGCCTCCTCAAGGTCCTCGGCGCGATCGTGTCGATCGTTGCGGTCGGAGCCGCTTATGCCGGACTCTATCTGAGTGGGGCCACCGCGTTCGAGCTGGTTGTCCTATCGGTTCTGCTACTCATGGTGATCGCGGTCGGCGCGCTGGTACTCCACCTTCGCACGCTCCACCGCGCGCTCTTCCAACACGCCCAGATCGCCTACAAGGGGTTTATGCTGAACTTCTTCCTCGAAGCGCGCGCGCTGATGCGCGATCGGGCAGGAGAGGCGGGACCCGCCAACGAGGTGATCTGGAATCTCCTCGAGGACTACTTCCGCCGCGAGACAGAGCTCTACAACACGGTGATAGAGGAGCTTTACGACAAAACCACGATGATGCACATGCTGGAGCGCGGGCGCGTACGCAAGGAGGGCGCCCTCGGCGATCCGCGCCCGGTCGAGCCGCTCTACGCCGAGCTGCACGAGCTGCTAGCTCGGCTCCGCGAGGAGCGCGAAGCCCGCCACGAGACCTCCCGGCGGCAGAATGCGGGCTAGCGTGGGATCGCGTCGCGCGGTTTGCAGCCCCTCCGTCGAGCCCCTACCTTGAGCGGTGCATTCAACCCCACGGAGGGTGGGCGACATGAGCGACAATAGAATCGATACGACGCTACTGGAGCGGCCCGGCGCGACCGCGGCGGAAGTGGGAGCGGAGACCCGCGATCCCGACGCCCTGCGCGAGCAGGTCGAGGCCGCGCTGGACACGATCCGTCCCGCGATCGCGATGGACGGCGGCAACGTAGAGCTTCTGGACATCGAGGACGGCGTGGTGACGCTGCGCATGATGGGCGCCTGTGGGGGCTGCCCGATGAGCACGATGACGCTGAAGCGCGGCATCGAGCAGCGACTGCGTGAGATGGTCCCGGGAATCGAGCGGGTCGACGCGATCTGAGCGCTTCACAGAGCAGCAAGATCGAGAGAGCCGGAGAGAAGTTCCTCCGGCTCTCGTCGTTCGGGGCTCGTCTGTGGCCGCTGGCCTACAACGGCCTCGTAGTACCCGCCGCGCGGCTGGGGCTCCGCGGGGTCGCGCTGGTCAACCCCAAGCTCGCGCGTGGCATCGAGGCGCGGCGCGGCCTGGAGGACCGTTGGCGGGAAGCCGCACTCCGGTTCGCGGGGCGCCACCCGCGGATCTGGCTCCATGCCGCGAGCGCGGGCGAGACCCTCCAGGCGCGGCCCCTGGGCGACGCGATTCGCGCGGCACACCCTGATGGAGCACTCTTCTACTCGTTCTTCTCCCCTTCCGCCGAGCGCATGATCGCGGGCTGGAAGGCCCCGGACGCGGTCGACTACATGCCGTTCGACTGGCCCTCGGCGATGCGCGCGCAGATCGAGGTCCTCGATCCCGACGCGATCGTCTTGGTGGCGGGCGAGCTCTGGCCGAACCTGATCTGGACCGCCGCCGAGCGCGGCGTCCCGCTCGCCCAGGCCTGCTGTCGGCTGGCGGGCGGAAGCGCGCGGATGGAGCGGCCGGCGCGGGTGCTGACGAGCCGGCTATACCGCGAGTTCCGCGCGATCGGAGCGGTGACCGACGAGGACGCCGCGCTCCTGGTCGGCATGGGTGTGCCGCGAGAGGCCGTGGCGGTGACGGGCGACACGCGGATCGATGTCTCGCTCGCCAGGGTCGAGGAGGAGGCCACGCTGCCGCCCGCCTGGGAGCCGCCTCCAGGGGCGGGGCCGGTCGTCGTCGCGGGGAGCACCTGGCCCGCGGACGAGGCCATCGTCCTGCCCGCCGTGGCCCGGCTGCGACTGCGCCATCCCGGCCTTGTCGCCGTCGTCGCCCCGCACGAGCCCACCGAGGCGGCCGTCACGCGGATCGAGCGTGGGGCGCTCGCGTTGGGTCTCAGGTCCGCGCGGCTCGCGTCGGCAGGGTCTCGGGGCCTCGCGGGGCAAGCCGGCGCCGGCGGGGCGCCGGCGGTCGTCATCGTGGACCGGGTCGGGCTGCTCTACCGGCTCTACCGGCTCGCGGACGCGACGTACGTCGGCGGCGGCTTCGGCGGCGCGGTCCACAACACGGTGGAGCCGGCGGCGCACGGCGTACCCGTGGCGGTGGGCCCGAACCACGGTGGCCCGGCGGAGGTCGCCGCTCTGGAGCGGGCCGGGGGGCTCGCGACGGTGGCCACCGCGGACGCGCTCGCCGCCCGCTGGGGGGCGTGGCTCGACGAGCCTGGGGGGGGCCGCAGGGCGGGCGCCGCGGCGCGGGCCGAGATCGAGGCCGCCCGCGGGGCGACCGGCCGGACGCTCGCCTTCTTCCGCGAGCGTGGCCTGCCGGTCTGACGTACACTTTCGACGCCAATCGGCTCTTCGGCCCGCCAGGGCGGGCATCTCATCCTCGCATGCGGAGGTTCTCCATGGCATCCAAGGACGTCCCCCCAATCGAGAAGCGCGGGTACGCGCATCCCGAGGCCCTCGTCTCGACAGAGTGGATCGCCGAGCACCTGGACGATCCTTCGATGCGGTTGGTCGAATCGAACGAGGACGTGCTCCTGTACGACACCGGCCACATCCCGGGCGCGGTCAAGATCGACTGGCACGCCGACCTCAACGATCCGCTCGTCCGCGACTACCTGGACGGCGCGCGCTTCGCCGCGCGGATGCGGGAGAAGGGGATCTCCCGCGACACGACCGTCGTCTTCTACGGCGACAAGAACAACTGGTGGGCGACCTACGCGCTCTGGGTGTTCAAGCTGTTCGGCCATGACGACTGCCGTGTGATGGACGGCGGTCGCGCGAAATGGGAGGCCGAGGGGCGCCCAATGACGACCGACGTGTCCCGGTATCCGGCCGGCGACTACCCCGAACCGGAGCGCGACGACGAGGAGATCCGCGCCTTCCGCGACGAGGTCCTGTCGCACATGGAGGAGGGCGGCCAGCTCGTCGACGTGCGGAGTCCCCAGGAGTACTCAGGGGAGCTCCTGCACATGCCGGAGTACCCGCAGGAGGGCGCGCTCCGGGGCGGCCACATCCCCGGCGCGAAGAGCGTGCCTTGGGGGCGGGCGGTCGACCCCGACAGCCACACGTTCAAGTCCGCCGACGACCTGCGCGCGATCTACTGCGACGAGCAGGGGCTCTCTGAGGACGAGAGCACGGTGGCCTATTGTCGGATCGGTGAACGCTCGAGCCACACCTGGTTCGCGCTCACCTACCTGCTCGGCTTCGACGACGTACGGAACTACGACGGGTCGTGGACCGAATGGGGGAACACGGTGCAGGCGCCGGTCGAGCGGTAGACCGCGGACAACAAGGCGGAAGCGCGGCCCGCGGTACGTCGGGCCGCGACGAAATCCGCTTGCGCTTCGGCCGTGAGTGAACGATGTTAACATCATGGGCAAGGGAGCGGCCATGAAAGTGCGGGGCGAAACGCGGCGCGAGATCGTTCGCGCGGCGCGGGCGATCTTTCGCGCCGAGGGCGGCGAAGGGATGACGATGCGGCGCGTGGCTGCGGGAGCGGGGATCACCGCGCCGGCGATCTACCGCCACTTTGCGGGCCGGGACGAGCTGCTCGAGGAAGTGGCCGAGGTCGGCTTCGGCGCACTCTCCCGCCGGATGGAGCGGGCGGTAGCGAAGGCGCCCCCATCACGGCGCCTCGACCGTGCGTTCGAGGTCGTGCTCGAGTTCGCGCTCGACGAGCCGCGGCTCTCGGACCTCATGTTCGCCTCGCGGAGGAAGGGTGCCCGACGATTTCCTGAGGACTTTCGCCGCGGAGAGTCGCCGACGGGCCGGGTGATCGAGCGCGAGGTCGCGGCGCTGATGGGGCGAGGCGCTTGGCGTCAGGACGACCCGCTGGAGGTGGGGCTCGCCCTGGGCGCCCAGGCTCAGGGGCTCGTGGCGCTCCGCCGCGCGGGTCGGGTGACGGGGAGCCGGAAGGTGTTCCTCGAGATCTGGCGGCGGTCGTTCGAGCGCCTGAAACGCGGGCTCGAGGCCTGATCATCGTTTTTTTTCGTCGGGATGATCGTTCAACCGTCCGGATGTGAACATTGTTTACAGGAGGATCGATGGCGAGAAGACCTGGAGCACTCGGGCTTGCGTTTCTACTGGGCCTGACATGCGCGGCCGGTATCGCGGTGCCTGTGGCCGCCGCCGGCCAGGAGGCCGGCCCCCCGCTGGCGATTGTGGGAGGCACGTTGATCGCTGCCCCGGGTGCCGCCCCGATCGAGGATGCGGTCGTCGTGGTCGAGGGTGGCCGGATCGCGGCGGTCGGCTCCCGACGGGAGGTCCCCGTCCCAGAAGGCGCCGAGACCCTCGACGCCTCCGGTGCGACGGTCCTGGCCGGCTTCTGGAACTCCCACGTCCATTTCGCCGATCCGGGCTGGATGGGCGCGGACACCCTCCCCGGGGACCGGCTGCGCGCGAGGCTCGAGGCGATGCTGAACCGCTGGGGCTTCACGCGGGTCGTCGACACGGGCTCGTTCCTGGCGAACACGCTCGCGCTCCGGCGGCGGATCGACGCGGGCGAGCTTCCGGGCCCCGCGATCCTGACCGCCGGGGTGCCGTTCGTCCCGCCGGGCGGTACCCCGTTCTATCTGCGGCCGCTCGTCCTCCCCGAGATCGAATCCGCCGCCGCGGCGGCCGACAGCGCCCAGGTGCGCCTCGCCGCAGGCGCGGACCTGATAAAGGTCTTCGCCGGTTCGCCGGTCGAGCCTGGCGCCCTGGCAGTCCTGATGCCCGGGGAGGCGCTCGCCGCGGTCGTCCGGGCCGCGCACGCGGCGGGGCGCGTCGTCGCCGCCCATCCGACGAGCCGCGAGGGAGCCGCGAGGGCGGCCGACGCCGGCGTTGACCTCCTCCTCCACACGACCCCCGACGAAGGCGGCGAGTGGGATCCGGCGTTCGCCCGCGAGCTGGTCGAGCGGGGGGTGGCTCTGGCGCCGACCCTCGACCTGTGGCGGTGGGTGCTCGAGCGGGGCGGCGCCCCGCCCGACGTGAGCGAGCGCTTCCAGGCCACCGCCATCGGCCAGCTCGCGGCCTTCGCGGCGGCCGGCGGCCGGGTCGTGTTCGGGACCGACGTCGGCTTCACGGACGCGTTCGATCCCACCGCCGAGTACCGCGGGATGGAACGGGCGGGGCTCGGGTTCGACGCGATCCTCGCAGCGCTGACGACCGTGCCCGCGGCTCTGTTCGGACTCGAGGAGCGGACAGGCCGGATCGAGCCGGGCCTGGCCGCGGACCTGGTCCTGGTCGAGGGGGATCCGCGGGAGGACATCGCGGCGCTCGCGCGCGTCCGCGCGACGATCGTGGGAGGGAGGATCGTATATCGAAATCCGTGAAACGCCGCGGTCCGGCCGCTCTGAAACTCCGGCCGCTCCGGCCGGCCCGCGCTGGCCGGGCGTCAGGCCGCGAGCGCCTCGCGGGCGTGGCGCTTCATCCGCAACAGGATCGCCTGGAGGCCCCGCTCGCGGGTCGAGAGCCCGACGTTCCGCATGAGCCGCGAGACGAAGTTGGGAGGGATCGCGAGCACGTCCTCGGGCGAGCGGCCGTTGAGCCCGGCCATGAGGATCGACAGGAGCGCACGGATCGTGGGCGCGCTCCGCGGCACGTCCGCGTAGAACCGGATGCGCCCGTCGTCGACCTCGCTGAACAGCGCCACCGGGGTCATGCACTCGTGGACCTTGTGCTCCTCGCTGGCAGCCAGGGCGGCGAAGCGGTCGGGGAGCTCGGGGAAGCGGTTCGCGTAGTCGACCAGCGCCTGCATCGTCTGCTCGCGGCCGAGTCGCGAGAAGATGTCGAGCACGCGCGCGAGCTCGGGGGGTAGCGATCCTTCCGCGCCGTTCGAACCGGGGGCTGCGTTCACGAGCCGGAGCGCACTAGAAACGGCTTCCCGTCCATCGCCACTGGATCCTGCACGTGGCCCCCGTGCGCAGGTCGGTGATCGTCTCGATTTCGGTGCCGGAGAGCGTGCGGCCGTAGGCGCCAAACCGCCCGTCCACCGTCGACCGGTTCTCCAGCCCCCGCGACGCGAAGACGGTCGTATGGCCGACCTGGAACTCGCCGCTCCGGGTCAGCCATCCGTCATATCGGACCGGGCCGAAGCCCTGGATCTCGATGACGAACTGCAGGATCTCCCCGTTCTGGACGACCGACATCCCGAACGGCTCGTGACCGGCCGCTCCGCAGGTGCTCGAGAACGCGCTCGCGGAAACGCTCCACGATCCGCCGACCCGAGGCCTTCCCGAAGGCTCGGTCGGACCTTCGACGATCACGCACGCGGAAACTAGCGCGGCGAACGCGAGGGGCAGGATTCGCCGGATCATCGGGAGATCGCTTGATCAGCGCGACAGGTTGACGATCACCGGGCCGCGCGGCACGACCGCGTCGCGATCGAGGATGATGAGGATCGAATCGCCGGGCTCTACGCTCGCGCACCAGTCGATGCCGCCATGGCCCACGCCGGCGCCCATCGCCGCCCCGGCGATCGCGCCGAGGAGCGCGCCGCGTTTGCCGCCGGTCGCACCTCCCACGCCCGCCCCCACGCCCGCGCCGAGCAGCACGTTCCGCATGCGGTCGTGGTCGCCGCGCGGATGCTGGACGACCGTGCCGACCTCGCCGCTCGTACGCGCTTCGATCGGGATCACGCGCCCGTCCGGGGTCTCGATCCGGTCGTAGACGATCTCGATCGACGGGCGGCGCAGCGGGTACTCGCCGGGATCGACGCTCTCGATGCGGCCGCGCACGGAAGACCCCTCGGGGATCACGACCTCGCCGTTCACCACGACCGGCTCAGCGGTGACCGCCTCGACCGGCTCGCCGGCCTGGCTCGCGTCCGTGGTGACGCGGGTGGAGGCCGTGACGAAGACCTGGGTGCGACCCGCCGGCAGCGTGACCGCCGCCGTCGCCTCGCCCTCGGGCCGCGGCGCGGGCAGCACGGCCCCGGCGCCGGTCAGATCGGCATCCGAACCGCTCGGGGCCGGCGCCTCCGGTGGATCGACGACAACGGTCTCGTGAACGACCCGCGTCCTCGACTCGGGGGCCGGATCGGGCAGAATGACGATCTCGGGGGCCCCCGTCTCGCTGGGGCCGATCTCGATGCCCCCGGCGGACGCGCTGGGAGGAGCGGCTGGCTCGGCTCCGCGAACGACGACCTGCCGCGGGGAGCTGGAAGCGGCCTCCGGGTCCTCGCCGCTTCCGCAGGCGGCGACGAGAGTGGCCAACGAGAAGACGGCGAGACCGACGAGATGACGGATCATGGACGGATCCTCCGGTGAGGGGCGTTGGCTGGCGCCTGCCCTGGTGTAGTGGAGCGGAACTCCCGTTGCACACGGGATTTCTGCTCCACCACACATTCTGGATACGCCGGAACGGCTCCCGGGTTCCCGCGCGGAAGCGGGGTCCGGCGCCGGGCGGGAAGTCAGCCGGTTGCCGCCACCGGCTGGCAGTCGGCGCACAGGCCCGTGAACTGGACCGTCCAGTTCTCGACGCGGAAGCCGCTCTCTGCCTCCTCGGGGGCGGGCAGGGCGTCGAGCTTCTTGTCGTGCACGTCGACGATCGTCTTGCACTGGCGGCAGATCAAGTGGTGGTGGGGCTTCACGTCGACGTCGTAGCGCGCCTCGTTGTAGATCGGATTGACCTTCACCACGATCCCCAGCTCCTCGAACGTTTCGAGGTTCTTGTAGATCGTGTTGAATGAGATCGTCGGGTAGCGCTCGCGAACGGCCTGGTAGATGACCTCGGCGGAGGGATGGCGGTTACCGTTGGCCATCATGGCCTCGAGAATCGCCAGGCGCTGGTGCGTGACCGACAAACCCGCCTCCCGGCACTGGGCGATGAAGTTCTCCTGGTGGTTCCGCGTCATCTTCATATCCGAATCGAGTATAGAGGGTCGAAATGGGGCGAGCAAGGCGGCATGGGCTTCAGAAACGGCGGGTCACAGCGATCGAAAGATCGTGCTCGGTCGACTCGTAGACGCCATCCGGATCGGCGGTCCCGTTGGGCAGCGCGACGCCTTCCCGATCGTCGAGGACGGTCAGCCGGTAGGCGACCTCGACGCCCGTCCCCCGCCAGTCGAAGCCGGCGCCCGCGGACAGCGCCTCCCGCTCGGCGTCGGGGAAGAGCGGGGTCACGCCGCCCCTCGGGGCGGGACTCTCCTCGCGCGCGTACCCGACCCGCAGCGCGAGACCGCCCGGCCGCCGCGCCTCGGCGCCGATCCGCCAGGCCCAGACATCCTGCCAGCGGAGCGCGACCGGGTCGGCTGGGGCCGGCCCCAGCGGCGTGAAGGCGAGCTCGTCGAGCTCGCCCCAGCCGATCCGTTGGACGTCGGCGGCGACCGTGACCGAAGGAACCGGGTCCCAGGCTGCCCCGAGCGAGAGCACGGCGGGGAGCGGGACGTCCAACCGCGCGCTCTGGTCGACATACGTCTCCGCAAGGATCTCTCCCACCGTGCGGTCGCCGCGGATCACGGCCTGGAGGGCCTCCGGCGCGACGATCGTGAAATCGACGAACCCTTCCAGCGAGGCCTCGACCGAGCTCTTGTAGAACGCCCCCAGCGACACGCCCGGCCGGGGGCGCCCGAAGACGCCCGCGCTCCAGCCGATCGCGGTTCCGTCGATGTCGTAGCCGGCCCGGGCCAGCGGAATCGGGCCCGCGCCACCGAGCGCGCTCAGCTCGGGGTCGTGGGCGAGGTGGTCCCGATCGAGCCGCACATAGACGACGTTGGGGCCGATCGAGACGCTCCACCACTCTCCCGCGCGGTAGGCGAGCGTCAGGCTGGCGTCGAGCGAGAATAGCTGGCTCCCCGAGGTCAGGAACCGTCCGGCGAACGAGTCGGGCCGCTGCCACTCGACGCCGATTGCCCAGGGGGAGGTGATCGAGAGCCCCCCGGTCAGGTTCTCGGCGATCGCATGGGTGGCGAAGAGGGCCGGCGAGACCGAGGGATCGGCTTCGCGATCGAACTCGCCCTCGCCGAAGGCGTGGAACGACCCGGCGCGGGCCGAGAGCCGTGCGCCGGCCTGGACCTGCGTGCCCTCGAGCCAGGCGATCCCGGCCGGGGAGTGGAAGGCCGCGGCCGGACCGGCCGCGAGGCCCGCCCCTGTACCGCCCATCGCGGTCGCGCGCGGGTCCTGCGGCCAGCGCAGGAACCCCTGCGCGAGCGCGGAGGCCGGCAGGAACAGGGTGGCAGTCAGAGTCACGAGGGCCGCCGCGGAGAGGGCTCGTATCCCCGCGCCGGATAGGGCGCGCTTCACCGGGACCTCGCCGATGCTGGCCAGACCGACTCGATCAGGGCCGCCGTGCGCTCGGCCTCGTCCGGCGTGTTGTAGAAGTGGGGGGAGAGCCGCACCGACCCCTCGCGGAACGCGCACGTCACGCCGGCGGCCTTGAGCCCCTCGAAGATCGCGCGGGTCGACGCGGGATCCTCGGCCCGGAAGCAGAGGATCGACGAGCGGCAGGCCGGGGCCGTGCACGACACGATCGTCGCCCCGAGCTCGGCCAGCGCCGCCTCGATCGGCGCGAACAGCGCGCGCGAGTGAGCCGCGATCCGCTCGACTCCCAGCGTATCGATCAGCTCGAGGCTCTCTGACAACCCGAGGAGCGCCGTGTAAGGGTAGGTGCCGACCTCGAAGCGCCGGCAGTCCGGCTCGAAACGCAGGTCGTAGTCGCAGAGGGAATGGTAGTTCCGCGCGCCCGCGACCTGGAGCCAGCCGATCCTGACCGGCTCGACGTCCGCGCACATCCAATCGGCAGCCACGAAGAACCCACTTCCCCACGGTCCGCAGAGCCATTTCTGGCCGCCGCAGGCGAGGACATCGGCGGAGAGGGTCGACCAGTCGAGCTCGACTGCGCCCAGGCCCTGGATCGCGTCGACGACGAAGAACACGCCGCGCTCCCGGCAGGCGCGCCCCACCGCCTCGAGGGGGTTCCGATGGCCGTTCGAGAACTGGACCAGCGACATCGAAACCGCGCGGATCGCGGGATCGGCGTCGAGCGCTTGGGCCACGCGATCGATATCCAGGTGCGCGCCCTCTTTCTCGAGGAACACGGTCTCGATCCCGCCGCGCACCAGCCCCAGCCATGGGTAGACGTTGGCCGGGAACTCCCCCCGCGCGACCAGCACCCGGTCGCCGGTCGCGAGCGGCAGGTGCATGGCGGCGACGTTGATCCCTTCGGACGTGTTGACGCCGAGACCCACCAGCTGGGCCGGCGCGCCGACCAAGCGGGCGACGCGCTCGCGACAGGTCGTCTCGACCTCGAGGAGCACGTCGTCGTCGATCGTGGGCGGGTACGCGCGACCCGCCTCGAAGCGGGCCATCGCGTCGAGGGTCCGGCGGGGGAGGATCCCCTGGGCGGCGGAGTTGAGGAAGATCCCGTCCCCGGTCCGCGGGTACTCGGCTTCGAGAAGCTCGGCGAAGGGGGCGAGGGGCGTGGTGTCGAACACGGCGCCGGGAACGTAGGCCGAGCACGGAGGACGGGCAACGCGGGAGGGCCTCTCGCGTGGCGAGGCCGGGGGCCCGTGCGCTAGCTTCGCCGCCCCATGAGCAAGCACCCGACGACGCGCCGGTTCCACGTCAAGATTCCGGTGCGCTTCCGGGATCTCGATCCCATGGGCCACGTCAACAACTCGGTCTACTTCACCTACCTGGAGGTGGGCCGCACCGCGTACTGGCAGGAGCTTCACCACGACTACTCCTACGACGTGCTCGACTTCGTGGTCGCGCGGGCGGAGTGCGATTACGTGTCGGCTGCGATGCTGCGCGAGACCGTGCGGGTCGAGGTGTGGCTCTCGAGGATCGGCACGAGCTCATTCGTCCTCGACTACGAGCTGTTCGACGAGCAGAGCGATCGGCTGATCGCGCGCGGGAAGACCGTGCAGGTCATGATCGACCCGAAGAGCGGCCGCCCGCGCCCGATCGGGCCCGACCTGCATGAGCGACTGAAGTCGTTCGCCGAGCACTGGGGCGGGCCGGTGTCGGAATGACACGCGCCGCGGCCCTGATCCTGCTCGTGACGCTCGCGGGATTCCAGGCGCTACCGCTGTTTCAGGCGCTGCCGCGGTTCCAGGCGCCGCGGCCCACGACGGCGGAGTCGGCGCATCACCACCCGCCCGGGTGTCCCTGGGAGGGGACCCCCCGCTGCCCCCACGCCCACGACGCGGCCGCGTCCCGGCCCACGTGGTCGCCCTGCGCCCAGATCCCGCTCGCGGTTGCCCGCGAGGCGACGCTGGTCTGGGCGCCACCGGCGGATCAGGCTGAGGGGATCCGGGCCTCGGCTCCTCCTGCGCGGGACGTTCGCGTACGGGCGAAAGAGCCGCCATCCGGTTCGCCTCCCGACGTCGAAATCCCGCCCCCGCGGCCAGCCCGCTCCGTCTGATCGGATTCTGCTCCGCCGGTCTCATCGACCGGTGGGGAGTCTCGTCATCGAATCGAAATCGATCGGAGGATCGGGATGCGCTCCCGTATCATCGTGTTTTTTGCCGTGGCGCTCGTCGTCACGCTGTTCGGGACCGGCCGGGTCATTGCCCAGGAGCACGAGCACGGGGAGCGGGCCCAGGCGCACTCGCACGGCGGCTTCCCCGAATACGTCGACATCTTCTTCACCCATCACGCGTACCTGGAACGAAAGATCCACCCCCGCTTCGAGGCGGTCGTGGCCGAGCCCGGCAACCAGTACTCGGAGTCGGTCGAGCTGGTGTGGCGGTTCAACCGCTGGCTCGGGGCCGAGGTCGAGGCCGCGGTGATCCAGACCGATCCCGAGGTCGGCGAGGGGGCCTCGGGCTTCGGCGACATGGAGGTCGCGCCGATCGTGGCGATCCACCAGGATCCCGAGCGGCTCCTGATCGTCACCGCGCGGTCGGGCTTCGTCTTGCCGACGGGCGACGAGGACGAGGGGCTCGGAGTCGACGGCTGGGGTTGGGAGCCGGGGCTCCTCGTCTGGAAGGGGTTTGGCGCCGAGCGCCGCGGGGCGCTCCAGGCCGAGCTGGGCTACGACCGCACGTTCGCCGACGAGGGTGAGGACGAGGAGGAACTCGTCTACAACCTCGGCCTGTCGTGGTGGCTCCCGTCGAACTTCATCCCCGTCTTCGAGCTGAACGGAATCGTGCGGCTGAGCGAAGAGGCCGCGCCCGAGGAGGAGGAGGACACGCTGATCTCGGGGACGGTCGGGTTTCGCTACGCGTTCGCCAATGGCCAGCAGTGGGGCGGGGCCGTCCAGTTCCCCTTCTTCGGCGACACCGAGTCCTATGACTGGCGGCTGGTGGTCGGGGGGATCATCCACCTCCAGTAGGAAGGGAGGCGTCGCGTGACAGGCGCCCGCCCAGGCTATTTCAAGAGCTCTCTCGACGGAGGAGTTTCGGCAATCGTGCCAGGGCTTCCCGCGCGGCAGCGATCCGAGGCTGGAGCTCGGGGTCGGCATCGCGCCATGAAAGCAGCGCGTACTCGTACGACTGTCGCGCCTCGTCGAACTCCCCGAGCTCCTCGAAGATCTTCGCGGACTCGTACTCGCCGAAGGGATCGTCAAAGGTCCGGAAGTACACGAGCGCGTCGCGGGGGCGACCGAGCTCTTTGAGGATGTGGCCCAGCCACCAGCGAACCTCCTCGTTGAGGGCGTACGCCCCCCCTGCGCCCCCCCGCATGTCCCGCTGCACGGACTCGAGGCGCGGAAGCGCCTCTGTGGCGCGACCTCGCTTCCAGAGGCCGTACCCCTCCAGCGCCCGCGCCGCTCCATCGAACATATGTGCGGCGACGCTGTCTCCGGCGGCGCGCCGTCGCCCCGCCTCACCCCGTGCGCGGTCGAGCACCGCTCCATGCCCCGCCCATCTTCCCCGATCCACCGCATAGGCCCCGGCAAGGAGATGGTTCAAGGCGCCGTCCGGGGTCGTGTCGGCCGGGCTCAACTCGAACTCGCGCTCCAGCTGATCAGGAGGGAGGTTCATCCCCATCCGGTAGAGTCTGTAGATGCTGGCTTTCTTGAAATCCGCTGACACGACAGGGTCGTGCAGCAAAGCCTCGGCCTCGACAAACCGGCCACGCCGGAGGGGATTTTGGAATTGCACCTCCACGAACCACGGCGCCGCATCAGGAGTGCGCAGCATGCGATACACCTCTCCCTGCAGTGGCAGGTTGCTGGGATGGCGGAGGGTTTGCATCGCTAGGCCGAAGAGCATTCCGGCGCTGGCTGTGTCCACTGCGGCCCGGGCTCGCGCACGACTCGCGGGGTCGCCGAAGTTGAGGTCGAAACCGAGCCGGAATCTAGTGTTGTCTTCGCTGCCGGGCGCCAGCCGGCCATAGGTCTCGAGCAGCGAGATCGCGCGGGCGCTGTCGGCGTTGTTGATCGCATGCTCGATCAGGTGCAGGTAGTAGGGAGCGAACGTGGGGTCCAGCTCGACGGCCCGCGCGATCACCCGCTCGGCCTCCTCGCGGTCGACCAGAGCCGCCTGCCAGCCATGCTCGTACGTGTCTCCCAACAGGAACCACGCTTCGGAGTCGTCCGGATATTTCTCAATCGCCCGTCGAAGCGGCTCGATACCCTCCAGGCTTCCATGAAAAAGGGCGTAGTTCGCTCGGACCAGCACCGCCGCTCGCGGCGGAAGCCGATTGATGTGCGCCACGGCACGGGCAATGTATTCGTTGCAGTCCGGCCCGGGGATCCCCCAGCCGCATGCCTGCCCCAGGCGGGACAGCGCAAGCGCGAAGGTCGAGTCCGCCACCACCGCGCGCTCGTAGGCGGCGGTCGCCGCCGGGAATTCCCCGCGGCGGAAGAGAGCTTCCCCCTCCAAGTACGATTTCAGCGCCGGCAGCGACGTTGTCGTCACACTCGCCAGGTCGACCCTCGGTAGGACGCCCTCCTCGCCCTGGGGCAGGGCACGCACGACATCGAGCGAAAGACGGTCCACGAGCGCCAGCATGCTGTCGGGCGAACCCTGGGCCTGCGCGCTCCCGATCAGCGTGCCACTCCGGGCATCGTAGATGTCGGCGCCGAACCGCACCTCGTCGCCGATCGCGACCGCCGACCCGACGATCGCGAAGCGCGCCCCCGTCCGGCGGGCGACCTCCAGCGACGTGCCGAGATCGGCCACATCCGGAACCTCCTCGCGCCAGCGCGCCAGGACCGTGCGACTCGCGATGGGGCGCAGCCCGGGCAGGCCGTCGAGGTTGATCGACAGCAGATCCACCATCCCTTCGCGCCAGGTGGCCAAGTCCGGGTCGTTCACCGTAAAGGGCAGGACCGCAATGCCCGGGGCTGCGTTGGCCGCGAGCGCCTCTTCCGGTGTCAGCTCCGGCACTGCGTCTCGTCGCGTCGCATACAGGCCAGCCAACAGGAGAAGTACCCCTGCCGCAACACCCATGACCAAGGGCCGCCGCAGAAGGTCACGGATCGTGGCGCGGGTCGACTGCGCCTCGCCCAAGTCCGCCGGAACGCCGGTGACCGCGTAAAGCCGCCGCTCGCCCGTCACGCCCTTGAGTAGGCGGGCGCCACGGTCTTCAAACTCGAAGCCCGCGCCCTCGACGGAATCCCGCACCGAGCGCGACACGAGCACCTCCCCGGGTCCGGCCTCCGCCATGACGCGGGCGGCGATGTGAACCCCGATCCCGCCCACCGTCTTCCCCTTCCCTTCCACCTCGCCCATGTGGACGCTGCAGCGAACCTCGAGCCCCACGTCGCGGACTGCCGACCGGATCGCATCCGCGCAGGCGATCGCTCTTGCCGGTCCCTGGAAGAGGGCCAGGAAGCCGTCGCCCGCAGTGTTGAGCTCACGGCCGCCAAAGCGGCGCAGCTCCCGCCGCACCCGCGTGTGGTGCTCCTCGAGCAGCTTCCGCCACTCGCGATCGCCGAGCTCGGTCGCACGCTCGGTGGAGCCGACGATATCGGTGAACAGAACAGTGGCGAGCGAGCGATCGGAAGTCGTCACTCGACTGCCTTGAAGAAGGGACCGCCCAGAGGATAGGCCGGCATGGATCACCTCGATCCGGACCTGGGCGTGGCGGACGGCCGTCGCTCGTCCGCCGGTGCCCCGGGCTATGCCGAGAATACTAGGGCTCGAAAGGCCGCATGTAAACGGTTCGCGCGGTTACCTTTGCGCGTCCGCGAACAGGAGTGGGTGGGGAGTCTGACGCCGGACCGCGGATCAGTCGTCCGAGCCGGACCTCAGCTCGTCGAGCTCGCGCTGCATCTCGGCGATCCGCTTCTCCAGCGACTCGATCTTCTCCTCGCGCGTCGGCTCGCGGCGCTCTGGTCCCCAACCAGGCGCCCCACGGAGCGCGGCCGCGCCACCCTCGCGGCCGGGTGGAGCGTGCCCCCGCTCGCGATGCCTCTCGACGAGCTCGCGGAGCCGGGCGTCAAACTGCCGGTTGAAGAGCAGGAACTTGGCGCGCTGCTCGAGCGTGAGCGTCTTTCCCAGCTGGGTCACGTGCTCCTCGCGCTGGCGCTCCATCTGCTCCCGCGCGGCTTGGACGTCGGCCAACGCGCGCCGTAGAGTCTCCTGGTCGACGGGCCGGCCGGCGAGGCTCTCCTCGAGCGCTTCCATCGCTTGCTTCTGACGCTCGAACGACTCGCGCATAGCCCCGTGACTCCGCTCCATCTGCTCGCGCAGGGTCTCGGTCTGCTCCTCCGTCAGTCCCAGGGACTCCTGAAGGCGCTCGAGTCGGAGCTGCTCGAGGCGCTCGATGGGGGGAGGGCCGGGTGGCCGCGACGGCTCCTGGGCGGCGAGCGGCAGGCTCGCCATGAGCAGGAGCGCTCCCCCGATGGATCCGGTCCTGATCGTCATGTCGATTCTCCTCGCGTAGATGGTTCGCGCTTCCTGAACGGTCCGTGTCTCAGAAATCGAAATCGGCGCTGGCGAGCTCGAGCAGGACCGCCGCCTGCTCCTCTTCGGCGAGATCGGCGAAGCGAGCCTCGGTCGTCATCGACCGCTCGACCGAGATCGGCGGCAACAGAGGTTCGGCCGCGGCGAGTGCGGCGTCGAGCAGGTCCTCGTCGATCGCCTCGGACGGGACGACCGTGATTTCCGTGGCCGGGACGTCCGTGGGGACGATGCCGGTCGCCGCATCCTCGGCGGCCTCGCGTGCGTCGACGACGACCGGCAGCGTGACGTCCGGCCCTTCGGTGCGGCTGACGAGGACGATCGCGGCGATCGCCGCTGCCGCCGCGAGCGGCACGAGCCATCCGATCCTGTGGACGACCCTGCCCCCGCCGGTGCGCGGCACGGCGCCGATCGCCGCGAGGATCCGCTCCCGTTGGGCGGCGAACGCGGCCTCCGACGGAATGGGCGGGTCGAGCGCGAGCGCGGCGCGGGTCAGGGCCAGCTCGGCGAGCCGCTCGCGACACCGGCCGCAGCCCTCGACGTGCGCCTCGACCGCCGCTGCGCGCGACTCCGGTTCGTCGACCCACGCCGCCAGCTCGGAGTCGGCCGGGTGCGTCTCCTGCATTCGATGATTCGTCATTCCGACTTCGCCTCCTCCAGATAGCGGCCGCGGAGCTTGGTGATCGCGTAGTGGTACGAGACCCGGGCGCTGGTCTCGGTCGTGCCCAGGATCTCGGCGATCTCCCGGTACGGCAGATCGTCGTACGTCCGCAGCACGACCACCGCGCGCTGCACGTCGGGCAGCTCGGCGATCCTCCGCTCGAGCAGCTCGGCATCGGCCCGCCCCTCGGCGCGCCGGTCGGGCCCGGGAGCGGAGTCCGCGATCTCGCGATCGGCGACCCGGTCGAAGCCCGTGGGAGTCGACCGCCGCTCGCGCTCGATCGCGTCGTAGGCGAGCCGCAGGGCGATCCGGTAGAGCCATGTGGAGAACGCCGAGCGGCCCTGGAACGACGCCAGCTGCTCCCAGCCGCGGATGAACGCGTCCTGGGTCAGGTCCATGGCCAGGTCGGAGTCGCCGGTCATCTTGCGGAGCGTGGCGTACAC
>DASQEN010000120.1:0-2642 GCA_035633635.1 Gemmatimonadota bacterium | reverse complement strand
GAGGGGATCTCGCTCATCAACGGCACCCAGGTCATGACCGCGATCGGGTTGCTCGCGCTCCTCGGCGCGGAGCGGCTGGTGGAGTCCGCGGAGGTAGCGGGCGCGATGTCGCTCGAAGCGATGCGGGGGACGCGCGCGGCGCTTCGTGCGGCGATCCACGACTCCCGGCCGCATCCCGGCCAGCGCGCGTCGGCCAAGCGGCTGCGCAGCCTGCTCGGGGAGACGAGCGGGATCGCCGAGAGCCACGCCGACTGCGGCAAGGTTCAGGACGCGTACTCGCTCCGCTGCATGCCGCAGGTCCACGGCGCGGCGCGCGACGCGCTGGGCCACGTCCGCCGGGTCCTCGAGATCGAGGTCAACGCCGCCACCGACAACCCGCTCGTCTTCGCCGAGGCCCCCGCGGACGAGCGGATCGTCTCGGGCGGCAACTTCCACGGCGCGCCGGTTGCATCGGCGCTCGACCTGCTCGCGATCGCGGTCGCGGATCTGGCCTCGATCAGCGAGCGCCGGACCCACGCGCTCATGGACCCCGCGTTCAGCGAGCTGCCGCCGTTCCTGTCGCCCGACCCCGGCCTCCAGTCGGGCTTCATGATGCACCAGGTCACGGCCGCCGCGCTGGTCTCCGAGTGCAAGGCACTCGCGCACCCGGCAAGCGTGGACTCGATCCCCACGTCGGCGAACAAGGAGGACCACGTGTCGATGGGCGTCTGGGCGGCGCGGAAGGCGGCGCAGTCGCTGGAGAACGCCGAACGGGTGGTGGCGATCGAGCTCCTGGCCGCCGCGCAGGGGATCGACTTCCTGCGGCCGCTCGAGTCCTCGCCACCCCTCGAGGCCGCCCACCGCGTGATCCGGGCGCGGGTCCCGAAGCTCATCGAGGACCGGCCTGGCTCCCCCGACATCGAGGCGGTCGCCGTGCTCGTCAGGAATGGCGCCTTCCTCGATCCCGCGTACTGTGAAGAGGCCTTGAAAGGGAGGTTTCGATGAAGAAGTCGATCGCGCTCCTGCTCGCGCTCGCCTCGGTCGCGGCATGCGGAGAGCAGCGCGCCGCCGAGCCTGCGGAGAGCGAAATACCGGCCTCGCCTCCCGCCGCGGCATCCGCCGCCGCGATCGAGATCGTGGAGTACCAGATCCCCCGCGAAGGCGCGTTCCCCCACGACCCCGCGGTCTCCGCCGACGGGATCGTGTGGTACACGGACCAGAGGAACAGCTTCATCGGCCGGCTCGACCCGCTAACGGGCGAGTTCCGCGACTGGCCGACACCGACGCCGAGCTCCGGCCCGCACGGGATCACGGTCGCCCCCGACGGCGGCGTGTGGTACACGGGGAACGCGGCAGCGCGGCTGGGCCGGCTCGACCCCGCGACCGGGGAGATCCGGGAGTTCCCGACGCCAGGGGCGCGCGATCCGCACACGCTCATCGTCCACGACGGGGCGGTGTGGTTCACCGTGCAGCAGGGGAACGCGATCGGCCGGCTCGACCCCGCGTCCGGCAAGGTCGACGTGTGGCCGGTCGAGTTCGAGGCCTCCCGGCCGTACGGGATCGAGCCCGCGCCGGACGGCTCGCTCTGGGTCGCGCTCTTCGGCACGAACCGGCTGCTGCGGATCGACCCGGCGGGTCCCACGTTCGAGCCCGTCGAGCTGCCCGACCCGGCGAGCCGGCCGCGGCGGCTCGTGGTCGATGCCGAGGGGATCGTGTGGTACACCGACTACCCGCGCGGCAAGCTCGGCCGCTATGACCCCGGCGCCCGGTCGTTCGAGGAGTTCGCCACGCCGACCCCGAACGGGCAGCCGTACGGGATCGCGATCGGTCCCGATGGCCGCCTGTGGTACGACGAGGCGTCGAGCGGGCTCATGGTGGCCTTCGACCCCGCGACCCGGGAGCAGGAGACCGTCCGCATCCCGACGCCGAACGCGATCGTCCGCCACATGGTCACCGACTCCGCGCGCGGGCGCGTGTGGCTCGCGCTCAGCGGCACCGGCCGGATCGGCCGGATCGACGTCACGAACGAACGTTGAAATAGGCCGGTTCGTCCGGCCGGAAGGAGGAACTTGGGATTTCGTGTGATTTCGGCGAACGACCCGTCCAGGGCTGAGCGTCCGCGGCCGGGCGAACGTGCTGCCCCCGGCGAGCAGCCCGACGACGGGGCGCTCCTCGACGCGTACTCGCGCGCGGTCGTCGACGTGGTCGAGCGCGTGTCGCCGGCGGTCATCGGCGTGTCGTGGAAGCGCGAGTCGACGGGGCGCGGCCAGGCCCGCGCCGGACAGGGGTCGGGGTTCGCGTTCGCGCCGGACGGTTTCGCGCTGACGAACAGCCACGTGGTGGCGGGCGCGGGCGCGCTCGAGGTGACGCTGGCCGACGGGGCCACGGTCCCCGCGCGCGTGGTCGGCGACGATCCTGCCACCGACACCGCCGTAATCCGGCTCGAGTCGAGCACGGACCTGCCGGTCGCCACACTCGGCGACAGCCGGGGCTTGAAACCCGGGCAGCTCGTCGTCGCGATCGGCAACCCTCTCGGCTTCCAGAGCACGGTGACTGCGGGCGTCGTCAGCGCGCTCGGCCGGACGCTCCGCTCGACGACCGGGCGGCTGATCGACGACGTGATCCAGACCGACGCCGCGCTCAACCCGGGCAACTCCGGCGGT
>DASQEN010000119.1:0-9398 GCA_035633635.1 Gemmatimonadota bacterium | reverse complement strand
AAGTGATTCCGTTCAGCGGGGTGCTGCGGGTTCGCGACATGTCGGTGGAGTCCGCGGTAGGCTTCCATCGGACCTTCCAGATCATCGTCCAGGGAAGTGGGGTCGGCGAGACGAGCGGCACGCTTTACACGTTCCACGATTCGCACGTCTTCGCGTTCAATTTCAATTTCCTCGGCGCCCACGAGCTGACGGAAGTCACCAACGCTTTCCTCATCTCGAACGGGGTCGCGACCAATGCCATGCTGCAACTGGTCATCCATGGAACGAGGAGTGCGACCGGAGAGATTACGGTGGAGTTCGAAAAGCTGACCCTCGCGTGTCGGGGGGCGCACTAGGTTCCGCCCGCGGGCACTGGTGCAGGTACCATTGCCCGCTTGGGAGAACGAGGCTCAGTCCCGCCGCGCCTCGACGTCCCCTTCGGGTGCGTGGATAACGAGGACCGGAGCCGAAGAGCCCGCGTCCCGGAGCTCGAGGCGCGGCCCCGGCGCGCCGCGGAGCCGGAAGCTCTCGAACGCGCTCTCCGAGACCGGACGGTAGTCGGCCGCCGGCGGCTCGGGCGTCGGCCGCACGCCCTGCAGGCCCTCGGGGCCCCACACGTAGGTGTTCCACGCCGCGCCGCGCGCGAAGTCAATCCGGGCGAGGACCCCGGGGCCGGCGGGCATCGGAACGAGGCCCACGATCTCGAAGCCGGTCGGCGCGCCGAGACGCGCGTGGCGGTCGGCCATGAGCTCCTCCTCCCGCTCGCGAATCTCCTCGATCGGCGCGCCGCCGAACGCCTCCGCCAGCGGGCCGTAGTCACCACGGAAGAGCCCCTCGAGGATCGCGCGCGTCCGCGCTTCGAGATCGGGCGCGAGCTCGCGGGCGTGGTCCGAGAGCGGGAAGAGGAGCGCGGTCCCTTCGGGGCCGCGAGCCGAGACCGCGAGGTGGTCGTCGGCCTCGGTCACGGTCAGCGCCTCGCCGGAGGGGAGCCGCCACTCGCCCGCCGCGCGCGCGAGCGCTGCCGGGTTGACCTCGACGACCGCGGGCGGCTCGGCGTGGGGCTCGCCGAAGGCGATCGCCTCGAGCGCGGCGGCGACCGGGGTGGCCGGGAGCGCGAGGTCGGTGGTGACGACGAAGACGGTGAGGCCCTCGTCGACCCAGCGGTGGAGCTCGGCGAGGAAAATCCCGTTGCCGCCGTTGTGCCAGACGAGCGTGCCGTGTCGCGGCGTCTCCTCGATCGCCCAGCCGTAGCCGTAGAACGACACGGAGTCGGGATCTTCGGGAACGTAGGGGGTGAACATCCGTTCGCGCGCGGCCGCAGGGAGGACCGCGTCGGTCTCGAGCGCGCGGTCCCAGCGCTCGACGTCGCCCAAGGTCGTGTGGAGCCCGCCGTTTCCGCGTAGCTGCCAGAAGGGGGCGCCAGGATCCTCCTCGATCCGCTCGAGGATCGTGCCCCAACGCTCGCCCTCGCGATAGCCGACGACCACCCGCGCGGGGTCCCATTCCGGGATCCTGTATCCCGTCTCCTCCATCCCCGCCGGCAGCAGCACGAGCTCGCGGAGCGCCTCCTCGTAGGGCTTGCCGGTCACGATCTCGACGACCGCCGCGAGCAGGCTGTAGCCGGCGTTCGAGTACTCGTAGCCGGTCCCCGGCGCGAACCGCAGCTCGGAATCGAGCGCGCGGCGCGCGTAGGCGTCGCGCTCGCGCCCCACGGGATCGAAGTCGGTCGGCGCGAAGTCGGACTCGAGGCCCGAGGAGTGGGTGAGCAGGTGATGGAGCGTGATCCCCTGCTTGTCGGGCGGGACGTCGGCGAAGTACGTGGCGATCGGGTCCTCGACCGAGAGGCGGCCCTCGGCCTCGAGCGCGAGGATCGCCGCGGCGGTGAACTGTTTGGTCACCGATCCCACCGGGAACACGCTGGCCGTCGTGATCGGGGTCCCGGCCTCGCGGTCGCCGACTCCGTACCCTTTCCGGAGGACGGTCCGGCCGTCGTCGACGATCAGCGCCGCGCCTGAGAAGCCGAGCGCCTCGAGTCGCTTCAGATAGGCGTCGGCCGCGCGTGCTGTCTCTCCCTCGACGAGGACGCCCGGGTCCTGGGCGCGGAGGGATGCGGGGAGGACGCAGAGAAGGGTCAGGGCCAAGAGGACCGGGCGGGAGCGGAGCGGCATCGAGGATCTCCGAGTGAAGGTTCCGTCCGACGAGGGGAAATCTACCTTCGTGAGTCGCGGGAATTCCCGCGGGGGTTGGAATCGCCCGGCGACGCCAGCACCTCGTAGTGCGTCACCGTCGGCTCCAGTTCCAGCAGGTAGGCCTTGTCCTCCGGGTAGTACCGCGCCCGCTCCACATCCTGGCCGGCGAACGCGCGGATCGCCTCGAGCGAGTCCCACAGGGTGAGGAACAAGAAGTGCGCGGTGTTCCCCTCGATCCGGCGGAAGACATAGACGCCCCGGTTCCCCGGCGTCCGCTGGCAGTCCGGCACGCCGGTCTCGAGGAGGTACTCGTGGTAGGCGTCGGCCTTCTCAGCGGGCACGGCACCGTGCCAGGTGCGGGCGATCATACGGCGATCCGGGCCGAGTTCGTTGGGCCAGCGGTGACGAGCATCACTCCTTTGGATCGTCGCCGCCGGCCCACGCGAGGAACAGCCAACGGCCATTGTCCTTCACCAGGATGTCCGTGTACCGGCCCGTCACGGTCTCACGCTCCTTCTGGTAGTTCTCGCGCGCGATCGAATAGCTGTACTGGACGACGGCGATGTCGCCCGTGATCGTGACCGTGATCGGGAAGAGCTCCTGCTCGAGGACCGTGATGTTGGTACTCCCGTAGCGGCTCCAGCGCGACAGGGACGCCTTGTTCTGGGGTCCCGGCTGGTCGGTGTCCCAGTAGCTCAGGTTGGGATGGACCATCGTGTCGACCCAACTCAGGTCTTTCTCCGCGGCCATCTTCCATTGCTGCTCCTCGAACCGCCAGATTTCCTGCTGCTCCGCACTCCAGGTTTGGGCCGATGCCGCGCTCGCAAAGCCGGCCAGCACGAGAGACAGGAACAAGTGTCGAACCCACATCGCACACCTCCTGCGTTCCAGGGGAGGAACGCGGTGAAAAGAACTTCCACTGAAGCGTTGTCGGGATCTGCGGGCAGTGTAGCACAGGGGTTCGCCGCGGATCAAGCCGCCCATCTGACGCGATCACCGCGGCGAATCACGCCGCCCTGCGCGACCGCCCCATAGACACCGACATGGACGTGGTTGTGTTTTGCCGCTGTGCGCAGAATCTCGGGATCTTTGGGGAGGTCCCCTTGAGGCAGAGTCGTCATCACACAGCGGCCGCACGGCCCCGTGATGCTCAGGCGAACCTCATCGCCCATGGCGAGAGTGTGCCCGATCCAGCTATCCTCAATGAAGCCTCTCTCACCGGAAGGTGACTGAATTACGATATTGGGTCGGAATCGCCGCACCTCAAAGCGTCCTCGTGGGTACAGCTCGCTCAAGCGATCGAGCGTTGCGGTCGTCAGAAGATGGACCACCGCACAGTCGAAGAACGTTCCCGCCGGCAAATCGAAATCGGTGACCGTCTCGCGGAAGGCCAGGCCTTCCATGTCGGGCCAGTACTCTTCGGCGGACGTCTTGGCCTCCTCGTCGCCGCGCCCGATGACGTTCAGCATCACCTCACGCGCGAGTGCTTGAGAGAGGATCTGGTTGCAATCATCTTGCTCGCTGGTGACCATGGATCCATCAGGCAGTGTAATGCGGACGGGGGCCACCTGTGCCCCGGCGCGTGCAGGATCGATGAAGGAAGCGCGGAAGTCGAAAAGGTGCGGCCACTTGCGAGGGTTCTTGGCGGTTACGACCTTCCCGTCCGCGCAGTCCACCAGGGCGTAGGCACGATCGCCTAGCAGTCCACGTTCCGTCACCTCAGCGGCGTTCAGCTCCTCTCCCATCATCGACTTGACGGGATACCGCCATAGCGAACCCACCGCACCAAGCTCGGTTTGCGTTGCCATGCTCCGAACCTCCTTTGCTCCAGCAAGCCCTCTTCAGGCGCCAGCGGATGTGGGGGGTGGGCGACGCTGGCTTGGAGAGTCCACGATATGTTCCCACTCGCTGGCATCCGAGCGCGCCACGACCGCCACCACGGGGTCCGTGGCACTCAGGTTACAGACTTCGTGTGGTACGCCCGGCTCAATGAAGATGAAGTCTCCAGCCACGTTGTCCACCCGGTGCTCGAGGGCGGGGCCGTACTCATGCCGCACCGCGCCTTCGAGGATGTAGAGCATGACCTCGAACCCGACATGAATGTGCGCGTAGGCCACCCCTCCAGGAGGGATGGTCGCCACGTTCATCGAAAGCTGCTTCGCACTGGTGTTCTTCCCGGAGAGACCGGTCTTGTACCGGATGCCATTCCAGTCGCGGGTGAGCCCGCTGCCGCGCAGCACGATAATGCCGTGCTGCCCTTCAACCGGCGTGCCGGCTTCGTCAAGAGTCATGGGAAGATAGTATGAGCGGTCTGACGACTCGCGCCAACCGCACGATCTCCTCCGCCAGCCGAGCCGCCGCGCCGGGTGCCGCGTCCAGAAAGAGAGCGGGTTCGATGAGCTCCAGCTCCATCAGCACCGGCCCACGTGCGGTCTCGACGATGTCCACTCGCGCGTAGAGCCAGGGGTGCAGCACAGCCGCGACGACCGCCTCGCCGAACCCGCGCGAGCCGTCGGCCACGCGGTGAGGCGCGACGCTCCCGCCGAATTCGGACTGCACACGGAAGTCGCCGGCGGCGGGCCGCTTGAGAACGGCGTGACTGAACCGGCCGGCGATGAACATCAGCGAGAGTTCGCCCTGAGTCTGGATCTCCGGCACGAACGCCTGGAGGATCGAGCCGACGGCGAGCAACGGCTCGGCGTCCGCATCGGTGAGGTCGACGCCGGCCCTCACTAGGCGTGTCCCCCGAGCGGTCGCCGAGATGCGCGGCTTCACGACCGCCGCGGTCAGGCCGCTCTCTGCGAGAAAGGCGTCCACGTCCGGCCGCTGACCGGACTCGAACCAGCGGGTGGGCGGCAGGGTGATGCCGCTTTCCGCGAGATCGCGCAGGTAGATTTTGTCGAGGTTCCAGAGCACGGTCGCCGGAGGGTTGCAGAGGGCACTCGGCCGGTGGTGGTTCCAGGTCGCGACCCAGCGCTGGAACTCCTCGGGTCGATGGTGATAGTCCCAGGTGGATCGCAGGACCACCAGGGACGCGGCTGCCGGGTCGGTCGAGATCGTGTCCCACGGCGCGACGGTTACGCGCGCTCCGCGAGCCTCGAGTTCGGTCCGGAGCAGCGCGTCCGAAGGCGTGAGCACCGGGTGCGTCCGCGCAGTCGCCAGGATGATGTGCATCTCAGTTGCAAAACGTTTGTCAGGTGCCGGAGGATGTCGGGCGCGGGCGAAGCCACTTGGTGGCAGGCCTGTCCACCCTGTCATACAGCCACGCGCCCAGCATAGATGCCACGAGAACCGCGACCAGCGTCGTCGCCAGCGGTATGAGGGCGGCTCCTCGAGGAAGGAATCCGAGTCCCGCCCACTTCGCGCTCTGTAAGGTCTTGATCGTCCACCAGGCGATGCCCGCGATGGCTGCGGTTGTCGGTCCGGCGCCGTACCGTGGAGCAATGGCCGTATAGAGCCACATTGCCCAAATGCCCATCATGAGATCTACGACGAAGAAGAACGCGCCGCCCAACCGTGGGTAGGGACCGCCCCTCTCCACGAATTCCAGAAGGTCTTGCGCGAAGAGAGAGAGGGAAAGAGCGGAGAGAAGATACCAGACGACTCCGGCCACGACTCCGCAGAGAACGATCCGGATCCAGCTGTTGCCTCGCATACTTTGCTCCTCTGACATCGAGATAGATACCTACACCGTTTAGGCGTCATTTGGAACGTAGTCGAAAATATCGCTCAGGCTTCCGATATCTGCCGGCGGTGTTGACTCCGAAAGAAACGTCTGAAACTCCTGCGAGTACGCGTGACATCTGTTTGGCCACCAAACTTCACGCACGCCTCTACTATGGTAATACTTTCGGAGAGTCTTCTCCCATCCTGGCCATTGCGCTCGGTCCAGGATCTTCGCCTTCTGTTGATACCAGGCGTTCTCGGACAACTTGAAGTAGGAGAAGAGAAAGTAGTGCGCGATGATCCGTTCTTCGCGATTGGCCGCGCCCCAATCTGCCCTCGTGAGCGAAGCGCTGGCGCAGCGGGAGGGTGAAGCGCGTTAGGGAACTGCGTGGTCCGGCGCGCGAGGCCGTCGCGCCAGCGTCCCGCCGAGCAGGATCCCGCCGATCGCGAGCGCGGCGAGGACCGCCGGGTACCAGGCGGGCTGGCCGGGGGAGCCGCCGCCGAGGATCCCCGGGAGCGCCATCGCCGCCGCGATGACAGCCAGCGCTACCGCGTGGGCGAAGGGGCGCGCGGCGCGAGGTAGGCCGCCAACCAGCCGCCGAGCACGGCCGCCCCAAGCGAGTAGGCGAAGTTGACGGCGAGCCACGCCCCGGTCGGAGTCGGCGGGCGCGCCGGGTCGGCGTCGGGATAGAGCAGCTGCGCGAACAGGACCGTGGCCACGATCACGACGACCGCCATCGCGGCGAATCCCCCGAGCACGGCGAGCACACTCCTCATCGATCTCCTCCTTCGAAGTTGTCGACGACGCGCCGGCCGGGAGCCGCGGCGACCCAGCGAGCGAGGGTCTCATCGGCTTCGCGGCGCGCCCGGGACGAGATCCCCACTTGGCGAAGGGGAACCCACGGGCCGGGCTCATGCTCGTCGTGTTCGTCGTGGGGGACGCCCTCGCTGCAGCGGCGGCAGAGCGGGCGCACGGTCGCGGTCCAGTCCTCGACCGTCACGTCGTTCGACTCGGCGAGCCGGGCGAGCGCCTCAACGTCCTCCTCGCGCGCGGCTTCGAGCTGGAACTCGAACGTCTCGCGGTTCGATCGCTCGAGGATCTCGAGCGCGTCGAAGACGGGCAGGCGGCGCCCATCTCGGATCCGGTAGCCGTTCGGCTCGCCGTCGTGGAGGACGACGTCGAGCTCGTGGCAATGGCTCCGGGGAAGGGGGACGCTGCAGACGATCGCGCGCGCGGGATCAACCAGCGGCCCTTGTCCTTGAGGTCGTTGCCGAGTCGGTTGAGCGCGGCGGCGTCGGGAGCCATGTCCGGATGATACGTCGAATCGCGAGCGCGATCGACCACGGTCGAGGTCCTGATCACGGAGCCCGTGAATCATTTACACCGCCAGGCAACGATTGTAGAATCGATTCGAACGCCGCGATCGACCGGACCGATCGGACCAGTCCGATGAAATCTCGGCCCCTTGTCGCGAGGCTCGTATGAAGCGCATTCTCCCTTCGCTGGTCGCTCTGCTCCTCATCATGGGCTGTGAAACTCAACCCCCCGACGAAACCGGCGGGAGGACAGGCGAGCCAGACACCCCCGTCACATCGGCGGAGCCCGCCGCCGGCACGCCCGAGGCCAAGATCGCCGAGGCCGCCAGCGCGGGCCCAGCGTCGATCACGGTCGGGGCCACGATCATGGACCGGCCGGCCGAAGAGGGTGGGAAGATGATCGAACTCCGGCCGGGAACGAACGACTGGGTCTGCATGCCCAGCAGGCCAGCCGCCGCCGGCGCAGCGGGATTTGGCCCCATGTGTCAAGATTCCCCCACGCGGGAGTTCTTCACCGCAATGAGGAACCGTGAAGAGCCCGCCATCGAGACCATCGGGATCAGCTACATGCTTCAGGGAAACGTCCGCGCCAGCGCAACCGACCCCTACGCGAAAGGCCCCACCGCCGACAACCAGTGGGTGGAGATGGGTCCTTCGCTCATGATCGTGACGCCGGACGCGGCGGCCCTGGAAGCCCTCCCCGGCGAGCCTGGTGGCGGCAGCCCGTGGATCATGTGGAAGGGGACGCCTTACGCCCACATCATGGTCCCCGTTGAGGCCTCCGAGCGCGCGGCCGGGAACATGTAGCGTAGCGGCCTCGGCCGGGCATCCGGCCTCGAGCATGCTAGAAAACTAGCACAAGGACGGCGGGGGACCGTATCTTGGTCCCATGCGGCGTCCCCTCCGAACTTCCTGCCGCCGCCTCACATCGCTCCGGCGCTGGGTGCGCGCCGCGCTCCTGCAATGGATCGCCTCGGGGGCGTTGATCGATGAAGGCCGCGACGCCCTGCTCGACGAGCACGAGTTGGCCGCGCTCGCGGAGGCCATCGACCGGGCGCGCGAGGCTGGGCGCTGAGCGCCTTCGCGCCCTTCATCCTCGCGCGCCCACTCCCTTCCCGGTCACCCGTTCGCGGGGGGACCCTGCCCCGCCGCGCGGGGTAGTGTCCACAGACTCATGGAAGATCACACGGGGCCGCGCCACCGGAGGTGAAGCCATGAAGATCGACGCCCGCTGGATCCTTCCGCTCGCGCTCGGGCTCGCCATCGCCCTCCCGTCGTCTGCCCTGGCGCAGGGACAGGGCAACGCGTACGGCCACAACAAGGCCAAGGCGAAAGACCACCAGCAGACCCAGGTGATCGTCCTCGACGACGACCGGGACGAGGACGACCGCGACCAGAACCGACGCAATCGGAACGATCGCCAGAAGATCGTCCTGCGCGACGGCAACCGCACGATCATCCTCGACGACGACGACTTCGTACGGTTCCCGGTGCGAAACGGCAACGGCCCGAGCTTCTGCCGCAGCGGCGCCGGCCATCCGGTGTTCGGGCTCCAGTGGTGCCTGAACAAGGGGTACGGGATCGGCAGGCCGGGAGCGTGGTTCCTGCGCGACGACGACCTGTTCCTGCGCGACCAGACCCGCGTGTACGTTCTTCGCGATCGCGCGGACGACGCGGACCGGGCGTTCTGGGGCGCGGTCGTCGGTCAGATCCTCGCCCAGGTGGACTGAGAGCCGCTTCTCTCCGATCGGAGACGGACCGACTGGAGAGGGAAACGAGTATCGGCCTCGAGCCCGCTGCGATCCTGCAGCGGGCTCCCGAGCTCAGCCCTCAGCTCAGCGGCTCACCGAGCGTGAACGGGCCGTAGCCCTGCATCCGGACCGCCCAATACAGGATCATCGCCGCTCCCGCCAGGGCCACGTTCTTCATGAAGTGGGCCTGCTGTGTCGCCCGTTGCATGGGATCGCCGACCTTCCAGAACGCGTGCATCATGAATGCGACCGGGAGCAGGAAGAGCACGATCAGCAAGGCACCGATCTCCATGTACAGTCCCAGGAGGACGCTGAGGCCGCCCGCCAGGACCATGAGGCCGCTGACCGCCACCGAGAGCTTGGGGGCGGGCACGCCGCTGGACGCGGCGTACTTGCTCATCGCATCGAGTTGGGTGAAGTGACTGACGCCAGATAGCAGGAAGATCAGCGAGAAGAGCACGCGCCCGATCAGGTAGATCCAGTCCATCTTTCCCCC
>DASQEN010000118.1:0-3053 GCA_035633635.1 Gemmatimonadota bacterium | reverse complement strand
ATCCGGTCTCTGTGGGCTCGCCTTACAAGCAGGGGTCGGAGATTCGAATCCTCCTGCGCCCACCAGCACGATCCTCCCGGCGGGACGGACCTCCCCGAGGCCTCCACGGGGGGTCGGTACGGCGGCACCGCGTCGGGTCGCTGCGGCCGTGCCGCGCGTGCGGTACGTTCCGGGCATGCGACTGGCGCTTTCACCCCACCTTCTCGCGGTCGTCTGCGCGCTGCTCTCGGTAGACACCTCCCACGCGCAGGAAACGAATCGCTCGGAGCAGGTCGAAGAGCGGGTGCGCATGGTTCGCGAGCAGATCCAGGATCGGGGCGTGGCCGACCAGGGCGTCATCGGCGCCATGCTGGCCGTTCCACGTCACGAGTTCGTCCCACGCTCCCTGCGCGACATGGCCTACAGCGATCGTCCGCTTCCGATCGGCGAGGGACAGACCATCAGCCAGCCTTACATTGTCGCGCTCATGACCGAGCTCCTCGACCTCGAGCCCGGCCACAAGGTCCTCGAGGTGGGCACGGGGTCCGGCTACCAGGCGGCGGTGGCGAGCCATCTCGCCGACTCCGTGTTCACGATCGAGATTCTTCCCGGCTTGGCTGAGCAGGCGGCGCGGCGGCTGCGCGAGCTAGGTTACCGGAACGTGGTCGTGAAACAGATGGACGGCTACGACGGCTGGCCCGAGCACGCGCCGTTCGACGGCATCGTCGTGACCGCCGCGGCAGGCCACATCCCACCCCCCCTCGTCGAGCAGCTCGACCTCGGTGGCCGGATGGTGATCCCGGTGGGCGGACAGTTCCAGGTCCAGCAGCTCGTCCTCGTCGAGAAGCAAACCGACGGCTCGGTCACGACCCGCTCTCTCCTGCCAGTGCGCTTCGTTCCACTCGTGGGCCACTGACGCGGCTCCTCGTCTCGCTGGCGCTTCTCTCGGCGGCCGTTCTGGCCTACGAGGTGGCGCTCGTCCAGCTCCTGTCGATCACCCACTGGACCCACTTCGCCGCGATGGTGATCTCGCTCGCGCTCCTTGGTTTCGGCGCCAGCGGGTCGGCGCTGGCGATCGGGCGCCGATGGGTCGCGGGTCACGAGCGGCGCGCGTACGCCTGGGCGGCGCTCCTCACAGGGGTCGCGTACGACCCCGCATACCGCCTCGCCGCGCGCATCCCGTTCGACGCCTTCGAGCTGATCGCTTTGCCGCGGCAGCTCCTGTGGCTGGCCCTCACTTACCTCGTCCTGGCCGTGCCCTTCTTCCTCGCCGGAACCGCGGTTGCGCTCGCCCTCTGGGTCGGGCGCGAGGCGGTGGGACGGGTCTACGCTGCGAATCTGCTGGGTTCGGGCGCGGGCGCGGTTCTGGGGCTCGCGCTCCTGAGCTGGCTCCCCGCTGAGCGGCTCCCGGCCGGGATCGCGGTCGTCGGGCTACTGGCGGTCGCGCCTCTCGCGCGCTGGGGCGCAGCGGCGGCGGCGGCGGGTCTTGTCGCCGTCGCGCTCGTGCCGGCGCCCGTGATCCCGGTGTCGCAATACAAGGAGGGGACGCTGGCCTCGCGGCTTCCCGAAGCGCGCGTGGCGGCGCGGGACGACGGGCCGCTCGGGCGCCTCGAAGTGATCGAGAGCCCGGCTCTGCGCACCCTGCCCGGCGCGAGCCTCGCCCTCCGCGAGCCCGTGCCGCCGCGACCGGTCCTCTATCTCGACGGACAGACGATCGGTCCGCGCGCGGTCGCTCGCGACACGGCGCTCTGGTCGATGACGACTTCGGCCGCGGCGTTCGCGCTTCCCGACTCGGGGCTAAGCGTGCTCTTGGTCGGAGTCGGCGGCGGTGGTCTCGTCTGGCTCGCCCGCGCCGCCGGCGCCCGGTCGATATCGGTCGTCGACCCCGACGCGCGGCTGGATCCGCTCCTCGATCCCGAAGCGCTGGAGGGAGTGCGCCGATTCACGGAAAGCCCGCGGGGATGGCTCCACGCGAGCAGCGAGCGGTTCGACCGCGTGGTGGTCGGCCAGCCGGGTTCGCTCGGGGGAAGCGCGGCGGGCATGTCCGCAGCGGGCGCCGATTACCTGTTCACGGTCGAGGGTTTCGAGGATCTGTGGGACGCGCTCGACGAGGACGGCGTGCTCGCGATCACGCGATGGGTCCTCAACCCTCCGCGCGACGTGCCACGCCTCCTCGCCACCGCGCGCCAGGTGCTCGACGACGAGGGTCTGGAGGCCGGCCGCCATGTGGCCCTGGTTCGCGGCTGGAGCACGGCGACCCTCCTCGTATCGCGACGTCCGCTCGAGCCCGGCGACGTCGCGGCCCTCCGCTCGTGGTGCGGGGCGCGGTGGTTCGACCTGACCTGGGCCCCGGGCGCGCCCGCCGCGCTCGCCAACCACTACAACTTGCTCGATCCGGATTGGTTTCGGCTCGCTGCAGAGGGGCTGCTGGAAGCCGAGCCCGAGCGCTTCGCGCGGAGCTATGTGTTCGACATCGCGCCCGTCACCGACTCGGCGCCGTTCTTTCACCATTTCCTGCGGGTCGGAGACCTGGTGCGACTCTGGCGCGCCGAGGGGCGGCTCTCGCTTCCATACCTCGAGTGGGGGATCGTCGCCCAATGGCTGGTGCTCCTGCAGGCGATCCCGATCGCCGCCGTCCTGATCCTCCTTCCTCTCTTCGCCCTCCCGCGCGCGTCCAAGTCCGTGCCGGCTGGGTCGAGTGCCGCCGAAACGCCGGCCGCCGGTCGGCGTCCTGCCCGCGGAGCGCTGTTCTCCTACTTCGCCCTCCTCGGCTTCGCGTTCATGGTGCTCGAGATTTCGGCCATCCAGAGGCTCATCCTGTTCCTGGCCCAGCCGACCTATGCGATGACCGCCGTTCTGGCCTCGTTTCTCGTCTTCGCCGGGCTGGGAAGCGCGGTCGCCCCGCGCGTGCGCACGCGCCTCGGAGGATGGGCTCCGTTCGCGGCGATCGCGGTCCTGGCGCTCGTGACCCGCCTGCTAGAAGGTCTTCTCTGGGATCAAGCGCCGGCGGCGCCCATCGCGCTCCGCATGCTCGCGACGATCCTGCTCCTCGCCCCGCTCGCTTTCGCCATGGG
>DASQEN010000117.1:0-1665 GCA_035633635.1 Gemmatimonadota bacterium | reverse complement strand
GGCTCGGGCGGTCCTCATTGCCCCGGACGGCCGCGTGTTCGTGTTCGACGAAAATGGCCCACACGTGCTGCCCGGAGGACGGAGGGAAGGAGCTGAGCCTCTCCTCGACACCCTGACGCGGGAGATCGGAGAGGAGGTTGGCTGCTCCATTGTTGGGATACCGCGACCGCTCGGTTTCTTCGAGCTTCGGAACGAGGGGCCGAAGCCGGAGGGTTACCCGTACCCGTATCCGCGCAACTTCCACGTTGTCTTCAGCGCTTCAGCCGGGCCGGTCACACGTGCGCCGGTCGATCCGAACGTTCGCGACGGCATGTTCGTCTCTCGCGGCGAGGCCCTCGCGCTGGATATCCCGTGGGCCGAGCGGGTGTTCCTCGAGGCGACCTAGCTAAGGATCCTCGCGACATTTGAGTAGGTCCGAGCAGCCCCAGCGAGGACTGCCGCAGCCAGAACCGCGTAAGACGTAGGCGCCCACGGGGGCGCCATCGTGTCGCGCGAAAGCAGTCGTGCCGCCAGACCGGCGACGACCACGACGACGCTGAGCAGCCGGACCATGTCCACCGGCGTTGGACTCGATCCGAGGGCCGTCAAACTCGGGATGACCCCTAGCCCGACCACGAGGGCGGCCAGGAGCGACCCCAGGGTTGTCAGCATGCTCGCGGTCAAGGACCCGCTGTCCAGGAAGCGCAACGCGCGGTCGAACACCGGGACGAGCGTGATGCCGAAGATCACGAAGAGAGAGGCGAACATCGCCACATTGAGCAGGGCAGGTCGCAGGATGATGAAGTCGCTGTTCGCCTCGTCCAGGATCAGCGAGCCCACCAAACCGAGAAGGCCGAGGCCGAAGACCAGACCGCGCCAGCGTCCGAATCGCGCCAGCCAGGGGCGAAGCGCGGCATACAGGACACCCCCGAAGATGCCCGTGAATACGCCCCCGAAGACGATGAGAGCGATCGTGCCGCTCAGCGTGATCTCGCCTACGCGGTTCCCGTTCGCGGTCGTTACGCCTTGCACGAAGCTATCGGCCGCCATGGCTGAGACGCGCATGACCAGACGGGAGCCGAGTCCGCCCACGATGACCCCGACGACGATCCCAGAGAGACCCCCTGCCGCGACCTCTCTGACGGGGGCCGGGATGCGCACGCGCTAGTCGATCTTCTCGTACGCAGGGATCGTGAGGAACTCTTGGAAATCCTCGCTCAGCGCGACCCCGTCGAAGATCTCGCGCGCTTCGTCGTAGCGGCCTTTCGCGAAGGCGTCGGCGCCGACGGCGGACTTGATCTTTTCCAGCTCTTCGCGCTCGACGTCCCGCACGAGCTCCCCGGTCACGCGGGGTCCCTCGACGAGCGACACGCCGTGGTGGATCCACTGCCATACCTGGGAGCGAGAGATCTCGGCGGTCGCGGCGTCCTCCATCAGGTTGTTGATCGCAGCCGCGCCGGTCCCCCGTAGCCAGGACGCGATGTACTGGATGCCGACGCTCACGTTCGTGCGCAGACCCGCGTCGGTGATCGTGCCGCCCGGGATCCGCACGTCGAGCAGCTGCGCCGCGGTGACGTCGACTTCCGGACGCTGCCGGTCGAGCTGGTTCGGCTTCTTTCCAAGGGCGCGGTCGAACTCGCTCATCGCGGTCTCCACGAGATCGGGATGCGCGACCCACGTACCGTC
>DASQEN010000116.1:0-8014 GCA_035633635.1 Gemmatimonadota bacterium | reverse complement strand
GCATCGTCATACGCGCGCTCCACGTGGTCCATATCGGGGGCGATCATCACCAGGCCCTGTGGCGCCTGGTCCAGGCCCTCGAACCGCGGCGCCTCCGAGAGCGCCATATGGATCCGCGCGCATCCGCCGCGGAAGCGGATCTTCCGCACGGCGTGGACGAAATCGGGGTCCAGGTACGTCGCGCCCGTGAGATCGAGGAACGTGCGCGCGGGATCGGCTCCGGAAAGGACCGCGCGAGCGGCGATCTGGCCGCCGCCTTCGAGCGAAACGCCGACCGCCCTTCCCTTTTCGTTCACGACCCGTGCGACCTTCGCCCCGCAGCGGATCTCGGCCCCCCGCTCGCGGGCCACCGCCGCGAGCGCGTTGGCGAGCCCGCCCACGCCTCCCCGGAGCACAGTGCGGAGCCCGAAGACGCCGGTCGGACTTCCGACGTGATGGTGGAGGAGGACCAGCGACGTGCCGGGCGAGCGCGGTCCCTGGAAGATGCCCCGCACCGCGATCGCCGCGAGCGCACCCTTGAGAAGCTGGTCCTCGAACGTGTCGTCGAGAAGGTCCTGCGCGGGGAGCGGCACGACGCGGAGCAGCTCGGTCATCCGCTCCCGTCCGAGCGCCCGGACCCGCCGCCCGAGGCCGAGGAACGGGGCCAGGTCCCTGAGCGGTCCCGCGGGTCGGAAGGGGGGCCGCGAGCACACGTCCTCGAGAATCCCCGCGAATGACTCCATCCGCTCCGCGAACTGGGTCCACCGACCGGCGTCGCCCGCCGAGCGTTTCGCGATCGACGCCCGCGTCTTCCCGGGGTCGCGCCAGACGAGGAAGGGTTCCCCGCTATCGGTAGGCGCCGCAAGGACGGGATCGGGGCCGAGGAGCGCGAGGCCGTGCGTAGCGAGATCCAGGTCGCGCAGAGCCCTCGGATCGAGGAAGCCCGCATCCGCAAAGACCGGATCGACGCGGAAGCCCGGGAGGATCTCCTCGGAAGCCGCCGGCCCGCCGGGGGCCTCGCCAGGCTCGAGGACCAGCACTCGGAATCCTGCCTTCGCCAGGTTCGCGGCGGCGACGAGCTCGTCGAGGGCCGAGCCGATCACGATGGCGTCGTAGCGCCCGGCGTTCATCGGGTCGCGCCCCCGTCCGCGAGGACCGCGCGCGCCGCCAGCCGCCCGCTCGCGCCCATGATCCCGCCCCCGGGATGGGTTCCCGAGCCGCACTGGTAGTAGCCGCGAACCGGGGTCCGGTGGTCAGCCCACGCGGGCGCGGGCCTCAGGAAGAAAAGCTGGCTGAGCGCGAGCTCGCCCTGGAAGATGTTCCCCTCTGAGAGCCCGGTGACCGCCTCGATGTCCGCCGGCGTGATCACCTGCCGGTGGAGGATCGCGGAGCGGATGTTGGGCGCGTACTCGGCCAGCGTGTCGATCACCGTGTCGCCGAACGCCTCGCGGCTCTTGTCGTCCCAGCCACCCTTCCTGTGATAGGGAGCGTACTGGACGAAGATCGACATCACGTGCTTGCCGGGAGGCGCCATCGTCGGATCGATCATCGAGGGGATCACGATGTCGAGGAACGGCCGCCGCGAAAACTCGCCGTACTTGGCGTCGTCGTACGCGCGTTCCAGGTAGTCGACGCTCGGCGCGATCGCGATCGCGCCCTTGAGGTGCGGCCCGCCGCCCGGCAGGGCCATGAAGTTCGGCAGCTCGGACAGCGCGAGGTTGACCTTGCCCGAGGAGCCGCGGAACCGGAATCGCTCGACCGCGTCGACAAGCTCCTCCGGGAGCTTCGCGGGATCGACCAGCTCGAGGAACGTGCGCCGGGGATCCAGGCCCGACACGACCGTCCGCGCCCGTATCTCTTCTCCGTTCTCCAGCACGACCCCCGTCGCGCGACCGCGCTCGACGATCACCTCTCGCACCGGAGCGTCGGTCCGAATCTCGGCTCCGAAGCTCCTCGCGGCCGACGCGATCGACTCGCTCACCGAGCCGGTCCCACCCTTCGCGAACCCCCACGCCCGAAAGACCCCGTCGATCTCGCCCATGTAGTGGTGGAGCAGCACGTACGCGGTTCCGGGCGAGCGCGGGCCGAGGAACGTTCCGATGATCCCGCTCGCCGACTTGGCGGCCACGAGCGCCTCGCTCTCGAACCATTCCCCGAGATAATCCGCCGAGCTCATCGTCATCAGCTTGACGAGCGCGTGAAGATCCTTTTCGCCGAGATCCCGGAAGTGCTTCGCGAGCCGGCCCATCGCCAGCAGATCCTTCGGCCGCCACGACGCTGGGTCGGGTGGCGACATGCTTAGGATCGGCTTGACCGCCATCGCCATCCGCTGCATCAGCCGGCCGAACTCCTGATAGGCGTCGGCGTCCCGCGGCGAGTGACGGTAGAGCTCGTGCCGGGTCTCCTCGGAATCGGCCCACGTCGCCAGGTAGTCGCCGTTCGGAAGCGGGTTGAACGTGCTCTCGAGCGGGACGATGTGAAGGCCGTGGCCTGGGAGATCGAGGTCCCGGATGATCTCGGGCCTGAGCAGGCTAACGACGTAGGAGAAGACCGAGAACTGGAAGCCCGGGAAGATCTCCTCGGTGACGGCCGCCCCGCCGAGAAGGGGCCGGCGCTCCAGGACGAGCACCTCTCGCCCGCCACGGGCGAGATACGCCGCGCAGACGAGGCCGTTGTGTCCCCCGCCGATCACGACCGCGTCGTAGACACGCGAGATCTGCATCGTCACGCCCGCTTCCGCTCGGGGTCGAAGAACGGCGTCTTCACCACGGTCGCCCGCGCCTTCTTTCTCCGGTGCTCGACCGTGATCTCGAGCGCCACCTCGGTTCCCGGCTCCGCCTGGGGGCTCTCCAGGTGGGCGAGCGCCAGGTACTTCTTGAGGAGCGGCGACCAGCACCCGCTGGTCGCGTACCCGACCTGCTTCCCGTCGACGTAGACCGGCGTGCTCGTTCGCCAGGCGGTGGTCGGGAGCTGGGGGGGGAGCCCTACCTCGGTGAAGAGCTCCTCCAGCGAGTCCCAGTCCACGACCAGCCCTCGGAACGCCCAGGACGAGCCATGCTCGCGCTCGGCCTCGAGCGCCCGCTGTCCCACGAACGGCGCCTTCTCGGGCGCCACCGCCCAGCCCAGGTTGAGCTCGAAGGGCGACGACTTCTGCGGCTCGATCAGCGCTCGCCGCGCGGAGACGTAGTCGACGTCGATCAGGAGGAGCCCGGCTTCGATCCGCGCCACGTCCATCGCCAGGAGGCCGGTCGGCGCGATCCCGTACGGGGCGCCGGTCGCGATCAGCAGGTCCCACAGCGCTTCGGCGCGATCGTTCGCGACCCAGATCTCGTAGCCCAGGTCGCCCGTGTAGCCGGTGCGCGTGACCGTGACCGGGATCCCTCCGAGCCGGGCGGCCTTGGCGCGAAAGAAGCGGAGCTTCGCGAAGTCCGCGTCCGCGACCTGCTCGAGGATCGTCCGTGCCGCAGGTCCCTGGAGAGAGAGGGCGGCCGTCCTCTCCGTCTCGTCTTCGATCGCGACGGCGATGCCGACTGCGTTCTGATGGAGCCATCGCAGGTTGGGGTGCGCGGAGGTGAGGCGGAACTGATCCTTCTCCAGCCGCGTCACCGTCCCGTCGTCTAGCACCTTACCCTCCGGGTCGCACCACGGCGTGTAGAGAACCTGCCCCACCTTGCAGCGCGCCACGTCCCGCGTCACGACGCGATCGAGGAGCGCAGCGGCGCCGGGGCCGCGAATCCGGTACTTGAAGAGGGGGGTCACGTCGATCAGGGCGGCCGTCCCCCGGATCGCGGCGTACTCCAAATCGTGGATCAAGTCGTAGGAGGCCGGCACGACGTAGCCTTCCCAGCGTCGCCACGTCTTCCCCCGCACGAGCGCGGCCGTGCGGGAGTGGAAGGGAGTCGTTCGGACCACGTCCATTGTCATGCTGCGCTCGGCCTGTCGGGGTTCTGTTGGCTTTTTGAACCATCAGTTCATATTATGAACCGAATGTAGCCGGGGCCCAAGGGCTCCGTCAAGGAAGGGACTCGAATGCCGACCAAGCCCTACGCCGGGACCCAATCCGTCCGGCGCGCCATCGCGCTGCTCAAGATGTTCAGCGACGAGCGCCACGAATGGGGGCTGAGCGAGCTCGCGCGCGAGGTCGGGCTCAACAAGACGACCGCGTACCGCCTCCTCACCGCCCTCCAGTCCGAGGGGATGGTGGCGCGGAACCCCTTGACCGAGGGCTGGCGACTCGGTCCCGAGGCGATCACGCTCGGCGCGCTGGCGCTTCGCTCGAACGACCTTGTCTCCGCCGCCCGTCCCGAGCTCGAAGCGCTCGTCCGCGAAACCGGCGAGACCGCATCGATCGAGGTCCTGGTCGGTAACGACGTCTTGATCCTGGACGGCGTCGAGGGACCGTCCCTGGTGGGCGCGAGCTCCGAGGTCGGGACCCGCTGGCCCGCCCACGCAACCTCGACCGGCAAGGTGCTACTCGCGGCCGAGCGGGCGGGCGGTGGTAAGGTGCCCGGCGGGCCGAACGGTGGACCCGGGCGCAGCAAGAACCGTCGTCAGCTCCGTAAGCTCACCCCCCGGACGATCACCGATCCGGACCGGCTGGACCGTGAGCTCGAAAGAGTCGCCGAGCGGGGCTGGGCGACGGCGGTCGAGGAGCTGGAGACCGGTTACGTGGCGGTAGGGGCGCCCATCCGCGACCACGAAGGCCGTGCAGTCGCCGCGATCAGCATCGGCGGACCCGCCGCGCGCCTAACGGCTGGCCGGATCCCGGAACTCGCCAAACTCGTCTTCCGCACCGCGGATCGGATCTCGCGCCGGCTGGGCGGCAGGTCAGCTCGGCGCTGAGCGGGGCGCGGGGGGCTCGGCCTCGTCCCGCAAGCGGGTCACGAAGTGGTCGAGGTCCATCTGGCCGAGCTCGCCTTCGGCGTGCGAGCGCACGCTGACCTTCGACGAGCCGACCTCCTTCTCGCCGACGACGACCATGTAGGGAACCTTGTGGACCTCGGCATCGCGGATCTTGTAGCCGACGCCTTCGCGGCGCTCGTCGACGCGGGCCCGCAACCCAGCGTTCCGCAGATGCTCGGCGACCGTTCCCGCGTAGTCGTTGAACGTGTCGCTCACCGGCACGATCCGCACCTGCTCGGGCGCGAGCCAGGTCGGAAATGCTCCCCCGTAGTGTTCGACCAGGATCCCCATGAAGCGCTCGATCGAGCCGAGGATCGCGCGGTGGATGACGACCGGCCGCTCCTCGGTCCCCTCCGCGGTCGTGTAGTGGAGATCGAATCGCTCCGGCATGTTGAAATCGCACTGGATCGTCGACAGCTGCCACTTGCGACGCAGCGCGTCGGTCACCTGAAAGTCGATCTTCGGCCCGTAGAACGCTGCTTCGCCAGCGGCTTCCCGAAACTCGAGCCCATTCGCCACGAGCGCCTGCCGAAGCGCGTCTTCTGAGACGTCCCACACCGCGTCGGAGCCGATCCGCTTGTCGCCACGCAGCGACAGCTCGATCCCCACTTCGAAGCCAAAGACGTCCTCCATCACGTACTGGACGAGGCGAATCAGCGACGTGACCTCGGCCTGGATCTGGTCGGGCCGACAGAAGATGTGGGCGTCGTCCTGCACGAACGTCCGCACGCGGAAGAGTCCCGTAACGACGCCGCTCTTCTCGTAGCGGTGCAAACGCCCGAAGTCGGCGTAGCGCAGCGGCAAGTCTCGGTAGGACCGTTTCTGGGACGCATAGACATACGTCGAGGCCGGGCAGTTCATCGGCTTGACCGCCATCTCCCGATCATCCGCGCCGGTGAAGAACATGTGCTCTTTGTAGTTCTCGTAGTGCCCGGAGATGCGCCACAGCTCCACGTCGTAGATCTGCGGGGTGACGATCTCGTCGTGCGGCCAGCCGTCGGCATAAAGCTCGCGCATGAAGCTCTGCAGCCGGTTGTAGATCCAGGCCCCCTTGGGATGGAAGTAGGGGCTCGCTGGGGCGTTGGGATGGAAGCTGTAGAGATCGAGCTCCTTCCCCAGCTTGCGATGATCCCGCCGCTTCGCCTCCTCGATTCGCGCGAGATGCTCGTCCAGATCGCCGCGCTTGAAGAACGCGGTACCGTAGATCCGGGTCAGCATCCGGTTCTTCTCGTCGCCGCGCCAGTACGCACCCGCGGCCGACAGGAGCTTGTAGGTCCCCAGGCGACCGGTGCGCGGCACGTGGGGCCCGCGGCAGAGGTCGACCCACTCTCCCTGCCGGTAGATCGTCAGGGTCTGGTCTTCCGGGAGGTCTTCGATGATCTCGACCTTGTACGGCTCCGCCATCTCGCGGAACAGGGCCAGCGCGCCCTCCCGCGAGATCTCCTCGCGCTCGATCGCGTGGTCCTCCATGACGATCTTGTCCATCTCGGCTTCGATCGCCGGGAAGTCCTCGGGCGTGAACGGCTGGTCGCGCTCGAAGTCGTAAAAGAAGCCGTCTTCGATCACGGGGCCGATCGTGACCTTCGTATCGGGCCACAGGCGCTGTACGGCCTGCGCCATGAGATGGGCGGTCGAGTGGCGGTAGACCTCGAGGGTCTCGGGGTCGCGCTCGGTCAGGATACGGATCGCGGCGTCGGATTCGAGCCGCCGGGAGAGGTCCACGACCCGGCCCTCGACCTCGGCCGCGTACGCAGCCTTCGCGAGTCGCGGCCCGATGCGCTCGGCGATCTCTAGGACGGTTGTCCCCCTGTCCGCCTCGAGCTCGGAGCCATCCGGGAGCCGGACCTTGATCGTTCCGTTTTCCCTCATGAGACGACCGAAGCTACCCACGCCTCGCGAGGCCGTCAAAACGTGGAGGTGGGGCCGAGGCCGAGCGAATTCGGCGAAGTCGGCGCCCGTTAGTCCTCGCCCCGCTCGTTGGAAACGATGACCGGGCAGTCGATCTGCCCGCAGTAAACGGTGCCGCCACCATCCTTCCCGCTCCGGCTCGGGTTGTCGGGGGATTCTGGAAGCAGTCTATCCGGCCATTTCGGCAAATGTCAAAGCCGCCTGGCCGGCCGCGCCGGCGGACCGATCCACCCCCATCGCTCGAGATCCACGCGCCCGTAGAGGTCGAACTCCACCCCCTCGGCCTCGAGCAGCGCGCGCTGGAGCTCGGGAGGGATTCCGACCTTGGAGATCGAGATGCCTCCGCGCGCATTGATCACGCGGTACCAGGGAACACCGCTCTCGTCGGGGAGCGCGTGGAGCGCCCAGCCCACCGTCCGCGCGGCGCGCGGCTTTCCGCAGAGGGCCGCGATATGGCCGTACGTGGTCACGCGGCCGCGCGGGATGCGCCGGACCATGCGGTAGATCGCGCCGTAGAAGTCGGAAGCCGTGCGGTGTCAGCAGCCGGCCGCGGTCGCGCGCGCCCGCTCGGCGAGAAGGGACGCGCAGCCCTCGTAATCCGCCCGCGGAAGTCCGGCGGCCGCGGCGATCTCGGCGACGAGTCCCTCGGTACCGACGACCACCAGCCGGCAGGAGCCAGCCTCGGCGGTCCCCGCGTCGTAGCGGGTGAAGGCTTGGGTCTGCGTCGCGGCGGCGGGGTCGAACAGGTCGACCGAAAGGAACGGCATCTCAGCCGCGGTCTGGTCGAAGCAGGCGTCCGCTTCCGGTAGCGCGCCGACGAGCGCCTCCGCGTCCCAGCAGGGGCAGGTCGGCGCGGTCGCGACCGATTGCGTGCGCGCGGCGACGGGGCTCGCCTGACGCGCCCGGGAAGGGTCGTCCTGACAGGCATATAGTCCCATCGCCGCGAGCATCGTGAGCATGGCCGGTGCCTTCATCGTTTCCCCTCGGATGGCTGTTTCGCGTGACCGATCGATGCTATCGCCGCGTCCCGTGGCTGTCAATCGCTGCCTTTTGAACGCCCCAGCTGTGAGCCCTCGAGCGGCGATCCGGGATGCCCAGGATCGCTGAGAAGGCCCTTCTGACGGAAATCCTCGGCGAGTCGACGCAGCCCCTCCTTCGCTGACACGTGCGGGCGGTAACCCAGCTCCCGCTCCGCCCTCGAGATGTCGAAGTAACGATCCCCGAG
>DASQEN010000115.1:0-11801 GCA_035633635.1 Gemmatimonadota bacterium | reverse complement strand
GCAGGCCGACGTGACGTGGCGGGTGGGGACGTTCTTCCTGCTCACGGTCGGCGCGTCGGTCGCGATGGGCCTGGCTGCCTTCGTCGTCTCACGACTGTGGATCGTGGGCGTCGCGGCCGCGGCCTTCGGCGCCACGCTGCCGTACATCTACGCGAAGCGGCGCAAGACCAAGCGGCTCGAGGCCTTCGAGGAGCACTTCCCGGAGGCGATCGATCTCTTGGGCCGCGCGATCCGCGCCGGACACGCGTTCTCCACCGGGCTCCAGATGGTCGGCGAGGAATCGCCGGAGCCCCTGGCGGGGGAGTTCCGCCGGGTGTTCGAGGAGCAGAAGTTCGGCCTCGCGATCGAGGATTCACTGCTCGCGCTTGCGGACCGCATCGACCTGGTCGACATGCGAATCTTCGTGACCGCGCTCCTCATCCAGCGCGAGGTCGGCGGCAATCTCGCCGAGATCCTCGACAAGATCTCGCACACGATCCGCGAGCGGTTCACCATCCAGCGCCAGGTGCGTGTCTACACCGCCCAAGGGCGTTTCACTGGCTATCTCTTGGCCGTGCTCCCGATCGGCGTGGGGTTCCTGATCTGGATGCTGAATCAAGAGTACATGATGATCCTGTTCCGCGAGCCCACGGGGCGCCTCATGATCAGCATGGCGGCGATTCTTCAGGTCGTGGGCTTTTTCGTGATCCGCAAGATCATCCACATCGAGGTGTAGTCGCATGATTCTCTTTCTCGTCGTAGTCCTGGTCATGACCTCTGTGTTCGCGCTCGTGTACGGGATGGCGAGCCTCGCTCCCGCGCGCTCGCGGCTGATCTCCAAGCGTCTGGGCGAGCTGCAGTCGGGGGCGGCGCGCAACTACACGTCGGTCCAGCGACGTCAGCGGCAGGAGAAGCGCGAGCGGCTGGAAGCGCTCATGCAGATCTTTGGCGAGCGGGTAACTGCGCGCCGGGCGGACTGGAGTCGCATTCAGCAGACGCTGCTTCAGGCGGGGTACCGCCGGCCAGGCGCCGTGGCGGCGTACTTTGGCACCCGGCTCGTGACCATGGTGCTGGCCGGTGCGGCAGCGGTCTTCGGAATCCTCGCTCTGGGCTTTTCGCCCGCGGCCGTGATCCTCGGAGGTTCGATCAGCGCGACACTCGGCTGGTTGGCCCCGCAATACCACGTGAAGCGGAGGATCCGCAAGCGTCAACTGTCGCTCCAGCGGGCACTTCCCGACACGCTCGACCTGCTGGTCGTCTGTGTGGAAGCGGGCCTGGGCCTGAACCAGGCGCTGGTCCGCGTGTCAGACGAGATCGAGCACGTGAGCCAAACGATGAGCGATGAGCTCGTGCTAACGAATCTCGAGATCCGGGCCGGGACGCCGCGCGACGAGGCGCTGCGGAACCTTGGCGATCGCACCGGACTCGGCGACCTGAAGTCGCTTACCGCAATGCTGGTCCAGACCGATCGGTTTGGCACGTCGATCGCGACCGCTCTCCGTGTCCATTCCGACACCATGCGGACCAAGCGGCGCCAGCGCGCGGAGGAGGCGGCGGCCAAGACGACGATCAAGCTCGTGTTCCCGCTTGTGCTGTTCATCTTTCCGGCCATGTTCGTCGTTATTCTGGGTCCGGCGGTGCTCCACATCCTCGAGCAGATGGAAGGCCTGATGTGATGCGCGTGCGCGTCATGAACATGACCCGTGGCCGCGAGCTCGGCGACCGGGTGATTCTCGCCGACTGGCTCTGGCCGCGACTGAGGGGCTTGATCGGCCGTCCACGCATCGATTCCGGCGAAGGGCTCCTGATCGTGCCGTGCCGGGGCGTTCACATGTACCTGATGACCTACCCGATCGACGTCGCCATGATGGACGGGGACGGGTCGGTCGTCGCGCTGTATCGCGACCTCGCGCCCGGAGCGAGAACCCGCTGGCATTCGGACGCCCACCACACGCTGGAGCTGCCGGCCGGCACGCTGGCCGAGACGAGCACCGCGCTCGGCGACCGGGTCATTTGGGAGCCCCTGCCGCGCGTGCGGCGCCCCTTGCCGGAAGACGCACTGGAGCGGCTCGGGAGGCAGAATTGAGCGCGCCCGCTCGGCCCCGCTCGAGCCTGAACCGCCGGGCGCAGTTCGGAACGCGGCCCGTGCCCCCGGTTCCGGAGGGAATCGAGGACACCGGTCTTTCGCCTGAAGCGCTCGTCGACCTCGTGCTCAAGACCCTGTACGTGCAGGGCGCGCGGACCGGCCAGCAGCTGACCGATTTGATCCGGCTCCCGTTCGCGCTGATCGACGAGCGCCTGCTCGACCTGCAGCAACGGCAGTTCGTTGAGGTCCGTGGCGCGAAAGGCCACGGTCGCGGCGGCTACACGTTCGATCTCACCGGGAAAGGCCGCGAGCGCGCCCGCGAGGCGATGGACTCCAACCAGTACGTCGGCCCCGCGCCTGTCCCGCTGGTCAAGTACCGCGAGTGGGTGGAGAGGCAGTCGATCAAGGGGGTGAGCGTCAGCCGCGAGGGCATCGAGATCGGCTTCAGCCACCTGGTGCTGGATCCCAAGTTCCTCGATCAGCTCGGGCCGGCCATCAACTCGGCCAAGTCGATGTTCCTGTACGGGGACTCGGGGAACGGCAAGACGAACCTCGCGGAGTCGATCGCGCGGATGATGGGCGGAGACCTGTTCGTGCCCTACGCGGTAGACGTCGACGGGCACGTGATGGTGGTTCACGACCCCGTCCACCATCGCGTGCTGCCGGAAGGAAGGGTGAACGGAAATGCCGAGGAGGACTGGCTGGAGCCCGTTCACGTCTACGATCGGCGCTTCGCTCGCGTACAGCGCCCCGTCGTCTTCACGGGCGGCGAGCTGACGCTCGACCAGCTGGACCTGCAATACGACTCGCACAGCAAGGTGTACCAGGCTCCGTTCCAGGTGAAGGCGAACGGAGGGGTCCTGATCATCGACGACTTCGGTCGCCAACGCGTGCGGCCGCGCGACCTGCTCAACCGCTGGATCGTGCCGCTCGAGAAGCGGATGGACTATCTCACGCTCCACACCGGACACAAGTTCCCCGTGCCGTTCGACTCGTTGCTCATCTTCGCGACCAATCTCGATCCGCTCGATCTCGTCGACGAGGCGTTCCTGCGCCGGATCCACTACAAGATCTTCGTGCCGAGCCCCTCGAAAGAGGACTATCAGAAGATCTTCCGCCGGATCTGCGTCTCGCGGCAGATCGCCTATCGAAACGAGGCGGTCGACTGGATCTACGAACACTTCTACGCCCGGCTTGGGATCCCGCCGCGTTCGTGCCATCCCCGCGACGTCGTCGACCACCTGTGCGACTACGCACGGTTCGTGGATTCCGAGCCGATGCTGGCCGAGCATCTCCTTCAGGGGGCGTGCGCCTCGTACTTCCTCGACATCCCGGACGGGGGTGGCGAAGCAGGGGCCGGCGTGGTCGCAGCCGACTCCAACGCGGACGAGCAGGTTGAGGTCGGAGCGGAGGACCTTGTACCGGCACTGGCGCGCGCGCCCTCCGAGGCACCGAGCGGGGGGGCAGAAGCGACGACGGGCGAGACGGCGGAGACGTGAGCCGGCCTAGCCCGCCCCAGCGTCGCAACGGCTACGACGAGATGGAGTACCGTCAGGCGCTCCAGCGGTTGGGGCTCTTTCCACCGATCGAGCTTGACGACATCCACCGCGCATACCGCCTGCGGGCCAAGCTCATCCATCCGGATCGCTTCGCGATGGACGAGGACGCGCGCAGGTCGGCCACCGGCCGCATCCAGGAGCTGAACGCCGCGCGCGATTACGCGCAGAGACACTACCGCTGGTTCGACGCTGATCAGATCCGCGCCTACGGGCGCAAGAACGGCAGTGAGGACGGAGGCGAGACGACCTGGCGGGAATGGGTCGCGCTGCCGATCACGGCCGTCTACGCGCTCGCCATGCTGCTGGTCGCGGCCCCGTTCCTGGCCTTGGCGTCGTGGCTGGGGGAAGCGCGGCGCGAGCGCTTGCGATCGTCGCGATCGTTTCGGCCCGCGCTCCTTCTCTGGCGCGCCTGGCTGTTCTTCGGCCCCCACCTTGCCACGATTGCCATGTTCGCCGTCGTCGAGGAAGCCGCAGTCAAAGTCTGGTTCGGCGTGTCGCTCCTCGTCATGCTGTCCGCAGACATGGCGACGGTCCTGACCGGGGCGACGAACTCGCTGCGGTCGCAGCGGGCTATCCTGCGCCTCCACCAATTGGTCGGCAGGTAATCGGGCGCTGAAAACGGCCCATCTGCTTCGCTCCGCGCCTTGCATCTGGACCGTTTTGAGCGCCCTCCGTTTGAGCGCTGAGGGCGCGGAGCCGGTGTTCAGTCCCCATCTTCCAAAGGCGCTCGCTGCACGAAGAGCCACCATCCCCAGCACCTTGTGAACGCGGGTGGGGGAAGCGGGTAAGAGAGCTATATTCTTTGATTTAACGGTTTCTCTCTTGCCTTCGTCCTTCCGGGATGGGAATGCTCGACGACCGCGTCTCTCGCGCCGCGCTGGCGATCTCGCTGCTCCTGCACGGGGCGCTGGTGGCACCGATGTGGAAGCGATGGAGCCCGCTGGCGGGGGACTCGGCGGCCGCCACCGCCCCGCTCGACGAGCCGATGGTCTTCCACCTGGTCGACCCGCAGGACGGGCTCGACGCGAAACCCGATGTGACGACCCCGAACGTTTCGGACGCCAACCGACGGGCCGCCCAGCCCGACGCCCCTGAGGACCTGCCCCTCGGAGAAGCCTTCCACGCAGGGCAATCCCCAGTGCCGTCGACGCCCCGCCCCGCCGGTGCCCGGTCGGCCCCCGCCGCGACCGCGCCCCGCGAGGAGAGCGGCGAGGGGCGGACCGATCCCCGCCTTGCGCTCGGGCCCACGAGGATCGGCGTGCGGCCGACCGCGCCGGCTTCGCCGGGCGATCGGCTCCCGGCCCCCGAAGTCGATCAGCGGCTGACCCGCGCGGAGGCCGGCTCGGCGTTCACGCTCAACACTACCGCGTGGGAGTGGGCACCCTACATGCAACGCCTCAAGGCGCGGATCGAGCAGCACATCTCTCCGCCCATGGCCTTCTATTATGGAACGGCCGCGTGGATCAGCCGCGTTCGCTTCCGGATCGGACCCGACGGCAGGCTGCTCGAGTTCCGGCTTCTGGATCACCGTGGCGTCGAGAACCTGCAGTACGTGGCGCTCGACGCGATCACGAGAGCGGCCGACTACGAGCCGCTGCCGCCGGGGTTCCCCGAGCCCTATCTCGAGATCACCGGCAACTTCTACTTCAACGTCTTCCCGTCGGACGGGCCGTGAGCCGGGCGGCGTGGCTGTTCGCCGCGGCCACGGCGGTGGCCGCGGCGGCGCTCGCACCGAGCGGGACGCTGGGGTGGATCGCCTTCGCGGCGGCGGTCGGGCTCGCCGCGGCCGCGCTCGCCGCCAGCCGTCCACGCGGCTGGGGGCTCCGCGCCGCCTGCGTTCTGCTGGCCGCCTATCTCGCCTTCTGGGGCTGGTCCCGCATCGAGTCGTGGAGCATTGCCCGCGGCGGGAGTGAAGCCGCCGGCGAGCTAGAGCGAGCCAAGCGGCGGCAGGTGGCCGAGGTCCTCGCCAGGCGACTCGAGGACGATCGGACGCTGCTGCGCTCCACCGTCGGCCGGCTCCGGCTGCAGGAGGTCGAGGCGTTCGGGGCGGGCCCCGACGCCGACCTGTTCCTCGCGCTCGACCAGGCTTCGCCGCCGGCGCTCCCCGCGGGGATCGGCTTCGAAGTCTACGACAGTGAGGGAAGCCTTCGCGCCTGGTGGGGAGACCCGCGCGGCGATCGGCTCCCCCCCGACTCCGTGTCGACGGCGGTGGAGCGCCCGCTCTTCCGAGCTCCTTCCGGTTACAAGCTCGCGTACATCGCCTCGCACTGGATCGCGGACGGCGACACGTTCCGGGTCGCGGTCAAGGATCTCTGGGCGGCGGAGTCGCCGCTCCGGCGCGAGGTGGCAGAGGATGACCTCCTCGTGGCCCGGCTCCAGGACATCCACGACCTCGCGTTCCATGTCGTGCCGCCCGGATTCGAGAACCGCCGTTCCGTCGAGCCGGCCTCGTACGTGGCGGGTCCGGAAGGGGTCGTCCTGGCAGAGGTCCACTCCGAGCGGTTCCTGATCGACCGCTACCTGGAGAGCCGCCGCGCCGACGTGGTGCGCGTGCTCGCGCTCCTCCTCGCGTGGCCGTTGGCGTGGTCGCTGGCGGGCGCATGGCAGGCGGCGAGGCAGGCCGCGATCGCGCGTCGGGGCGCTGGCGGCTCGATCGGCTGGGCGCTCGCGATCGGGGGGCAGGCGGCGATCCTGGCGGGATTGTGGCTGTTCCTGGTCGAGTCGCGGATCCTCGCCCTCTTCTTCCCGGGAACCTGGTTCAGCCCGCTCGCCTTCGCCGCCGCGCGCCTCGGCCCGATCGGCCGCTCCGCAGGGGACTTCGCGCTGACCGCAGCGTTCGTGGCATTCTTCTGTGTCACCACGATCGGGCTCCTTCCCGACCGTGGACGAAGCATGCGGTGGCCGTGGGTGGCGCTCGCCGCCGCGGCCGCTCTGGTCTCCGGGGTGGTCGTGCTCCGCGCCGAGGTCGAGGGGCTCGAAGGAGCGATGGCGAGCATGAGCCCACCGGTCTTCTTCAGCCCGACGATCCTCTTCTCGCCCCCCTTCCTCATGGTCATCCTGGCATTCGCGCTCCTCCTGGCCGCAATCGTGATCGCGATCGCCGCGGGCCTCAAGCTCTGGGGTGCGCCGGCCGGGCCCGGTTGGGTGGCGGGGGCCGCAGGTGTGGGGGCCATCGGGATCGCGGCCGCCGCCTGGCGGATGCCCGAGGCGGCTCTGGCGGGGGAGCGCGTCGCCCTCCTGGCGCCGCTCGCTGCGGCCGCGGTGGCTGGCGCCTGGCTCGTCCATGCGACCGCCGCCGGCGGAGGACGGCATGGAAGTCAGAGCCTTCGCGTGGCGCTGGTCGCGACCGCGGTCGCCGCGCTCATCACATTGCCGCTTGCTGCGCACGCGCGGGTGCAGGCTGCCCACGAGCTCCTGGTCGAGCGCGCCGAGCGGATCGGGCAGTCGTCGAGTCAGTGGCTTCAGTACACGATGGCCCGCACAGTCGAGTACCTGCAGGGCAACTCGCTTGTCGCGGAAACGATCGTCGATCGGGACCCGGACGGCGCGCTGGCCGTGTGGAGCCGGAGCCCGCTGCGCGACCTCGACTTCGCGACGGCGCTCTACGTCTTCGACTCCACGGGATCGCTGATCAGCCAGTTCGCCTTGACCGCCGAGGACCTGACCTCGAGGGCCCGGCGGTACGCCGACGCGGTGGGTCCCGCACAGATCGCGGTCGAGGGATCGGCCGGGACGACCGGCGCGCGCTGGGCGGTCGTCCCCGTGGCCGGCCCCGAGGGAAGGATCGGGACCGTGGTCGCGATGACGACCGAGGCCCTCGAGCTGCGCCGGCCCACGGGCCCGGCCTTCCTGCTGACCGACCTGCTCGCCACGCCGGGAGGGGGTGACCTCCCCGGCTACGAGCTCCTGCCTGCCGGCGAGCGCGCTCCGCCGAGGACGCTCCTCACGTCGGTCCGGGGCGGGGACGATGCCAGCGCTCAGCTGGCGATGCCGCTCGACCCACTCCTCCCGGGTGCGCGCGGCTACGCCGTGTTCGTTCTCGTCGGAGCGCTGGTCGGGCTCGCGTTGGGTGCGCTGGATCGGCTCGGCGACGCGCGGGCAAGAGTCCGCTGGCGGGTGGGGTTCCGCACCCGGAATCCGCTGCGATCGTTCCGTGTCCAGCTCCTTCTGGCATTCCTAGCCGTCGCTGCCGTCCCGCTCGCGCTGTACGCCGTCCTGGGCTACCGAGCCACTCGCGCAGAGCTCGAGGAGGGCGCCCGCACGGCGGCCGCCGACGCGCTGACCGCGGCCAGCGGGCTGCTGGTCGGGGATGCGGCGCTCACCCAGGGGACGACACCCGCGCTGGACGCGCGCCTGCGCGGGATTGCGGGGATCCTCCAGCAGGACCTCATCCTGCACTGGCGCGGCCGCACGGTGGCATCGAGCCGCCCGGAGATCTTCGCGTCCCAGCTGTTCGCCGACCGTATGCCGGGCGACGTGTACGTGGACCTGTTCGAGGTGCGGCAGCCCGTCGTGTTCGACGAGACCTCGCTCGGGGACCGTTCGTTCCTGGTCGCCTACAGCATGCTCGACCAGGCCGAGGCGCCTCCCGGCTACTCGCTGGCCACCCCGCTTTTGATCCGCGAGGACCGGGTGCGGGTCGACCTCCAGCGGCTGGGGGAAGGCGTATTCCTTCTCTCGGCGTTCTCGATCGGGTTCCTGCTCGTCGTAGGCTGGTGGCTGGCTCGGGCGATGACACGCCCCCTGTCCGCCCTCGAGCGGGGCACGCGTCAGATCGCGGCGGGCCATCTGGGGTATCGGCTGCCGCCGCCCAACCGGCAGGACGAGTTCGGCCGGCTGCAGCGATCGTTCAACGCGATGGGCGAGCGGCTGGACGGGAGCCAGCGTGCGTTGGAGCGGGAGAAGTCCCGCGTGCAGGCGATCCTGTCGGCGGTAGGAGCGGGGGTGGTTGCGCTGGACGCCGCCGGCCGGGTGCGGCTGATCAACGATCGGGCCGCGGACCTCCTTGACCAGGCACCGGAAGCCGTCGTCGATCGCACGGTGGAAGAGCTGGTGCGCTCCGACGGCGCGGCGGCCGCCTTCTGGCGCGAAGTAGAGAAGCAGCGGGCGCGCGCTCGCCGGGGGGACCGCGACCTGGTCCTGCGCCAGGGGGGCGAGGAGCGGCACTACCACCTCGTCGCCACCCGGCTTGCCGACGCCGAAGGAGCCGCCGCGGGGATCGTCGTCGCCTTCGAGGACATTACCGCAAACGTGCAGTCGCAGCGCGTGTTGGCGTGGGGCGAGATGGCGCGGCAGGTCGCCCACGAGATCAAGAACCCGCTGACCCCGATGAAGCTTTCGCTGCAACACCTCGAGCGGGTCGTGGAGGACCGCGCGCCGGATTTCGAGCGCGTCTTCCACGCGAACCTCGAGCTGGTCTTGGCCGAGATCGAGCGGCTGGAGCGGATCGCGGGGAACTTCGCCCGGTTCGGGGCTCCGGACCCCGCGGGCCGCGGCCCGTTCGACGCTCTCGAGGCGGCGCGCGAGACCGTCGCGCTCTACGCGCCGGGTGAGGAGGGAATCGAATACCGCTTAGAAACGTACGGTGAGCCCCGCCCGCTGATCGGAGACCCCGAGGGATTCCGGCGCGTGCTGGTCAACCTGCTCCAGAACGCGCGCGAGTCCGTTATCGGGCGGGGTGCGGGAGAGATCGAAGTGTGGCTGGACTGGGAGCGCGAGCCGGGCTGGGCTCTGGTGTCGGTTCTCGACGACGGAAGCGGCCTGCCTTCCGAAGGGCTGGAGCGCCTGTTCGAGCCCTCGTTCTCGACCAAGACGCGCGGGACCGGGCTCGGTCTGGCGATCACCCGGCGGATCGTGGAGTCGTGGGGTGGGACGATCGACTGGGAGCGCCGGGAGGGCGGGGGGACCGCCATGCACGTGCGCCTTCGCGCGGCAGGAGACGCCGAGGGCTGAGCCGCTTTTTTCTGCACTCTGAAACCAATCTGAGATTCGCTGGGAAGCTCGCGACAACCTTGATAGTGAACGCGCGGGAACGCACACAGTCCCCGTTCACCTGCGCTTCCACGATTTCGGAAGCGCCTTTCCATTACCGGGAAGTACCCCGGCTGTATCGGGTAGGATGGGCTCCCGTTGTCCTGATGTTTCAGGAAGGAGAGAGCCGTTTGAAGGAATCCCATCCACCGTTGTCTCAGAACTTCGGGGACGGCGACCCCGCTCGCCTAGAAGACTCCGGTCAGGATCTCGCCGAGTACGCCATCCTGTCCGCTCTGATCGCCCTCGTCGTCATCGGAGTCCTCTCTCTGCTCGGTCAGCGGATCGCGGCGTTCTACGAGGGCGTCGTGGGCCTGCTGCCGTTCAGTGGCTGAACCGAATTATAAAGAGGTCGACGTGAGCCCTGGTCTTCCATCCAACGCATCCAACCGCTTGCGGGGGGACAGGGGTCAGTCGCTGGCCGAGCTGGCGATCGTGCTGCCGGTCCTGATGGCGATCGTGATCGGGATTTTCGAGTTCGGCCGTGCGTGGAACGTGCGGCAGACCGTGACCCACACGGCGCGGGAGGCCGCTCGCCTGGCCGTGATCCGGACCAGCACGGGAACGGGCGTCGATGACGTGATCGACGACCGCCTGACGGCCGCCGCGCTCGATCCGGGCCAGGCGAGTGTCACGGTCACCGGAATGGGCGGGTTGCCGGGAACCGCGACGACAATCGAGGTGAGCTACCCGTACACCTTCTCCTTTCTCGGGCCGGTGATCGACTTGTTGAATGGAGACGGAGAGATCGGGGGGACGTTGACGTTGACCTCGTCCGCCACGATGAGGAACGAATGAGGCTTCACAAAGGAGGACACCAATGCAACGCAAGCAAATGATCATCGTACTGGGCCTCGCGCTCCTCTTCGGGGCCGGCGCCGGCTTCGTGGTCCTGGAGTATCTGCGCACGCCCATGGAATCCGTGGCCGCGGAGACGAGCCAGACCCGGCCGGTCGTGGTCGCGGCCCGGGACCTCACCGCCGGGACGATCCTGCAGCCGCTCGACGTCAAGGTCGTCGCATGGCCGGCGGATCTGGCTCCAGCGGCATACGCGAGCGACGAGTCGGCCGTCCTTGGACGTGCAATCGTCGCGCACGTCAGCGCGGACGAGCCGTTCCTCGAGGCCAAGCTGGCGCAGCGAGGTCAAGGAGGCGGGCTGCCGGTCGTGATCCCCGACGGGATGCGCGCGGTGAGCGTCAAGGTCGACGAGGTGATCGGTGTCGCAGGGTTTGTCCTGCCGGGAACGCGCGTCGACGTCCTGGCCACCTTCGACGTGGGCGGCGATCGGGAAGACGCGGTCACGCGCGTGATCCTGCAGAACGTGGAGGCCATCGCGGCGGGGCAGACGACCCAGCCGGACGCTCAGGGCAAGCCTCAGACGGTTCCCGTGATCACCCTGCTCGTGTCGCCGGAGGAGGCCGAGGACCTGACGCTTGCGGCGACCCAGGGTCAGATCCAGCTCGCGCTGCGGGGCACGCTCGACCAGAAGAGCATCCGGACGGACGGCTCAAGGGTCGGCGGCCTCGTTCGAGGCGCGCAGCCGGAGCCCGCGCGCCGCGTCGCGTCCGGTTCCAGGAGCACCTCCTCGTCACAGCGGGTCATCACTTACAACGGAGCCGAGAAGACGGTGGCGGAGTTCTGATGAGATCCCGGATTCTCGATCCGCTGCGGAACGAGCGCGGAGCAACGATCGTGCTCGTCTCGCTGATGATGGCGGCCCTCATGGGGATGGCGGCCCTGGCGATCGACGTGGGGATGCTCTACAACGCCCGCGCCGAAGCGCAACGCGCGGCCGATTCCGCCGCGCTGGCCGGCGCCGGCTCGCTGCTCGTCGCCCCCGACGAGGAGCGCGCTCGGTCGATCTCGATCGAATTCGGCGCGGAGAACGACGTACAGGGTGTCCCGGTCGACCTGCTCGACGAGGACGTCGAAGTCGACGTGAACGCGATGACGGTCGGCGTGACCGTGCGGCGCGCGGCGAGTCGCGGCAACGCGATGACGACCTGGTTCGCGCGAGTGTTCGGCGTGGATGAGGTGGACGTGGCGGCTCGCGCCGCCGCGGCGGTCGGGAGCACCAACGCGGCGACCTGTCTCAAGCCGTGGATCATCCCTGACGCCTGGGACGACATCGATCTGAACGATCGATT
>DASQEN010000114.1:0-3917 GCA_035633635.1 Gemmatimonadota bacterium | reverse complement strand
TCGATCGAGATCATGTCACCGTCGACGAGACCGAGCTCATCGGCGGTCTCGGGATGGAGCTCGGCCCAGGCCTGCCACGCTACCGAGGTGGCCGGATCGGGCAGCTCCTGGAGCCACGGCCGGTTCGCGTTCCGGCCATCGTACAGCGCAAGCTGCGGGAAGACGACGAGCGCGAACGTGCCCTCACCCGACGGCCCCTCGTACTCGGGCGGCGCGAAATCGGCCGCCTCCCCGCCACCGGCCTCGCCGGTCGCCGCAGCCCCGACGCCCGCCTGCCCCGTGTTCGCGCCGTCCGAGGGCTGTCCCGAAGGCGGCGCCACCGACGCGCCCGCCCAGATCCCGCCGGTGCGGAGGATCTCCGCCCAGGCCCGTTCGTCCGGCGCCCGATCGCTCCAGGCGTCCTTCAGATAGTCGAACCACGAACCCTCCGGCGCCGCGGCGCCGGCCTCTCCCCCGCCGACCGCCCGCCACGTGTCGAGCAGGAGGTCGGGCGTCGAGCGGGTGTTGAAGACCGGCCGCATGGCCGGCTGCTGGATGCTGACCACACCCTGCTCGGGGACCCAGTCGCCCCAGGACTCGAGCGGCGTGTGGTCGGGCAGGAGCCACTGGCACCAGGCCGCGGTCTCGTCGAACACCGGGTTGAACGAAACTCGGAGCGGCACCTGGCGCAGCGCTTCGGCGAATCCCAGCCCCGGTGGGAGCGAGTAGACCGGGTTGGTCTCGGCCACGAGCAGCGCCTTGACGACGCCGGTCTTCATCTCGGTGACCAGATCGACCATCGCGCGATAGGACCCCTCCACCGCACCGGTCACGGGAGTCGACAACCGCACGGTGTCGCCGACCGCGCCGCCGGCGCGGTTCAGCAGGTTGACCGCCACGGCAGCGGCCGTGGCCTTGGGGTGGAACGTCGAGATTCCGCCCGGGAGAGCGAGGCTGCGCTTCGCGCCGAACTGGCGCGCTAGCCGGTCGATCGTGGCCGGCTCGACGCCCGTCGCTTCGCCGGCCCGCTGGGGAGTCCACTCGGAGGCCTCGCCGCCCGCGCCGAGGACGTTCGCCATCGCCAGAGCGACCAGGTACTCGGTTCCGGGCTTGACCGACACCCACTCGTCGGCGTTCGAGGCGGTCATCGACAGCCGCGGCTCCACCGCAACGAAGATGCCCTTCTCGACCGCCGCGTCGCCGCGGAACGCGTGCATCCGGGACCAGTCCACCGCGTAGCGAACCGGCGAGATCCAGGTCTCGAGGAACTCGGCTCCGAACGAGATCACGAACTCCGCGCCTTCGATGTCGTAGGACGGCAGGACCGATTCCCCGAACACGCGGCGGTTCGCCTCCACCAGCGGCTCGTAGGCGAACGGCTCGAAGACGACGCGGCGAGCGCCCATCGCCTGTGCCCACTCGTCGTAGAGCCGCTCCCGGGTGCCGGTCTGGAGGCCGGTCAGAAGGACGACCGCCCCGAGCTCGCCACCCGCCTCCCCACGCAACCTGCCGAGCTCGGCGGCGAGGGCCGAGGTCGCCCGGTCCCACGGCAAGTCGACATAATCGCCGTCGACCAGTCGCTTGGGTCCCTTCAGGCGATCGGGGTCGTAGAGGTTCTGATGGGCGGCCTGTCCGCGCGCGCAGAGCTTGCCGCGGTTGACCGGACTTTGCGGGTTGCCCTCCAGCTTGATGACCCGTCCCTCCCGCGTCTTGACGTGCGTACCGCAGCCGGCTGGACATTCCCGACAGGTGGAGGCGAACCAGGTGGGAATCCCCGGCGTGATGTTCTCGGGAGGCACCACGTACGGGATGAGCGATTGAGGGCCGACCTTGGCGTCGCAGGCGGTGGCGGCCCCGACGCCGGTGATCCCGATCAGCTTGAGGAAGTCCCGTCTTTCCATCAGGTCTTCAGCCTGTCCTCAGTAGTGGCAGGTGGCGCAGTCGTCCGGCGCGCCCCGGTCGCGATGGCACTTCACGCACCAGCCCATCGTGAGCGGGGTGACGCGGGAGACCTGGACCATTCGGGCCACGTCCCCGTGACACTCCGTGCACGTGACACCGGCCCGGACATGCGGCTTGTGAGTGAATTGGACGAACGACGGCACGCTGTACACACGGTTCCACGGTACCGGCTGGGAGTCGGCCGCGAAACCCACCAGCTTCTGGATCTCCGTCTTGAACGCGTCGGTCGTCCCCGCTACGAAGCGGTGGCACCCCATGCACGTGCCAACGGGAGGGATTCCGGCTTCTTCGGAGACGTTTGTCGAGTAGTGACAGTACGCGCAGGGGATGCTTTCGATGCCGACGTGAACGTCGTGCATGAACTGGACGGGCTGCGCGGGACTCTTGTCCCGCACGATCTGGGCTTTCCACTGGGGCTTCTCGCACGCCGCGGCCGCCACGACGATCAGAACGGCCACCACGACGACGAGGATCGGCAGGAGCGACCGTCGCCAACCAGACGCTTTCATCGGCATGCCGTCACCGGGGCTGGGTGAACGTGGACGCGGTCGTCGATGGTGGTGGAGCGCCCGCTCGTCGGCGGGGCGATCTGGCTGTTCGAGAAGCGTCGGAAATATGCCTTGGAGAGCGAAGGTGTCAAGTGGACTTCTTGGTCCACACCGACGCCTTCTTGGCCCACGGAGTATCCGCGTAGGACTCTTGGAACGCGCGAGCGGTGTCTTCGAGCGCCGTGCTCTCGTTCGTCCGCTTGTATCTGGAGACACCGGCCCAGTAGAGCCCCTCCGGAGCGGCGTCGCTGTTAGGGTGCCGGGTCACGACCTCACGGAACTGCCTCTCAGCCTCCTCGAAGCGGCCGGCGGAGAAGTGGATCCGCCCCAGGCCGAGGCCCAATTGTCCCATGAAATCCTCGACGGGTAGAAAGCCTTCGACGCGATGCCGCTCCATCCCCGAAGGGTCCAGCATGAGGATCGTAGGCGTCCATTGGGCTCCGAACCGCTCGCTCAACCGGCGAAAGTCCTCCGCCTCCTCGCGGACGTGGACGCGGACGGGCAGGAAGTTCTCCGTGATCATCCTCGACACCTTTTCGTCGCTGTACACCTCAGCATCCAGCTGAGCGCAGCCAGCTCACATGGGCGCGGCGCTGAAGTCGAGCAGGACCGGCTGGCTTCCAGCGGCGGCGGCCTCGATGGCCGCGTCGGCGTCACGTCTCCAGTTGATTTCCATTTCCATCCTCCTCATGGTTGGCGCTCGGCCGAGCGCGTGTGTATCAGGGAAGCTTAACCCCTCATCGTCACGAGGCCAGTCCGCACGCTATTCTACCGGACCTACGTGACCCGCAGTCAACTCGGGTCCGGTTGAACGTTCGGGGAGGAGGCGGTTACACTGGCCGCGCTTATGGTGGCTTCTTGGTAGCTCACTTCCGCGTCGACCCCGCCGGCGAGAGGACGCCTCTCCCCCACGTCTGGGAGCACACGGTCGGGAGCGGCCGGGCGCTGCTCGCCTTGCGCGCGGACTGGCAGGCCCAGCTCCGCAGGGCGCGGGAAGAGCTCGGCTTTCGTCGAGTCCGATTTCACGGCATTCTTTCCGACGAGGTCGGGACCCTGATCCGCCAGCATGGCGCTCTGCTCCACTCGTTTCACAACGTCGACGTCATCTGCGATGCGCTGCTCGACATGGACGTGCGTCCGTTCGTCGAGCTCGGCTTCATGCCTACCGCAATCGCGTCGGGTGATCGCACCGTCTTCCGCTACCGCGGCAACGTGACTCCACCGTGTGACATGGATGCATGGTGCGCCCTGATCCGCCGGCTCGCCGATCATTGGATCGAACGCTATGGACGCGCGGAGGTGCGCGGCTGGTTCTTCGAGGTCTGGAACGAGCCGAACCTCGACCAGTTCTGGAGCGGCACGCGGTCCGACTATTTCCAGCTGTATCGCGATACTGCGCGCACGCTGAAGGAGATCGATGCCGATCTC
>DASQEN010000113.1:0-7804 GCA_035633635.1 Gemmatimonadota bacterium | reverse complement strand
ATTATCCCCGCACGGTGGCGGAATTTGAAGCCCGTTTCCGCACCGAGGAAGCATGCCGCACCTATCTGATCCGTCTGCGCTGGCCGGGAGGATTTCGCTGTCCCCGGTGCGGCGGGTCGAAAGCCTGGCCCGTTCGGACCGCGCTGTTTCAGTGTGCGGGCTGCGACGTGCAGACGTCGGTGACGGCCGGGACCATCTTTCAGGATACGCACAAGCCCCTCTCGGTCTGGTTCCGGGCGATTTGGGCGGTGACGAACCCGAAGGCGGGCAGCAGCGCGCGGGCGGTCCAGGCCGCCCTGGGTTTGGGGAGTTACGAGACGGCGTGGGTGTGGCTGCACAAACTGCGGCGCGCGATGGTGCGCCCGGACCGGGATCGGCTCAGCGGCCGGGTCGAAGTCGACGAGACCTACCTGGGCGGCGTGGAAGAAGGCGTCCGGGGCCGCGGCACGCGCAAGAAAGCGTTGGTGGTCGTCGCCGTGGAGTACGCCCCCCGGCGCCTGGGCCGCGTCCGGCTGCGACGGATCCGGGATGCATCGGCCGACAGCCTCGAGGCGTTTGTCACGGAGGCGATCGACCCGGGTACGATCGTCCACACCGATGGGTGGCTCGGATACGACCGGCTCGACGCGGCCGGGTATCGACACAAGATCACGTTTCTCGCCGACAGCCCGGAGTCGCCGGCGGACCTGCTGCCGCACGTCCATCTCGTCGTGTCGCTCCTGAAACGGTGGATCCTCGGGACCCATCAAGGAGCGGTCAGCCTCGCGCATCTCGATTACTACCTCGACGAATTCACATTCCGGTTCAACCGCCGGCGCTCTCGGCACCGAGGGAAGCTCTTTTTCCGTCTCGTTCAGCAGGCCGTGCAGGTCGCCCCGGCGCCGTATGGAGCCCTGGTGAAACATGTTCGCCGTTCCCGTGTCCGGCCGTCTCGACGGCGGACCCACAAGATATAGGGGCTACCTGAGTCAAGGGGATCACCAGACACTGCTTTTATGACTCCGGCGGGGCTCTCAAGGTAGTTGAAGTATGGGATTCCCAGCAGTCCTTCGAGCGACATGGTCAGACGTTAATGCCGATCTTGAAGTCCGTTGGCATCGACGCTGGGCAGCCCGTGGTCAGTCCGGCGCACAACGTGATCTCCGGCCAATAGGAACGCCCGCTGGCGTCGCTACTGCCAGAGCATGCGCTTGGCTTGAGGGGTGGGGTGGAAGCAAAGATCCTTGCCGCGCGCTGGTCGAGTCATGTTCGGTCTCCCGAGAATACCGCCGTCTGGATCATGACGCCGAACCCCGCGATGAACCGGACGCACAAACAGCGGCGCTTCGCTTGCCGTTTGTGCGCCGGTTATCGCAAACGTTAGCCAGTCACTGGCTTATATTGCCGGCTGAGGTACCGACCCGTGGAAGAGCGCGTCGAGCGCTAGAATCCGCCGGATGGACTCTCTCGTCTCCTCTCGAAAGGAGGTCCCAATGCGCTCCTGGAGTCAGCCGCACCTCCCCGCTCTGGTCGTCATCTGCGCCCTTGCGTGTGGGCGTGCCGCGCCGTCAGGCGGCCTGCGAACGGCGGAGGCGCCGGGGAGTGACGCCGCGCTGATACGCAACGCGACGTCCGCAGCCCCGGAAGCCGTTGCCCGCGAGGCGACCGTGATCGCGGTCGGCGAGCGGGGGCAGATGCGCACGCTACGCCAGGGCTCGGGCGAGTTCACCTGCTTCCCCGATGATCCAGCCGCTCCGGGTAACGTTCCGATGTGCTTCGACCGCGCGGGACTTGCCTGGGCGCAGGCCTGGATGACGAAGCAGACACCGCCCGCCGACCTCCCCATCGGGGTCGCCTATATGCTCCAGGGGAGCTGGACCCAGAGCAACGCCGACCCCCATGCTGCGCCGGCGCCTGACACGCCAGGGGTGACGACCGGTCCGGCCCTGATGATTCTGAATACACGCGGCATGCTGCGAGGCCACCTGCGCGACGCGAGCAACCCGGCGCGCCCGTTCGTCATGTGGCCGGATACCCCGTATGAGCATCTCATGGTGCCGGTGGCGGTGCGTACGCGCTAAACCCTCCTCCCGGGTCGCGAGGCTGGGGCGGTTCGGGCGCCCCGAGCGTCCCTAAGTAGAGATTGCGTCGCTGAGCAACCGGGAACAGGGGTAACGAAGTAAACCGGCAACATGGGTAACAGTGCCATGGTTGCTCCGGGTCAGCCCCGGATGATGTAGTCCCGCTCGTCCAAGCGGGCGAGGAGGACGCGGCCCTTCCTCCTCCAGCCACAGCTCCTCGGCGTACCAGAGCGGATCGGCCCGGAACGGCGAGCTGAGCCCGCGGACGCGACGGTGCACGACGTGCGTCCACCGCGCCGGGTAGAGGGGGGTCATGGGAAGCTCCTCCTGGAAGATCGGCCACAGCTCGCGGTAGATGCGGTCCCGCTCCTCAGGGTTCATGCTCGCCGCTGCACGCTCGAGGAGCTCGGCCACTCTCGGGTTCGCGTAGCCCAGCAGAGAGTTCTTGCCGAAGAGCCTGGCGTTCCCGCGCTCGCCGGTGACGCTCGTCACGATCGCGGCGTCGAACTCCCCTTGCCTCCACCGCTCCCGTCGTGTAGGTGCTGTCGTCCAGGACCGCGACCGAGTAGACCCGGGCCCCTTGCAGCTCGGTGCGGCGATGGAGCTCCAGGGTGAAGGCGACGTCGTGGGCCGTGACCGGGACCCCGTCGTGCCACCGGACGTCCGTCCGGAGATGGACGGTCCAGCTCCTGTAGTCCGGCGAGTGCTCCCAGCTCCGGGCCTATCGGCCCTCCAGCTCGCCCGCCTCGTTCCCGGCCACCAGCGGGAGAAAGAGGAGGAACCGCGACGGGTAGCTCCAGAGGCTGCTCTCGTCGCCCGGCTCGAGGACGGTGAGGGTCGATGGCTCGTCCCGCCGCTCACTGGGTGATCCGCAGCCGGCGAGGAGGAGGAAGACCCAGGCGGCAGTAGCGAGGCGGCGAGCCGACGCGGCTGGCCGGAGAAGGTGCCAAACCGACGCCAGCGCACGCGGGACCCCCGCGCACGTCGGCCCTCCGGTACGGGAGGTGATCCGCGGTCTGCTTGCGGGCCCCGATCGATCACCCTTCCTTCTCCAACCACAGCTCCTCTATGTGCTTCGCGGCCAACACCGCCGCGGACCATCGGCGCCTTCACTCGATCCCCGCGATTACGGGGACGACGTTCTCGACCACCCATGGCTCGTCGACAGGCGGCGTGCCGGTTGTCAAGGCGATGTCCAGCGAGCCCCTGGGCTAAAAAAACCCTGGCGGTCAGGAGAAAAGCAGTATTTCTCGATTCTTCCAACGCAGAGCGGATACCGCGACAAAGACAATAGGGATCTCAGGCTAAAACGAAACTATGCGCCTCTCCTAGCCGCGATCCAGGAAGGTAAAGATCCGGCCATCAAGAACTACAGCCTTGATGATCTGAGGGTCAAGTCCGGATTTGTGTGTAACTCGCCTTCCGCCGGTTAGAGGTCAGGCTGCCTTTTGCTCCTGATCGTCGCGGCTCTGGGCCGCCTTCCAGTCGAAGTACTCGGTCATGTCGAAGTATCGGCGTCCGCTGATCCACTCCTCGTGCTGCTCGGCGAACAAGGCGCCCATCAGCCGCCAGGCACTGCGTTCGTTGGGGAAGATGCGGATCACCCGCTCGCGGCGGCGTCCTTCTTCGATGAGCCGCTCGAGCGGGTTCGTCGACCGTAACCGCCGGCGGTACTTCTCCGGCAGGTGGAGCACGGCGATGGCGTCTTCGAGTCCGACCTCCAGGATCTCCAGCGCGTGATCCGCCCGCCCGCCGAACTCGGCCGCCAGCTGGGCGAACGCCGCCCGCGCCGCCTCCGGACCGCTGGCTTCGAGGATCCGCTTCAGAGCGCGATCGATCGCCGCCTGCTGTCGCGTCGGCGTGGCGTCGAGCACGTTCTTGAGGAAGTGCACCTGGCAGCGCTGCCAGATCACCCCCTGGAACGCGCGCCGCAGCGCCGCTACCAAGCCGTGGTGATCGTCACTGATCACGATCTCCACGTCGGCCAAGCCGCGCTCCTTGAGCCAGCGGAACGTCTCCCAGCCAGCTCGCCTCGCTCTCACTGTCGGCGACCCGCAGCCCCAGGATCTCCCGCTGCCCGGCGGCGTTGACGGCGGTGATCAGCAGGATGCTGGTTGCCCGCACCGAGCCCTCGCGCCGGACCTTGATCCCCATCGCGTCGGCCCACACGAACGGGTACGTCGTCCCCGACAACGGCCGCTCGTTCCACGCCTCGACCTCGGCGTCCAGCCCCGCCGCCAGTTCGCTTACCGTCGAGCGACTGAACGCGTGGCCGCACAGCCGCTCGGTAATCCGCTTCACCTTGCGCGTCGAGACCCCGTTGACCACCATCTCCATCAAGGCCAACACCAGCGCCCGCTCGTTCCGCTGGTAGCGCTCGAACAGTTCCGTCCGAAACGTCCCCTCCCGATCGCGCGGCACCCGCAGCTCGATCGTACCCACACGCAACGTCAGATCGCGTTCGTAGTAGCCGTTGCGAACCCCGCGGCGGCTCGACGTCCGCTCATGCGGCGCCGCTCCCAGGTGCTCCGTCATCTCGGCCTCGAGCACTCGGTTCAAGACCGCTTGCAGCACCGCCCCCAGCCCCCGTTCTCCCGTCAGCAAGGCTTGGAATTGCTCGTTCGTCAGGGTAAGTTCGACCGCGGCCATCGTCTCCTCCGGGCTCGGGTTGTGGCGTTCTTGGCGAACACCTCCAACCTAACCGGAAGGCGATGGCCGTTTGCCTTCAGGCCGATTTACACAACTCTACGGACTCAACTGATCTGAGGGTGTTACTACCCATGGAGGATGTACTTTCAGCAAGACTGTTTGATGAGGAGATCTTCCGCCGACTGTTTCATCAGGCGTTGCCTGAGCCACCTGCAGATCTCAACCTACCTCATGAAGAAACCGCACAAGAAACCCGCACACCGATGGAGGATATGGAATAGCTTGACGGCCTAAGTCATTGCTAGGCCGTAATATTATAGCTGTGGGCGCATAGCTCAGCGGTGTAGAGCACCTGCCTTACAAGCAGGGGGTCCCTGGTTCGAATCCAGGTGCGCCCACACCCTTTCCCCTCTGTAAACGCTCGTTTTGCGCGCTCCGCTCAACCCTCAAGAAAGCACGAGTTCCGTGGAGGGGAGGCCATCACCCGACCATTGAGAGGGGTCTCGACCGGCGGGGATCGGTATGTGCGGGCGATGCTCGGATCCCAACGATCGTAGATCGACGAACAGTAGCCAACCGACATACGGGAGATGTACCCTAAGACGCGCCAGTAGGGACCGTCCTCGACGATCGCCCCCCAGCCAGGAGATCCGTTGTGCAGCAAACGATGAGACGGTGCCTCGTTCTCGCGGGCGGTTTGCTTTTGCTCGGCTGCGAGAGCGAGCCAGCCGAAGAAGCCACTGAGCTGCCGGCCGACACCGTCGCGGCCGCTCCTACGATCTCCCTCGCGGACATTGCCGGGACCTGGAACATGCGGTACGTCCCGGAATCCGGGGACACCACGGCGGTAACGAACTCGCAGATCCAGGTGACGGCCGACGGGTGGATGCTTCTTCTTGCCGACCGTGATCCCGTCGAAGGCGTCGTTACGATATCCGGCGACAGCATCCTCGTCGTCGAGGGTCCGTACGAGAGCATTCGACGAGATGGAATCATGGTGACGACCAACAGCGTGTACCGGCTGGAAGGGGACCGGTTGGTGGGCACCGTGGTGGCCCATTACCCGACGAGCGATGACGATTCGGTGCTCGTCCTCCGGAGCGAGGGGACTCGGGCTCCCTGACGGAGACTCCCTGCGTCGTCCTGCTCGACTTTGGAGAAAGGACCGCCCGGTGGTGATTAGCGGGGCTCTGCAGCTAGATAAACCGTAAAATCCTGCCTGACCCGGTAATTAGCCTGCTACTTGCAGCACCCCGCCTTACGGCGCGCGTGAACCCTCAAACTCGCCTCCCCTACAAGAACAGTCTTCCTGGGGCATCCTACCGGCATCTGAACGACGCTCCCGGCGTGGTGCCAATCGTGGTGCCAAAAGGTGCCGCTTTTGGCTGTTGCGGGCTGGCGCTGATCGGCGGGCTAAGAGGGAAACGCGCTGGTGAGGATCGGTCGAGCCTTACAAGCAGGATGTCGAATCCTTCTGCGCCCACTACGATAAGACGATATACGTCATGTTGTTAAGGGCGACCTGGGTGCTAAGGTGCTACAGAGTCTCCGCATCCAGGACGGCAACGCCTAGGCCCGTTGTGGTGCAGCCGGCGTCCACCTGTACGACGAATGCAGCGGCCACGTCAAGGTCAGCAGCCGAAATCCCTGCCCACTGCCGGGATGTGTTCACCCGCAGGGTATCGTCGTGGATGGCGATGCCGCCCTGGGATCGCCCGATGCTCACGATGCAGAAGTCGGAGCTCGCTGTTCCCCCGGTTAGTTCCACCGAGTGCGTGTGCCAGCCGTCGGGATTCTGCCTTGAGTCCCGGCCGATCACCGGGTGAATCACGGCGACTAGGGCCTGCCCTGTCGCCAAGTCCGCCCAGGCGTAGCCGAAGACGGCCACGGAGCGAATGAAGTTGTCGGAGTGGCGAGCGATGTCCCCGCCCGCATCAACCGCGAGCTTTAGGGATCCCGCGGTCTCAGAGGCAGAGGCGCCGTCCAGCTCAGTGTAGGTTGGCGTGGACGCCAGGGAAGCCATCCCTGAGGCACCCAGGTGCGCCGGAGAGTGAGCGGCCAGCATGTCCCCAATCCCATCTTGTAGGAGCGGCTCCGTGGGCTGGGTGTCAGAGCAGGCCGCGAAGCCCACGAGCCCGGCCACGGTTACTAGCGCTGCAACGGTAAAGACGGTTGAGCGATTCATCTTCCCACCTCGTTCCCCTTCGTGATGGCGACGCGTCCAACGGCTTAAAGAGCACCGCTACGGCCCCTGAGGGCGACGATCTGGGGTCTCAGTAGTTCGTGAACAGCAGGTGTTTGTTCGTCGTCTTCGAGGAGGTGACGACGTTCTTCGTCGTGTTGGCGTAGAGCGCGTCCCGCACCGTCTGGGGCGATGCGCCCCCGTGTGTCTGCAGGTACAGCGCGGCCACGCCAGCCGTGTGCGGGGTCGCCATCGAAGTCCCGCTGATGATGTTCGTCGCGGTGTCGCTCGTATTCCACGCTGAGGTGATGCTCACCCCGGGAGCGAACCAGTCCACGCAGTTTCCGTAGTTGGACCAGGACGCCTTCTTGTCGGTCTTGTCCGTCGCGCCGATCGTCATCGCCTCCGCCACGCGCGCCGGTGAGGACCTGCAGGCGTCCTGCGCGATGCCGACGATGTTGCCGTTCCCCGCCGCGATCGCGTAGCTCACCCCGTCGGCGATCGAGTTCTTCACCGCGGTGTCGACGGACGTGTTCCCGCCCCCGCCGAGGGACATGTTCGCCACGGCGGGATCAACGGCTTTGTGCTCCCCCGTGACCCAGTCGATACCGGCGATCACGCCGCTCCAGGTTCCCGAGCCTTGGCAGTCGAGCACCCGCACGGCCACGAGCTTGACGTTCTTCGCGACGCCCCACGTCGACCCGCCGACCGTGCCGGCGACGTGCGTCCCGTGGCCGTGGCAGTCGTCGGCTGAGCCGCCGTCGATCGCGTCGTAGCCGCTGACCGCGCGCCCGGCGAAGTCGCTATGCGAGAACCGGATGCCGGTGTCGATGATGTAGGCCGTCACCCCGGTGCCGGTGTTGGTGTAGGTGAAGGTCTCGTTGAGCGGAAGCGCGCGCTGATCGATCCGATC
>DASQEN010000112.1:0-5778 GCA_035633635.1 Gemmatimonadota bacterium | reverse complement strand
CATCAGCCGCCAGGCACTGCGTTCGTTGGGGAAGATGCGGATCACCCGCTCGCGGCGGCGTCCTTCTTCGATGAGCCGCTCGAGCGGGTTCGTCGACCGTAACCGCCGGCGGTACTTCTCCGGCAGGGGTGGCGTTCTTGGCGAACACCTCCAACCCAACCGGAAGGCGATGGCCGTTTGCCTTCAGGCCGATTTACACAACTTTACGGACTCAACTATCTTGAGCTTGGGTCTTGCCGCCCGAGAAGGCGGAATAACCCTTTCACTGCTACAGCGGAGGATACCATCACCGACCCTCAGCAATTCTCGGTGCGAGGCCTGGTGCCGTTCGTCCCCGTGGCCATCCTGTGTCTCGTCGCGTCCGTTCAGATCTTTCTGACACGCACGGCAAGCCTCACTCCCTGGAAGGGCGGCGGGTTTGGCATGTTTTCGACGAACGATCTCGGGATATTCCCGACGAGCGATCGAGGAGAGTGGGGAGCACGTCCGATTCGAGTTCTGGTTTCCAGCATAGACGGGCAGAGGGAGGTCACGGTGTCCAATAAGCTTCTCTTTAGAGCCCGGCGAGCTGCGGTGCTCCCCTCAGACCACTACCTGACGGACCTGGGCCGAGCCATCGCTCGGATCGAGCGCAATCGAGGGTACCAGGTCTCGCGTGTCCAGATCCAGGTCTGGCGAACGGACTACGAGGTCGAGTCACTCGCACCTCGGCTCGAACTTCTGCGCGAGCGAACCATTGACCTCGGTGCTCCCCGGCAAGGTCCGTGACGTCCCTCTTTCGACCGCGCTCGCTTGATGCGGTTTCAGGAGCTGTGCTGCCACTCCAGCTCACAGCTCTTCTTCTCGTGGTGAACTTCCAGCCCGCGTGGTATTTACGGGTGCCCGTGACGTTGCTGGCTGGGCTCGCCCTGCTCTTTCCCCGGATCCTTCGAACACCGTTTGTTTGGCTGGGCCTATCGTTGGTTACCGGAGCCAGACTGATCCGATTTTGGCCTTTGGAAGATAACCACCACTACCTCCTCGCGTACTGGGTCTTGTCGATCTTCCTCGCGCTCTGCCTTAGCCGCCCGAACCAATCGCTGGCCGTGTCCGCCCGATGGCTGGTGGCTTTTGTCTTCCTCTGGGCGACTCTCTGGAAGGGGGTGCTGTCTCCCGATTACGTGGACGGACGATTCTACCGCGTCGCACTTCTGGGCGACCCAAGATTCGAGGAAAAGACGGAGCTCTTCGCGGGTCTTTCTTCGGATGCTATCGCGCAAGCTCGTGCTTACTTGTTGCCAACTCCAAGCACAGTCGATGATGCCCCACCACCCCCCGTCTGGCAGGAACCCCGCACCCTGACTCGCCTGGCGACCTTCTTCACCTGGAGCACACTGTTCATCGAGGGCTTGCTGGCGCTGGCCTTTCTTCTGCCCTCGGGCAAGTGGTCGATGCTTGTCCGAAATGTCCTTCTCCTCGGGTTTTGCTTGGTGACCTTCGCCTTCGCCCCCATCCTGGGTTTCGGATGGCTTCTTGCTGCGATAGGGGTCGCTCAGGTGCCAGAGTCACGTCCTGGATGGCGGTGGGCCTACGTGACGGCTTTTTTCCTGATTCTTTTGGTTCAAGGCGTACCGTGGGCGCGCTTGATGCTCTACATCAGAGAAGGTTTCGTCTGAATACAAGGAGCGGGAAGCGTTTCTTCAGCGGCCTTCCGCAATCCGCTTTGTGACGACGGGGGGCAACTCGACGGGCTCGGCGGACCAGACCGCCAGGGCCGCGAGCCTCTCCGCCGCGGCGGTGGCGTCGTCCTCCTTGCGCGCGTGGACCACACACCACGCGTCTCCTTCGGTGACCTCCTCGCCGGGCCGGCGCACGAGCTCGAACCCGACCGCGCGGTCGATCTCGGCTCCCTTGACCCGGCGGCCGCCGCCGATCTCGATCAGCGCGTAGCCCACCTCGCGGGCTGGAAGCCCCGCCAGCCAGCCGTCGGCCGGCGCTTGGATCTCGCGCCGAACCGGTGCAGACGGCAGAAGCGATGGGTCGTCGGTCACCCGCGGGTCGCCACCCTGCGCTTCGACGTTGTCGCGGAACAGCTCCAGTGCCCGGCCGCTCGAGAGCGCCTCCTCGACCCGGTGCGTCGCCTCCGCCTCACCCTTCTCCAGACCGGTCAGGATGAGCATGCGCCCGGCCAGCGACGTCACGACCTCCAGGAGCCGCTCGTCGGCCTCCTCGCCTCGCAGAAGCGCGATCGACTCCTTGATCTCGAGCGCGTGACCGACCGTGCGGCCCAGCGGCACGTCCATCCGCGTCATGAGCGCCTCCACGCGAACTCCGAACTCAGCGCCGATCTCGATCAACCCGCGCGCCAGGAGCTCCGCGTCCTCGTACGCCCGGATGAATGCGCCGTCGCCCCACTTCACGTCGGATACGAGGGCCGAGACCCCCTCGGCGATCTTCTTCGACATGATGCTGGCGGTGATGAGCGGGATCGACTCGACCGTGGCGGTCACGTCCCGGAGCGCGTAGACCTCTCGGTCGAGCGGGGCGAACGTGCCCGTCTGCCCCCCCATCCCGTACCCGACATCGCGCAGTAGGCGCTCGAAGTCCGCGCGTGAGAGGTCGACACGGTAGCCCGGGATCGACTCCAGCTTATCGAGCGTGCCGCCGGTGTGGCCGAGGCCGCGCCCGGAGACCATCGGCACCTTGACCCCGCAGGCGGCGACCAGCGGCGCGAGCGGGATCGACACCTTGTCCCCGACGCCGCCGGTCGAGTGCTTGTCCGCGACCGGCCCGTCGACCCCCTCCCATGACCACGTCTCGCCGGAGTCGATCATGATGCGGGTGAGAGCGCGCGTCTCCTCGGGATCCATCCCCTGGAAGAACACGGCCATCAGAAGGGCGGACACGTGGTAGTCGGACACCTCGCCGCTCAAGTAGCCGGAAAAAAAAGCGGCCCACTCCTCGCTGGAGAGTGAGCCGCCGTCCCGCTTCTTGCGAATGACGGAGACCGGGTTCAGAACGCCGCGATCACAGCGTCCGCTGGCCCGACGCCATCCGCTCGGCCAGGTCGCCGAGCACCGGGAGCTTCCATTTCGTGCCCGAGTACCCCTTGATCAGCAGCACGACCCAGACGACGAAAAGCCCCAGCCAAACGAGGAGCGTCAGCAACCCGTACAGGTTCCCGAGCGTCCAGGAGATCGACGTGAGGATCAGTCCCAGAATCATGAGCACGATCCACAACACGATCACCGAGCCGCTGAACACGATCGACTGTGCGGCATGGAAGCGAACCACGTCGTTGCTCTTCTCGATGAGGAAGAAGATGAGGCCGGTGATGATCCCCAGGATATAGCACAGCAGGCCGGCCAGCTTCGGGTCGAGCCCGGTCGAGGACTGGCTCGCCGCCGGCGGCCTCTGCCCTGGCGGAGGCGGGGGCACATGCGGTGCATTCTGATCGTTCAAGACTCCTCCTTGACCTGGTGGACGGTGCGGCTCCGGGATGGGAAAGTGGGACGCCCAAAGGTAAGGATGACGCCGAGCTGGGCACAAGTCGGCGAAGTCCGTGTATCATGCTTTCCCATCCGGCATCGACTACGACGGCCGCAACCCCCGTATGGAGGTCCCATGGCTCGAGCTCTCGTACCGTTTCTGCTGATCGCCGGCCTGTTCCCCTGTCTCCCCTCCAGCGCCCGATCCCAGGATCTGCGGGTCATGGCCTACGGCGTACGCGCGGGGGCCTCGCTCGACGACGATCTGACCCAGCTGCTGATCGGCGGGCAGGTGGACATGGGACGGCTGGCGGAGAACGTTCGGCTCCAGCCGTTCGCGACCCTGGGGGTCGGCGACGACGCGCTCTCGTTCATGCTCGCCGGCGAGCTGCACTATCTGTTCCCCATCGATCCCGCGCGCTCCCGTATCGAGCCCTACGCGGGCGCTGGGCTGGGCGTCAGCCATGTCAACTACGACCGCCCCGGACGCGACGACGACTCGACCGAGATCGCGCTCCTGCTCGCGGGCGGGGTCGACGTGCCGGTCCAGCGGTGGTGGGGGTGGTTCGGCGAGGTTCGCTTCCAGATTGCCGACGAATCGCTGTTTAGACTGGAGGGCGGCATCAACTGGCAGTATTGACGGTTAACGGCTCGGCACTGCTTGGGAGGGCTGGAAGAGCGATGCGCGCACGAGGAGGGCCCGGGTCGAGGGCGATGGGATCTCCTGGATCTCCGCGTGTCGGACGCGGCTCTCCCTGACCTCGCCCCGCGCTTCCCGCGGCACGCCGTCACGCTCGATCGCGAACTGGATCGGCGATCCGGGGCGGGCTCCCGCAATGTATGTGTCGAGCGCGTAGCGGGTCGCGACGACTTCGTCGGGCGCGATCGGGGTTTCGTTGATCTCCAGAATCCGGTCGCCGATCCGCAGGCCGGCCGACGCCGCCGTCCCTCCCGCGTCCACCGAGGCGACCACGAAGGCGCGGCCGGGATCGGCCTGGAGCCGCGCGCCGAGCGTGCGCCGACGGTCCGCGCGCTCGACCAGCCGCAGGCCGGCCCGCGCCAACCCGGCCTCGATCGAGACTTGCCCGCTCCCGGCCAGGACCGACAGCGTGGACGGCGGAATGTCCAGCGCCGCCGCCGCCCCGCTCCAGACATCGGCGCCCCGGTGGCCGCTCGGTGGGGTCGACTTCTGGAGGTAGTAGAGAAGCTGGTCGAGGCCGCGGAGGCCACGGGTCTCGTCGCGAATCGCGAGGTCCATCAGGAACGCGGTCAGCGCGCCGCCGGCGACCAGCCGGCCCATCGCGCGGTCGTCCCGTCCTCTCACCACCGAGTCGACGAGCGGGGATGGCTCGATCTCGTCGCTGCCGCCGAGCTCCCGCCACAGTGTGACCAGCGCGCCCATCTGGTCGTAGAACCGGGTGCGCGAGGATCCCCCGGTCCGCCGCACCGGAAGCAGGCGCGCGTAGTACTCCGCGACGCCCTCGACCAGCCACAGGTCGGGCACCCGGGGGGCGCGCGACCAGTCCGGCCGGACAAGCTCTTCCGGGCCGAACGACCCGGGAAGCCAGGCGTGCAGGTACTGATGGAGCAGCATGGTTTCCATGCCGGCCTCGCGCACCTTGGCGCTTGCCATCTCGGGGAGGAAGATCGCCGCCCCCGACGCGTGCCCGGTGCCGCCGATTCCGGCGACGTCGGGGGGAACGAAGTGGATCGCGAACATGTAGCGCTCGTAGCCGGGCTCGCCGTAGAAGTCGGTGCCCAGGCGGATCGTCTCGTCGACGAGCGTCAGCAGGGAGTCGGGCGAAAAGTCTGCGGAGGCCCCTTGCACGGTCACCTGGTGGGAGCGGCCGCGCTGGAAGAGCTTGTAGTCGCGAAACCGGTCGCCTACGACGAACGGCGTGCCGGGCACGTCGCCGTAGTCGGGCGCCGAGAAGCGGCTCAGGCCCTCTCCCTGGAGGGGCGCGCTCGCCCGCCAGCCGTTCGGGAGGTCGAACGATATCCTTACCGGGCGCGACTCGAAGCCTTCGAGGAAGCCGAACAGGCCCGCCCCGAGCGCGTACCCGGCATGCAGGTCGATCCGCGTGCGGAACGGTAGCGGCTCCGAGGGCGGATCGGGCATGATCTGATATGCCACGCTCAGATACTGGGCGTCCTCCGGATAGAGGCGCCAGCGCGTGCCGCTGATTCGCCGCGTTGCCACCGGATCACCACGACCGTCCCGCACTGAGAAGTTTTCGGCCTGTACCTGGCTGGAGAGCTGACCGTACTGTCCCGGCACCCACGAAGGAAGGACGAAGTCGACGGAATCGCG
>DASQEN010000111.1:0-7808 GCA_035633635.1 Gemmatimonadota bacterium | reverse complement strand
CGGCCCCGGACTTCGAGTGGGAGCCGTTCCGCCTCGCCATTCGCGGCGATCAGTGCCCCCATGGCAGTCAGCGGGTTCGCGACCCGCGCCATCGGGCGGCATCGGAGCGACGGGTCGCCGTCGAGGACCACGGCCCCTCGGGCGCGGGGCGCCAGCGCGCCGAGCAGGAGCCGCGCGGTCGTGCCCGAGTTGCCGCAGTCGACGGGGGCGTCCGCCTGCCAGGCCGCTGGTCCGGTCACCCGCGTCGCGCCGTTCGATGCCGGCGTGACCCGGGCACCGAGGGCGGCGAGCGCCGCGGCGGTCGAGCGCACGTCGAGGCCGGGCGCGAGGCCGGTGACGATCGCGCTTCCCTCGGCTACGGCGTTCAGGATCAGCGCGCGATGGGAGATCGACTTGTCTCCCGGAACACGGAGGCGGGCCCGGATCCGGCCCAGCGGGGCCAGCCGGATCACGCTCACACCACCGCGGCGTGCGGGCGAAGCGCGGATCGGACTCGTTCCAGGTCCTCGTTCATGCGGGCGAACATCTCGAACGTGAGGCTCTGCGGGCCGTCGGAGAGCGCGTTCTCGGGATCGGGATGGACCTCGACCATGAGGCCGTCGGCCCCCGCCGCCAGGGCTGCGAGCGCGAGCGGCGGCACGAGGTCGCGCCGGCCGGTGGCGTGGCACGGGTCGACGACGACGGGCAGGTGGGACAGCAGCTTGAGGAGCGGCACGGCCGCGATGTCGAGCGTGTTCCGGGTGTAGCGCTCGAACGTCCGGATGCCGCGCTCGCACAGGATGACGTTGGGGTTCCCCTCCGCGACCACGTACTCTGCCGCGAGCAGGAACTCCTCCAGCGTGGCGCTCTGGCCGCGCTTGATGAACACCGGCCTGTCGGTGCGCCCCACGTGCTGGAGGAGCCGGAAGTTCTGCATGTTCCGGGCGCCGACCTGCAGGATGTCGGCGATCTCCGCCACCGCAGGGACGTCCTCGGCCGAGACGACCTCGGTGATGATCGCCAACCCGGTCTCCTCGCGCGCCCGCGCGAGCAGGTCCAGCCCTTCGGTCTCCATTCCCTGAAAGGAATACGGGGAGGTGCGCGGCTTGTAGGCGCCGCCGCGCAGCACATCGACGCCCTGGTCCCGAAGGAAGCGGGCGATCTCGAGGATCTGGTCCGCCGACTCGACCGCGCAGGGGCCGGCGATCACGGTGAACCCGCCGCCGCCGAATCGGAAGCCCTCGCCGCGGACGACCGTGTCCTCCTTCTGGAGCTCGCGGCTGACGAGCTTGAACGGCTTGAGGACCGGGACCACGCTCTCAACGCCCTCGAACGCGAGGATGCGGTCGATGGGCACGTGACGATCCTCGCCGATCAGACCGATCACCGTCCGCTCTTCTCCGCGCACGATGCGGCCGACCCTCAGGCCCTGCGACTCGATGAACTTGACCAGCTCGCCCATCGCCTTGAGCGACACGCCGGGTTTGAGGATGACGATCATTCGCAGGCTCCCGTCTCGTTCAGGTCGTCCCGCAGCTCGCGGGTCGCGCCGAGATACACGTGGCGGACCGACGTCGGGTTCACGTCGAGCTCGGCGATCATCAGCGCGCGCACGACGCGCGGCATCTGCCCCTCGACCGGGGCCTCCTGGGCGCCGAGTAGGGGGACGTGGCGCCACCCCAGCGAGCGCGCCGACGAGGCCGCGTGCGCCCCGCTCAGGTCCGGCGTCTGGGTGAACCAGATCGCGACCACGTCCTCCGGGCCAATCCGGTTCCGGTCGACCATCTCCCGGAGAAGCTCCCGCGTCGACGCGTCGATCGCTGCCGCCGTGTCGGCCGGGGCCTGGACCGCGCCGCGAATCCCTCGCATGGGGCTCACGACGTTCCTCTCAGGAAGTTGGCGATGAGCCGCGGGCCGTCGGCGGTCAGGATAGACTCGGGATGGAATTGTACGCCCTCCGTGCGGGTTCCGGCCACGCGAAGCCCCATGATCTCGCCCTCGGAAGTGTAGGCCGAGACCTCGAGTTCCGAGGGCAGGTCCCGCTCCGAGACGACCAGGGAGTGGTAACGACCGGCCTGCATCGGGTTCGACACGCCCGAGTAAAGCGCACGCCCGTCGTGGTAGACGCGCGAGGCCTGGCCGTGGACGACCCGCGGCGCGCGCTCGACCCGGCCGCCGTGGACGTGCGCGATCGCCTGATGGCCGAGGCAGACGCCGAGGAGCGGCACGCGCTTCGACCAGCGCTCCACGATCTCGCACGTCGCGCCCGCGTCCTCCGGCCGACCCGGGCCCGGGCTGATCACCACGTGGGTCGGCGCGAGCTCCTCCAGCGAGTCCGCGTCGACCGCGTCGTTCCGCTTGACGATCACCTCGCGCCCATCGCCGTATAGGGCCTGAACGAGGTTCCACGTGAAAGAGTCGTAGTTGTCGACGACGACGATTCGTAGGTTCATGGTTTCGCATCCCATGGTTCGTGAGAGGCGCGCGGTCGGGTCTTCATGAGCGATCCCGTCTCCTCCGCCTTCCCCCAAGACCGCCTGTCGGGTTCGTGGGCTGCGGCGTGGAGTGCGCGGGGCGAACGGTGTGGCGCATTGCGCGCCACGAGAGCGGCATGATGCGGGCGGCGCGGGTCGATCCCGAAAGCGGCCATTGGCGCGGGAGTCGAGGGAGACCCCGCAGCGAAGCGAGGAGGCTCCCGAGCGGAGCGCCGGCCGCCGACCCACACCGCCAACCTCAAACCGATCTCATGATGAATGATCTGCCTCACAGATTTCCCCCCGCGAGCTCCAACGCCCGCGCGAGCGCGCGACCTTTGCTCATCACTTCCGCGTGTTCCCTCTCAGGCACGCTATCCGCAACGACCCCCGCCCCCGCTTGGAACGCGTAGCGTCCCTCGTGGAACACGATCGTCCGGATCGCGATCGCCTGGTCCATTCCGCCGTCCACGCCGAAGTACCCGACCGCGCCCGCGTAGGGGCCTCGGGGACTGGCCTCGAGCTCGGCCAGGATCTCCATCGCCCGGATCTTGGGCGCGCCGGTCACCGTTCCGGCGGGGAACGCCGCGCGAAAGAGATCGAATTGATCGGCATCGAGCGCGAGCACGCCCTCGACCGTGCTGACCAGGTGCATGACGTGCGAGTAGCGCTCGATCTCCTTCAGCGCGGTGACGTCGACCGTGCCCGGCGCTGCTACGCGTCCCAGATCGTTGCGCGCGAGATCGACCAGCATCGTGTGCTCGGCGTTCTCCTTCGCATCGGCCGCGAGCTCGGCGGCCAGCGCGCCGTCCTCCTCGGCCGTCGTCCCGCGCGGGCGCGTTCCGGCGATGGGTCTCAAGAGCGCGCGCCTTCCCTGGAGCCGCGCGAGCGCCTCCGGGCTCGAGCCGACGATCTCTGCGCCTCCTACGCGGACGTAGTAGAGGTAGGGCGAGGGGTTGAGGAGCCGGAGCGCCCGATAGACGGCGAACGGATCGGCCTCGCTCTCGCCGTCGAACCGCACCGACAGGACGATCTGGAACGCGTCGCCGGCCCGGATGTGCTCCTGCGCGCGTTCGACCGCGCGGATGAAGTCGTCGCGGGAGTGGTTCTCCGCGGGTTCGCTGCTTGCGCCGGGGCGCGGTGGCTCCGCCGGGTTCTCGCGCAGCGCGCGCTCGATCTCTCGCTCGAGCCCGACATCCTCGTCGGGAGACAGGGGGTGGCAGGTCAGCGTCGACCGCACGTGATCGAACGCGAGCAGCGCCTGCGGCACGACGAACGCTGCGGTCGGCAGCGGAAGCGGCGGGTCGCCGGGAGGAGGAAGGCGCTCGAACCACCCCGCAGCCTCGTACCCTACGTACCCCACGAGGCCAGCCGGAGCGCGGCGCAGCGCGGGCGCGGAGAGGCCGGAGCCGGCGAGCCACTCCTTGAGCGCGACGAGCGGATCTCCCTCGACCGGTCGCGCCTTCCCATCGATCGTCAGCGCGTCCTGATCGAGCGTCACCTCGTGGCGCCGGCCCACGCCGATGAACGAATAGCGTCCGACCCGCTCACCACCCGCCACGCTCTCCAGCAGGAACACGGGATCGAGATCCCGCAGTTTTAGGAAGGCCGAGACCGGCGTGTCGAGATCGGCCGCGATTTCGCGGCTGGGGTCGAACGGCATCGTCGTCATCCGGGTCGTCTCCATCGACCGGTCCTGAAACAAAAAAACCCACCTGATCTTCTCAGGTGGGTCGCCTCGCGCGTCATCGTTCCGCGGTCCGCTACACGGCGCCCACCGGTGGTCGGAGCCACCAGCAACCGGTAAAGAAGGCGCCGTAGTCGAACATCTCACGCATGGCGATGCATCCTACCGGCGGGGCCAGGCCCCGTCAAGCGTGGCGAATCGCGAAGAGTTACGGGTCCGGTCGGCCCCCGCGTGGAAGCCCGGGCGAACGATCGCGGAAGCGCGGTTCCTCCAGACCCCATTCCCTACCCATCTCGCCCGCCAGGCGCGTCGCTGGCATGAAGGTTGCTCGATCAAAACCTCTGTCGTCTGCGCCGACGGGCGCTCCCGATTTCCTCTCCAGCAACGAGAACGACGACCGTGTCCTCGATCCTCCCGCGCGTTCGCGCCGTCACCCTGTTCGCGATCGTCTGGGCGACGTCCTGCGCGGGTCCGTCCTCTCCGGTCGACCCGGGTACCGGGCTCCCCGATCCCACGCCGCCGGGTCCCACGTCTCCCGTCGATCCATCCGTCACGGTCTCCGCGAATGCGCTGTCTCTGGGTGCGGTCGCGGCCGAAGCGTCGATCGTGCTCGGCAACCCCGGCGCCGGTCCGGTGTCGTGGACGCATGAGGCCACGGCGGCGTGGGTGACCACGAGCCCGGGTGCGGGGACGCTGGCCGGAGGCGGATCGATCGTCGTCCGGATCGCGGTCAACCGTACCGGTCTCGAGCCCGGCGTCCATTCGGGTCGGGTCCGTTTCGTGGTCGGCGAGGAGGGCCCGGAGGTCGACGTGACCCTGGAGGTTCCGCCACCGGCCCTGCCGATGGTGGAGATCTCTCCGTCCTCGCTCGCCCTGGGCATCGAGGATCTCTCGGCCACCGTCTACCTCACCAACGCGGGCGGCGCACCTCTCACCTGGTCGTGGCAGGGGCCGGCATGGGCGGGTCTCGACCCGTCATCGGGTGCGACCGCGCCAGGCGCGACGACCCCCGTCCGCGTGACGCCGGATCGCGCCTCGCTCGCAGACGGCGCGCACACGGCCACGCTGACGCTCGACTCCGATGGCGGCACTCGCACGGTCGGTCTCTCGGTCACGGTCGCATCGCCGGCACGGCTCACGGTAGCTCCGGCGCAAGTCGACTTCGGCGTCTCCGGCACGTCCGCCGACGTGACGATCGCCAACGACGGCGGCCGGCCGCTCGCTTGGACGGCCGGCGACAACGCGGTCTGGCTGACCCCAAGCCCCACGTCGGGCACGGTCGGGCCGCACTCGCGCGCATCGCTCCAGGTCTTCGCGGAGCGCGCCGGCCTGACGCCCGGGACCTACGCGGAAACGCTCTCGATCGAATCCGGCGCGGGCCCAGCCTCGGTCGCGGTCGCGATGACCGTCCCCGCCCCTTCGCCACCGCCTCCGCCACCTCCGCCACCCCCACCCCCGCCTCCGCCGCAGGGAAGCGTCGCGCTCGCGGGCCGGGTCGTCGACCAGTTCGACGGGCACGGGATGGCGGGGGTGAGCGTCCGGTTCGCGGGCGAGACCGTCACCACCGACGCGTCGGGCGGGTTCGCGGTTCCCGGAAACCCCTCAGGCTCGCTCCGCGACCTCGCGCTCTCCGGCCCGAACGTCCACCCGCGGGTCACGTTCGCGCGGGGCGGGGATTCCCAGTGGCGGATCGTCCCGGCGGGCTTCGACATGGCCGCCTTCGACGACATCGCGCGCGAGTACGAGCCGCGCACGATCCGCTGGATGGCCTCCCCGAGCATCTACGTCGATACGCGCCCCGACGCGTTCGCCGGCGGCCTCGAGCTCGATCGGTGGATCGCCGAGGTCCAGGGCGACGCGGCGGCGTTCGTCTCGGAGTGGACGGGCGGGATGGTCGATGCCGGCTCGGTGACGGTCGGCTCGTCGCCGCCGCCCGACGGCACGCCGGGCACGATCGTGATCCACTTCAGCGAAGACGATTCGCGCTACGGCGCCCCGAGCACGGTCGGCCTCGCGCGCACGTTCTGGTCCAGCGACCGGTCGATCTCGAGCGGGAGCGTGTGGCTCCGGTTCGTCCGGTACTCGGGACCGTCCAACGCCGGCATCCGGCGCGCGGTGCTGGGGCACGAGCTCGGCCACGCGCTCGGCATGGGTCACATGAACGGGTCGACCTCGAGCATCATGACGCCGAGCGTCTCGAGCTCCTCGCTGACCGTGTTTGACGACGAGGCCGGCCATCTCCTCTATACGCGCTCGCCCGGCAACACCTCGCCCGACGTCGACAGCGCAGCCACGTACCGCGGTTCGCTCGTGCCCTCGAGGGCGGTGGGATCGTACGAGTGGGTGTGCGGCGCCGAAGAGCGCCTCTGACGAATCAGCGAATGCCGGTATCGATGTCGAACGAGACCGCGGTCGTCGCGCCGGCCTCGACGCGCGCTTCCTGAACCGGATCCGGCCCGCCCGGAATCCCGATCGAGTGCTCGAGGGCGACGCGGTACGATCCGGCAGGGAGCTGCAGCTCGAAGTTGCCGGTGGCGTCCGGCCGCGTGTCGGCGACGAGCAGGTTTCCATTCCCCAGCTGCGCGTAGACGAGGACCTGGATCGACTCGTAGATCCCCGGAGGCGGCGGGCATTCCTGTCCCTCGACCTCGACCGGACAGAACGGACCGACCGAAATCTGCCCCGCGAGCGTCCCGGTCGGACCATCGGCCTCGAAGCCCGATCCGTTGCAGCCGAGGACGGCCGCGACAAGCCCGAAGAGGAGCGCGGCGGTCCTCACCGGCGGCTCAGCATCTCGATGCCGTTCTCGGTAATCAGCACGTCGTCCTCCCAGCGGAAGCCGAACTTTCCGGGAAGATAGACTCCTGGCTCGACCGTCACCACGTCGCCGGGCGCGAGCGGCACGCGGCTTCCGGCGACGAGGTACGGCGGCTCGTGGATCTCGTGGCCGAGCCCGTGCCCCAGCCGGTGCGTGAAGCGGTCACCATAGCCCGCGGCGCGAATGACGCTCCGGGCCGCTTCGTCCACGTCTCCGCACAGGGCGCCCGGACCGGCCAGCTTCAGCGCGGCCCGCTGGGCCTCGCGGACGACCTCCGCCACGCCGCGAAACTCGTCCGGCCCGGCCTCGGGCGGAAGCGACTGTCCGTCCCACCAGGTCGTGCGGGTCAGGTCGGCGCTCACCCCCTCGCCCCATCCCCCCCAGTCGAGCAGGACGGCCTGGCCTCGCTCGAGTGCGCGGTCGGACGGGTCGCCGTGCGGGATCGCGCTGCCGGGGCCGAACTGGACCAGCGACCACGCGTCGTAGCCTCGGGTCGCGAACTCGTCGGCGATCCAGCCGGCGACTTCCTTCTCGGTGACACCGGCGGCCAGGCGCTGCACGACCGCGTTGTGGACCTGCCACGCCGCAGTGATCGCGCGCCGGAGGGCCGCGATCTCGCCCTCGTCCTTGGCCCGCCGGAGCGCCTGAAACATCTCGGCCCCGTCGACAAACCGGACGCCCGCCTCGGCCGTCTCGATGCGCGCCGCGTCGTGATACGAGGTCGTGGGCTCGAACGCCCATGTTCCGCGACCCGCGAGGCGCTTCGCCACAGCCGCGAACGGATCCTCGGTCTCCTCCCAGGGATCGAGGTCGACTCCCGGGCACGCATCTGCGAGACGCTCGGCCTCGA
>DASQEN010000110.1:0-6110 GCA_035633635.1 Gemmatimonadota bacterium | reverse complement strand
GATCGGGCTCCTGGCCGCGACGTGGCGGCGCCGTGCGCCTGCCGAGCGACCCCCGGCCGTCTCGTGAGCGACCCGAGCCCCGTCGGCGGGCACCCTTGGCTGCGCTGGGCGGAGCGGATCGCGGCCCTCGCCGTGATCCTGTTCCTCGCCTGGTACCTGCTCCGAAACTGGTCGGAGCTGTCCGCCCATCCATGGACGGTCGACTGGCCCCGCCTGGCACTGGCCACGCTCTGCGTCCTGGCTGCCTACAGCGGGTTCGTGCTCTGCTGGCGGCGCATCCTGTCCCGGCTCGGAGGACGGCTGAGCGCGGTCGACGCTCACCGCATCTGGTACATCGGCAACCTCGGGCGCTACGTGCCCGGCAAGCTGCTACAGTTGGCCGGAACCGCCTACCTCGCGCGGGCCAAGGGCGTCAGCCCGGTCCTTTCGGTCAGTGCCAGCCTGACGTCCCAGGTCTTCGTTCTCGCCGCGGGCCTGGTGGTCGCCGCGGCCACGCTGCCGGAGCTGGGGGCGGGCGCCGCCGAGCTCACCGTCCTGTGGCCGATCGGCCTCGGGGTGGCCGCGCTCCTCCTCGTCGTCGTCCTGACCCCCATCCTCGATGTCGCCTACCGGCTCGCCCTGCGCCTCGTCAGGCGCAGCGAGTACCACGAGACCGTTCCCGCGGGGGAGCGGCTCGTCCTGCTCGCCGCCAACCTGCTCGCATGGGGCGCCTTTGGAACCGGCTTCTGGCTCTTCGTTCGGGCGGTCGCCCCGATCGAGGCCGACACGCTCCTGCCCATGATCGGGATCTCGGCCGCCGGCTACGTGGGCGGCTATCTGGCGATCTTCGTCCCCGGCGGGCTCGGCGTGCGGGAGGGACTCTACGCGCTCCTCCTCGCGGCCTACGTTCCGCCGTCCATGGCGGTCGCGATCGCCGTGTTCTGCCGACTGTGGCTCACCGCCTGCGAGCTTCTGCCCGTATCCCTGCTCATCGGCCGTTACGGCCTCGCGGATCTCCGCTCTGCGGCTCCCGACCCCAGCCCGAGGGCCGCTCATGGGTGACGCGCTGGTGATCGTCCCGACCTACAACGAGCGGGACAACCTGTCCGCCATCGTCCCGCAGATCCTCGCGCAGGAGTCCCGTCTCGAGGTGCTCGTCGTCGATGACGGGTCGCCCGACGGCACGGGCGCGATCGCCGACGAACTCGCCGCCAGCGACGCGCGCGTCCACGTGCTTCACCGGATCGGCAAGCTCGGTCTCGGGACGGCCTACATCGCAGGCTTCCACTGGGCGATCGACCACGGCTACGAGCTGGTCTTCGAGATGGATGCCGATTTCTCCCACGATCCGAGACATCTGCCGGAGTTCCTCGCGCTGTCCGACGAGCTCGACGTCGTGATCGGATCGCGCTACATGCGCGGGGTGACGGTCGTGAACTGGCCGATGGGGCGACTCATCCTCTCGTGGCTCGCGAACTGGTATGCCCGAATCATCACCGGGCTGCCGCTCCACGACCTGACGAGCGGGTACAAGTGCTACCATCGGCGGGTCCTCGAGCGGCTCGACATCGACGCGATCCGCTCCACCGGGTACGCGTTTCAGATCGAAACCGTGTTCCGCGCGTGGCACGCCGGGTTCAAGGTCGACGAGATGCCGATCGTCTTCGTCGACCGTAACGTGGGCGCGAGTAAGATGAGCAAGCGTATCGTCTGGGAAGCGATCTGGATGGTCTGGCGGATGCGGCTCTGGAAGCTGACCGGCCGCCTCAAGCGCGAGACTCGACGCGCCACGGAGAGGGCCCGATGAGGAACCGCGAGTTCACCAAGATGTCGGGCGGCGGTAACGACTTTGTGGTCTTCGACGACCGCGGGGAGTGGTTTCCGCGGGACCAGGCCGGCCCGCTCGTGGCCAGGCTCTGCCGCCGCGGCCTGGGCGTCGGCGCCGACGCGGTCGTGCTGCTGGCCTGTGACCCCGAGGCGGACTTCCGCATGGTGTACTACAACGCCGACGGCGGCGAGGCCCCGATGTGCGGCAATGCGGCGTTGTGCATCGCCCGCTTCGCGCGCCTCGTCGGCGCGGTGTCCGGGGAGGAGATGGAGTTCCGGACGGGCAGTGGACCCTTCCGAGCCCGGGTCGCGGAGCCCGATCGACCGGAAGTCACGCTCTGGCTCGTGCCGCCCCGCGATCTGACGCTGGACTATCCCGACCTGGCGACCGGGCCGTATCGGCGGGTCGGCTTCCTCGACACGTCGACCCCGCACGTCGTGGGGCTGCTCGAATCCCCGGCCGCCGTCGATTCGCTGGACGTGGCCATCGAAGGCCCGCGCCTCCGGCGCCATCACCACTGGGAGCCGGTCGGCACGAACGTCAATTTCGTGGCGGTCCAGGACCGCTCGACTCTCCGGATGCGAACCTACGAGAAAGGAGTCGAGGACGAGACGCTCTCGTGCGGAACCGGGGCCACGGCGAGCGCGATACTGACCCATCTCTGGGGTTTGACCGAGCCGCCAGTCACGGTTCTGACAAGCGGGGGGATCCCGCTGGTCGTCGACTTCCTACCGTCCCCCGATCCCTCCTCGCTGCCCACCGACCCCCGTCTGACGGGGGACGCCCGGATCGTCTATCGCGGCACGATCGAAGAGATCTAGAGCAGGTGGGAGACCCGTGGCGGGAGGGGAAGTACGTCGATCTTTGGTCGGTGGTCCACTTGCTGGCAGGAATCCTCCTGTCGTCCCTCCTGTTCCGTGCGGGCCTATCTCTCTTCGGGGCGGTAGCGATCACGCTGGCGGCGCTGGCAGGGTACGAGGTCGTAGAGAAGCTCGCCGCGGTGGAAGAGCACGCCACCAACCGGATCGTCGACATTCTCTTCGGCCTCGGGGGACTCGGCGTCGTCCACGAGATCGCCGAAGGCGACCTCGCATGGTCGATCTTCTCCGCGGCCACGACCGCCTTCGCCCTGCTCAACTACCTCGGCTGGCAGGCCTGGAGGAAGCGCGAGGGAAAGCTCTAGCGGTCGGCTTCAGCAGGCTTCGGTCGAGACCTTCCGGTTGCCGGTCTCGTAGCGCCAGACCTCGCACGTCTCGGGTCCTACCGGCTTGTCCCTGCCGTCGGTCGGCCAGTGGACGACCCGGAGCCGCGGTTCCACGCCGGGATCGGGCCGGACGAGGAGCGTGAGCGTCACGCCGTCACCGGGAATGAGGGGATCGCCGATCCAGTAGGCCTCGCCGCTTCGCAGCTCGCCGCGCCATTGGAATCGCGCGCCCGTGTCCGGGTTCTCCCGGTCGGGCCGGACGCCGAGCAGTACACCCCCGTCCTCGATCCGCAGATGGAAGTCGGCGAGCGTCTCCGCCTCGCCGCCGTGAACGACCGTAAACGGCCACGCGATCGCCTGGTCGTCTCCGTGCGCCGGCTGGGGAGGCGCGAGGTTTACCGCTCCCACCGCTCCGCCACCTGCGCTTGCGCAACTCATCGCCGAGATCGCAACCCAGGTCCAGAAACCGATCTTCCACATCCGGCACCTCCTTCCATGGAAGTCGAAACGAACGTACCGTACCTTCCCGCGGTCCTGCCGTCAACGCGCTGTTGCTCGGCATCCTGGTGGTGCCTACCTTATGAATCGCACGGATGCGGCGGGGTCGAGATCCCGCCGCGACTCGTTTCAACCCCCGCGACGACGATGAGCGAGAACCGCTACGATCCTCATGAGGTCGAGCCGCGCTGGCGGCGGGTGTGGGAGGAGATGGACCTCTTCCGCGCCGACCTCGAGCATGCCGAAAGGCCATGCTATGCCCTCGTCATGTTCGCCTATCCCTCCGGCGACCGGCTCCACGTAGGCCACTGGTACCGCTACGGCCCGGCGGACTCGTGGGCCCGTCACATGCGGATGCGGGGGTACGACGTGTTCGAGCCATTCGGCTTCGACGCGTTCGGTCTGCCGGCGGAGAACTACGCGGTCCGGACCGGCGTCCACCCCAAGGACTCGACGGACTCGAACGTCGCGAACATGATCGCGCAGCTCAAGGCGATGGGCGCGATGTGGGACTGGGCCCGGACCTTGAATACCTCCGAGCCCGCCTACTATCGCTGGACTCAGTGGCTGTTCCTCAAGCTCTACGAGGCGGGGCTCGCGTACCGCAGGGAGGCGCCGGTCTGGTGGTGTCCGACAGACCAGACCGTGCTGGCCAACGAGCAGGTGGTGGGCGACAACGTGTGCGAGCGGTGCGGGACGCCGGTCGAGAAGCGCGATCTGACCCAGTGGTTCTTCAAAATCACCGACTACGCGGACGAGCTCCTCGAGGCGCTCGACGGGCTGGAGTGGCCGGAGCGGACGAAGACCCTCCAGAGAAACTGGATCGGTCGCTCCGAGGGGGTCGAGATCGAGTGGAAGGTGCAGAAGGCAGACGCTGTCGTCCGTACGTTCACGACCCGGCCCGACACGCTGTACGGCGTCACGTTTCTCGCGCTGGCCCCGGAACACGCGCTGTTGAGCACCATCGTGGCGCCCGATCGTCGCGAAGAGGTGGAGGCCTATCTCGCGCGCTCGCGGCGTCTCTCCGAGATCGAGCGGACGTCCACCGAGAAGGAGAAAACCGGCGTGTTCACCGGCGCGCACGCGGTGCACCCGCTGACCCGTGAGCCCGTCCCGATCTGGGTCGCCGACTTCGTCCTCGGCACCTACGGCACCGGGGCGATCCAGGGCGTCCCGGCGCACGATCAGCGGGACTGGGAGTTTGCCCGCGCGCTCGACCTCCCGATCGTGAAGGTCATCGAGTCCGTCGACCCGGCCGTCGCGCCCGCGGATCAGGCGTACACCGGTCACGGCACAGTCGTCGACTCGGGGCCCTATACGGGAATGCGGAGTGAGCAGATGCTCCACGAGGTGATCGCGGAGCTGGCCCACTCCGGCCAGGGACACAAGACCGTCAACTACCGACTCCGCGACTGGCTCGTCTCCCGCCAGCGATACTGGGGCGCACCGATCCCGATCATTCACTGCCCTCAGTGTGGGGAGGTGCCGGTGCCCGAGGAGGACCTGCCGGTCGAGCTGCCCTACGACGTCGACTTCTCGCTGGGCGCGGGGAAGAGCCCACTCGAGCGCTCGGCGGCGTTCCTCGAGGTCGACTGCCCGCGCTGCGGGCAGCGCGCCCGTCGCGACGCCGACACGATGGACACGTTCGTCGACTCGTCGTGGTACTACTTTCGCTACCTCTCGCCCCATGACGACGACCGGCCATGGAGCCCCACGCTGGCCGATCGATGGCTCCCCGTGTTCCAGTACTCGGGCGGGATCGAGCACGCGGTGCTCCACCTCCTCTACTCGCGGTTCGTGACCAAGGCCATGCGCGATCTCGGCCACGTGTCGATCGACGAGCCGTTCCAACGTCTGTTCCATCAGGGGACGATCACGAACGCGGGCGCAAAGATGTCGAAGTCGCGCGGAAACGTGATCAGCCCCGACGAGTATGTGTCGCAGTACGGGGCCGACGCGTTCCGCGCCTACCTGATGTTCGGCTTCTCCTGGGCCGAAGGCGGCGACTGGAAGGACGAGGGGATCCGCGCGATCTCGGCGTGGCTGCAGCGGGTTTGGCGGATCGTGGAGCGGCATCGCGGCCTGTTCGCGGACGGGTACGCGCTGCGCGAGGGCGATCCATCGACCGAAGCGGCCCAGGAGCTCCGCCTCGTCCGCCACCGCTCAGTCAAGGGGGCTGGCGAAGATCTGGCCGGGTGGCAGTTCAATACCGCGATCGCGCGAATGATGGAGCTCGTCAATGCCCTGTACCAGTACGCGCCGGTGGAAGGCGAGCCCGCGCACGACGTCCACGAGCCGCTGCTCGGCGAGTGCATCGAGACCCTCGTCCGACTTACCGCGCCGATCGTGCCCCACCTTGCCGAGGAGCTGTGGTTTATGATCGGGCGCGAGCCCTCGATCGTCGACGCCGGCTGGCCGGAGTTCGATCCGCAGGTCCTGGCGACCGGCGAGGTGACGATCGCGATCCAGCTAAACGGCAAGGTGCGCGACGAGATGCGGGTCCCGCGCGATCTATCCGACGAGGACCTCAAGGACCGGGCCGCGCGGCACGGACGGATCCCCGACCTCCTCCAGGGACGGCCGATCCGCAAGGCGATCGTG
>DASQEN010000109.1:0-3196 GCA_035633635.1 Gemmatimonadota bacterium | reverse complement strand
CCTCGTCGCGCAGAGCTACGGCAGGAAGTTCATCGGGGAGGGCGACGACATCATCGTCTCCGCGATGGAGCACCACTCCAACATCGTTCCCTGGCAGATCCTGCGCGAGCAGGTTGGCGCCGACCTCCGCGTCATCCCGATGAATGACCACGGGGAGCTACTCGTCGATGAGTACGAGAGGCTCTTCAGCGACCGGACCAAGCTCGTCGCGGTGACCCACGTGTCGAACGCCCTTGGCACGATCAACCCCGTCGGCGAGATCATCCAGATCGCGCACCGGCGCGGCGTCCCTGTCCTCGTCGACGGGGCCCAAGCCGTGCCTCACCTCAGGGTTGACGTACGGGAGATCGATTGCGACTTCTATGCCTTTTCGGGCCACAAGCTCTACGGCCCGACCGGCGTCGGCGTCCTCTACGGCAAGGCCGGCCTCCTCGATGCCATGCCTCCCTACCAGGGAGGCGGGGACATGATCAGCTCGGTCACCTTCGAGAAGACCCTCTACAACGTCCTTCCCTACAAGTTCGAGGCCGGGACCCCCAACATCGCGGGCGCGATCGGGCTCGGGGCTGCGATCGACTATCTGAGCAAGGTCCGGCTGGACCTCGTCGCCGCGCACGAACGGGAGCTGCTCGCCTACGCGACGGAGGCGGTCTCGGCGATCAAGGGCGTGCGGATCATCGGTACCGCACGGGAGAAGGCGGCTGTCCTGTCCTTCGTCCTCGACGGGGTGCACGCCCACGATGTCGGCACGATCCTGGACCAGGACGGGATCGCGATCCGCGCCGGCCACCACTGCGCCATGCCGGTCATGGAGCGCTTCGGGGTGCCAGCGACCGCGAGGGCGTCGATCGGCCTCTACAACACGAGGGAGGAAGTGGATGCTCTCGTCAGAGCGATCGAGAAGGTCAAGCGGGTGTTCGGCCGATGACTGAGCTGAGCGAACTCTATCAACAGGTCATCCTGGACCATAACGAAAAGCCGTGCAACTTCCGGGAACTCGAGGGCGCGAACCGGACGGCCGAGGGCTACAACCCGCTTTGCGGCGACCGGGTGACCGTCTACCTGCAGTTGTCCGACGACGTGATCAGGGAGATCAGCTTTCTGGGCTCGGGCTGCGCGATCTCGAAGGCCTCCGGCTCGATGATGACCGCCAGCGTGAAGGGAAAGACGAAGGCCGAAGCCGAGGTCCTCTTCCAGAGGTTCCATGGCCTGGTGACCGGAGCGCCGGACGCGCCGGTCAACCCAGAGGCGCTCGGAAAGCTCGCCGTCTTCTCGGGCGTGTTCGAGTTCCCCGCCCGGGTGAAATGCGCAACCCTCGCGTGGCACGCCCTGCACGACGCGCTCGACGGGAACAGAGGGACCGTTTCGACCGAGGAAGGTGGCCGTCATGAGACGTAGAGGCCGATGCCCAAGTCCGGCCAGGAAGCGAATGGTCCGGGGGCATTCTTTCCAGACAGAAGGAGGAAGTGCATGATCACGCTTACTGGCGATGCGGCCGAGGTGGTGCGGGGTCTCTTGGCCGATGAGGACTTGCCCGCAGGAACGGCGTTGCGGGTGGACGTCACGAACGAGGGCTGCGAGGGGAGCAGGACCAAGTTTCGGTACGCCCTGGGCTTCGATCCCGAGCCGGCCCGGCCGGACGACCATCTCTTCGAGAGCGAGGGGATCCGGATCGTGGCGAGCCGCGAGAGCCTGCCACACCTGGACGGCCTCCGGCTCGCCGTGCGCCGGAAGTTCGGAGGCGTGGAACTCAGTTTCGAGAATCCGAGGGCCACGCACAGCTGTAGATGCGGGCACACGTTCTCCGACGAGGAAGTAAACCCCGAAGAGACGGAGGCGAGCACGAACCGATGACAACCCATCAGCCCACTACCCTGAGCCGCGATTGCGAGGCGATCCGCATTCCCAGCGGCGACGGGGTCATCCTCCCCGCAGGTACCGAGGTCAGGGTGGTGCAGTCGCTCGGCGGCAGCTGCACCGTGACGACGGCCAGGGGGGACATGCTGCGCATCGCGGGCAAGGACGCCGATGCCGTCGGGGAGGAGATCGCGCCGGCGCCACAGAGCGGAGCGCCCGCGGCGGCGGAAGGTCCTGTTGACATCGAGAAGATGGTCTGGGATCAGTTGAGGATGTGCTTCGATCCCGAGATCCCCGTCAACATGGTCGACCTCGGCCTCGTCTCTGTCTGTCTGGTCACGCCATTGCCCGACGGGGGGAACAAGGCGGAGGTGAAATTCACGCTCACCGCCCCGGGTTGCGGCATGGGCGACATCCTCAAGGACGACGTTGAAACCAAACTTCTGAGCGTTCCGGGCATCGAGGATATCGACGTCGAGCTCGAGCTGTACCCCCCCTGGGACCCCAGCAGGATGTCCGAAGCCGCCAAGCTTCAGCTCGGCATGATGTGAGACGCGGCTCGGGTTGGGGACCGACTCCGCCATGTCCTGGCCCCCGGACCGGTACTGGAAGCAGAGATGGAGAGGCTTGCCGAGGTCTCTCCGGAAACCGCGGTCCTCGAGAGCTACCGGCGCATAGAACAGGTGAAGAAACGGTGTTTAGGAGGAAGGCTTAAGACATGACGTACGTCATCGCTGAGCCCTGCATCGGCGTCAAGGACCGGTCGTGCGTGGACGAATGTCCCGTCGACTGCATCTATGAGGGCGAGGAGCAGCTCTTCATCCACCCCGAGGAGTGCGTGGATTGCGATGCTTGCCTTCCTGCGTGCCCCGTCGACGCCATCTTCCCGGCTGACAACGTCCCTTCGGAGTGGACCAGCTTCACGACCGGGCAGGCGCAGTGGTTCGTCGACCACCCCGACGCCTCTGGAGGCGCGATGGAGAGCCCCTTCGCCCCCGCCGAAGAACGAGGCGAGTAACTCTTTTTAAACATCCGGCGCGATTTCAGCGCGCTGGCTAGAAAGAAAAAGAAGAGGTAACAGTCTCAGGCGCTCAGGTCTCGAGTCCCTCGACCCGTAGGGGACGAAAACTCTGATACAGGTCCTGACCAGCACTTTCGCCCCCTTGTTCCCCACGGCGGCAGTGATCCCGGCGCGGTCATGCCGCAATCTCGTATTCGTTGATGAGGCCGCCCAGGACCTTCCTCGTCCTGAACCGAGGAACGAGCTTGGTTGGAGTGACGCTGACACGGGGCTCCGGCGTCAAGAGCTCCAACCCGCGATGCGGCCGTGCCCGGTTGT
>DASQEN010000108.1:0-9953 GCA_035633635.1 Gemmatimonadota bacterium | reverse complement strand
TCACCACCTCGTAGTGCCCGGCCGGCCAGCCGTCCGGCTTGGATACGTGAAATTCGGTCACTTGAGCGCCGCTTACCGACTGAGAGCCCTCGTCGACGACCTGACCGTCCTCAAAGGTCCAGCGCGCGGCGAGCGTGCCGCTGCCCGTACCCGAGGTCTCCACCGACGCGTAGATCGTGTCCATCGGAGCGAAGTCTCCGAGATCCTCGACCACCCTCTTGTCGGCTCCGATCGAGCGGCCTAGCGCGACGTCGGTGACGTCCAGCATGGGGGCCTCCTCGACCGCGACATCGGTATCCTCGGCGGGGACAGGTTCCTCCCGATTGCAGGCCGTGGCCAAGGTCCCGGTCAGCAGGATCGCCAGGAGCACGCTCGTTCCGCGCTTCGCCCGGCTCATCTCCCCCCTCCTTCTGTGGCCGCATGAGCGGGAATGTTCAGCACCCACCCGGGCTGGATCACGTCGGGGTCCTTGATGCGATCCTTGTTTGCCTCGAAGATCCTGCGCCACTCGTTGCCATTTCCATACATCTGCTCGGAGATCTTCCACAGCGAGTCGCCGCCCTTGACCGTGTAGGTCTTGGCGGCCTCCGTCCTCGGCGTCTCCGGCTTCGCGGTGGTGGAAGACCCGCTCTTCACGTTGGAGAAGTCTGCTTTCTTCTTCTCCTCCTTCTTCTTCTCATCCTTCTTCTTCTCATCCTTCTTGTCTCGATCGAACAGTCCCATCATTCCTCCTCGTTGGATGATGAAACGAGTGTAAAGGCCCAACGCGAAACAGCGTATCAGAAATCTTACAATCCGGCCCCGGCCAGGAATCCGTCTCGCAGCCAGTCGAGGAGCGCTTCCGGGTAGCCATCTACGGTGCGCGGCCAGACGTCTCCCGGCCGGCGGACACGGAACGTGTGGTCCGCGCCCTCGAAGACCCGCGTCTCGACCTGCGCCTTCCCCAACGCCTCGATCGCGCCCACGATCGCCATGCGGCTCGGCTCCACCGGGACCCGCTCGTCCCCCGATCCGTAGAGGAGAAGGACCGGGACCTCGATCTGAGCCCACCAGCCGAGGGGATCGAAATCGGCGATGCGGCGCGAGAACAGCCAGTAGGGATCGTCCGGGCCGGGCGGATCGAAAAACCAGGCGTGGCCGCGGGCGCGCTCGGCCACCGCCTCCAGCTCCGCCGCCGGCGCCCCGCGATAGGCCACGTCGACGAGCACCTCCACGAATGCGCGGGCGAGGGCGGCTTCCTCCGGTGGCAGCGACGCCAGACCGATCGCGTTCCCCACGCTGTAGACTTCGACGTCCGCCATCGGGAGCCCCGCTGCCGCCGATGCGATGACGAAATCCGCTCCCGACCGGACCGCCGCCAGAGGGGCGATCGTTCCCCCCTGGCTGTGGCCGTGGATACCGACCCGGGCCGGATCGACCTCGGGCCGCGTCCGAACAAATGCGACGGCCGCGGCCGCGTCAGCCGCGAGGTCCTCGAAGCTCGCCTCCGGCCACCAGCCGGCTGAGCCGCCGACCCCGCGCTTGTCCCAGATAAGGGCCGCGATCCCGTCGTGAGCGAGTCGTCGGGCAAGGAACCGCGATGCCCAGCGCCCTTCGGCGCCCGATCCGTGCAGGAAGACGACCGCCGGGTGGGGTCCAGACCCCGGTGGCAGGACCAGCGTGCCGGCGAGCTCCACTTCCCCGTTCCGGAACCGGACCTCCTCCTCGCTGAGCGACGGCGCGGGAGCTGTGGTGCGGACGAGCGCGAACCAGCCCAGGTCCTCCCCCTCGCGAAGGATGCCGGTCAGGGAGTCCCTCTCGACCCGCCCGATGAAGACGGTGGTGGTCGCGTCACCCACCAGGCGAACGATCACCTCGGGGAGCTCGACCTCGACCTCCTGGAACGGGATCCCCTCGACCCGCAGCCGCTCCGCATCGAACGAGCCGATCCACGCGCCGTCCTGCTCCTCGAAGCGCATCGTGACAGCCAGCGTGTCGGCCGCGCGCCCCCAGGCGCCCGTCCACGTCCCCGCCAGGCCGGCATCTTCGGGCACCTGCGCCCACAGCGCCCTGGGGCCAGCGATGGACAAAAGCACCAGAATTCCGATTCTGCTCACCATGGCGTCCTTTTCCCGCTATTCGAAGAACCGTACGCGCGCGTCCTCGGTCACCCGGAGGACAGCGTCCTGTCGGAAGCGGCGACGGTACTCCTCCGCGATCTCGGCGATCGCCGCATCGGCTTCGCTACCGTGAGGGTAGAGCACCTCGATGACCATGACCGGCTCCCGCACGGTATTGCCCTGGGGATCGCGCCACTGTCCCTCGGCGCGCCATACGGTGAGCCCCTCCGGGAACCGCGGCGTCACCACCTCTTCGAGGAAGGCGGCCCACTCCCCATCGGACACCACTCCGTCGCCGGGAATCTCGCGACCGAGGAAGAGCCGATCGGCAACCATCGTCGTGGCAGCGGGGTCCGCGGGCGGGACCGTCTGCCGCGCGGCGCACGCGCCCAGGAGGAGAACGAACGCGGCGGCGGTCGCGAGGCGCGTGATCAACCCCACTTCTTGCCGAGCTCCTCCAGTCCCGCGCGCGCCAGGTCCTCGGGCGTCATCGCGATCGAGAAGTTCACGTCGGCTTCGAATTGCAGGAACCATGGCTCCGCCAGCCGCGGCACGTCCGAGGGATCGGCGACATCCACCACGATCACGCCGCCGCGGCTGTCGTGGATCGTGCTGAAGTAGACCGCTTCGGGCTTCGCATCCTCGAGGATGGCCTGGATGCGCTCCCCGGCGCTGCCGTCGCGGACGTGGGAGTTGAAGGGCTCCGGGGGCAGCGAGACGTGCATGAGCATTCGCATGGAAGGCTCCCGCTTGAGGTTAAGGCTGAGTGGAATCCTGCTCTCCTGCGATACTACTCGAACAGGCCGCCGCCGCCGAGATTCGCGACGTGGGCAAACCGGGCGAACCCATCGTGGTGGTCGGCGCGGGCGCGGCTGGTACGATGGCCGCGATCTTCGCGGCCGAGGGCGGCCGCCACGTGCTCTTGCTCGAGAGCACGAACAACGGAGCCCGCAAGATCGTGATCAGCGGCGGCGGCCGCTGCAACGTGCTTCCCTCTCGCGCGCAGCCCTCCCAATTCATCACCGCGTCGTCGCCCAACACGCTCAAGAAGATCCTGCTCTCGTGGCCGCTGGCCGAGCAGCGTCGCTTCTTCGAGGAGACGCTGGGGATCCCGCTCGCGCTCGAGGAGGAGACCGGTAAGCTGTTCCCTGTGTCGAACCGGTCGCGCGACGTCCGCGACGCGCTCTACGACCTCGCCCGCAGACGCGGCGTGGAGATCGCGTTCGATACGCGGGTCACCGGTCTCAAGCCGCCGATCGGCGACCGGCCTTGGCGGATCGTCGTCGAAGGCGGGGAGATCCACGCAGCCGCGGTGGTCCTCGCGACCGGCGGCCTCTCCGTCCCGGCCAGCGGGAGCGATGGCGCGGGGCTACGGATCGTGGAGCGACTCGGGCACACGATCCACGCGACGTTTCCGGCCCTCACCCCTCTCGTTTCCGATCCCCCGCGCCACGCGGACCTGGCCGGTGTCTCGCTGGAGGTACAACTCGAAGCCCCGCTCGCGAAGAGCAGGTTCAGCACGCGCGGCGGTTTCCTGTTCACGCATCGTGGCTACAGCGGGCCCGCGGTCCTCGACATCTCGCACCTGGCGGTCCTGTCCCTCATGGACGGTGGCTGGACGCAGGAGATCCGCGTCCAGTGGTCCGAGACCGACGCGGAGGGATGGAACCGCCGTCTCCAGGAGGGGGGCGGCGGTGAGGTCGGGCCGCTGGTCCGCCGACATCTCCCCGCGCGGCTCGCGGATCAGTTGATCCAGGAGGCGGGCATCGACCCCGCTCGCGCGCTCGCCGAGCTTCGACGCGAAGAGCGGGCCGCGCTGGTCGAGGTCCTCGCGCGCTACCTACTCCCCTGGACCGGCGACGAGGGGTACAGGAAGGCCGAGGTCACGGGTGGCGGGGTCGCGCTTTCCGAAGTCGACCCTCGAACGCTCGAGAGCCGGCTCAGGCCAGGTCTCTACCTCTGTGGCGAGATGCTCGACGCGTTCGGGCCGATCGGCGGCTATAACTTCCTGTGGGGCTGGGCGACGGGCCGGGCGGCCGGTTTCGGCGCCGGCCGGGCGCTGGAAAGAAGTATCTTGCCGCAATGATCCATGCCATCGATCGCACTCGCACGTTCCACAGGCTGCATGAGTCGGGCTGCTTCGTGATCCCCAACCCGTGGGACGTCGGCAGCGCCCGCGTTCTCGCCCAACTCGGATTTCCGGCGCTCGCGACTACGAGTTCCGGGTTCGCGTGGTCGATGGGGCGGTCCGACAACCAGGTGCCGCTCGACGACGCGCTGTCCCATTTCCGGTCGATCGCCAGCTGCGTCGGCGTGCCGGTCAACGCCGACTTCGAGGGAGGCTTCGCGGTCGAGCCGACCGGGGTGGCCGCCAACGTCGCGCTCGCAGCGGGTACCGGGGTCGCCGGTCTTTCGATCGAAGACTCCACGGGCGATCCGGCGAGCCCGCTCTTCGAATCCCGGCTCGCGATCGAACGAATCCAGGCGGCGCGGCGAGCGATCGACGAGAGCGGGACGGGTGTCCTGCTCACCGGCCGATCGGAAGGATTCATCGTGGGGCGTCCGGATCTGGCCGAAACGATCCGCCGGCTCACTGCCTACGCCGAAGCCGGAGCAGATTGCCTCTACGCCCCGGGCATCCGCACCAGAGAGGACATCGTGGCGGTGGTCGAGGCGGTCTCGCCCAAGCCCGTCAACGTGCTGGTCGGCGGCGACTTCGCCACCGTCGCCGAGCTTACCGATATGGGGGTCCGGCGAATCAGCGTGGGCGGCGCGCTGGCCCGTGCGGCCTGGAACGGCTTTCTCCAGGCGGCAAGGGAGATCGCCGAGCGAGGAACCTTCGCCGGCCTCGGCCGCGCCGTTCCGTTCGACGAAATCGATGGGCTGTTCGGCTCGTCCCGCTGATCTGGAGGCAGGAGGGTGGTGGCGCCGCCCGAAAACCTACTCGATCGGCTGCTCGACCTCGTCTTCCGAGCGTGGCCCGAGCTTCCGATCGCGCAGGAGCCGCGCGCACGCGTTCCAACGGAGGATCGCGTCGTCGTTGCCTGCGGGACGGAGCGCCTCCGCGCGCTCATATGCGCGCATCGCTTCCTGGAGCCAGCCGTGGCTGGCTACCTCGGAACCAGCCGCCGGCCCGCGGAGCAGCGCCTTCCCCTGTCGCTCGCACACGATCCCCTCGTAGTAGGCGCGCTCGTACTCGCCGTCTAACCGCGCGACGACCTCCCTCGCCTCGTTCACCCCGGCGCCGCGGCCGCTGCCAAACTGATCGGTCAGCGTGAGGAGCAGCATGACGAGCGCCCTGGGGTTCCCCGGGTCCGCGCGCAGCACGTCCCGGCAGATCGACTCCGACTCGGCGGGCTCGTTGAGGAGCCGGTATCGCTCGACCTTCTCGAGCGCGTGGTGGATCGCTTTCCGTGAGATGGGCTTGAGATCCGTCACCGAGATTCTCCGCGGGACTCTTTTCCACTGCGGAATACGCGCACGACCCACCGCAGCGGATCGTAGTGCTGATCCACGACCCGCTCCTTGAGCGGGATGATCGCGTTGTCGGTGATCGCGATCGACTCCGGGCACACCTTCGTGCAGCACTTCGTGATGTTGCAGAAGCCGATGCCGTGTGCCTCCTTCAGCTCGTCGACCCTGTCCTCCACGTCGAGCGGGTGCATCTCGAGCGCGGCGGCGTAGACGTAATGGCGCGGCCCCGCGAACCGCTCGTGCTCGTGATGGTCGCGCAACACGTGGCAGACGTCCTGGCACAGGAAGCACTCGATACATTTCCGGAACTCCTGCACCCGGTCGACATCGACCTGGTCCATGCGCCACGTCCCGTCCGCGTGGTCGGGCTCGCGCGGGCGGAACGGCTTGATCCTGCGCTTGACCTCGTAGTTCCAGCTCACGTCGGTGACGAGGTCCTTGATGTGCGGGAAGGCCTTCATCGGCTCGACCGTCACCGGGCGATCGAGCGAAAGATCAGAGAGGCGCGTCATGCACGTGAGCCGTGGCATCCCGTTGACCTCCGCAGAGCAGGAGCCGCACTTCCCTGCCTTGCAGTTCCAGCGGACCGCGAGATCGTTCGCCTGCTCGGCCTGGATGTCGTGCAGGGCGTCGAGGACAACCATCCCCTCGGAGACCTCGGTCTCATAGTCGAGGAACTCGCCTTCCCCGCGTTCGCCGCGCCACACGCGGAAGGTCGCCGTCGCCATCAGGCGTTCTCCTTAATGATCTGCTCGAGCTCCCTCGGCATAGTGGGGAGGATCTCCCGGCGAAGCTCCATCCCACTCGTCCCCTTGCGGATGACGAGCCGGGTCCTGTCGAGCGCCGGGGCCTTCGCCGGGCGGTCCTCCCGGAAGTGCGCCCCCCGGCTCTCCTCTCGCTCGAGCGCCGCGCGCGTCACCGCCTCGGACACGATCAGCAAGTTGTGGAGGTCGAGCGCGGTGTGCCACCCCGGGTTGTACTCCCGGTGGCCGGTCACGCCGACCCGTCGGGCACGCTCCTCGAGTGCCGTGAGCGCAACGAGTGCCTCCTTCATCTCGGGCTCATTCCTGACGATCCCGACCTTCGCCTGCATCATCGTCTGGAGGTCGCGCTGGATCCTGTACGGCCCCTCCCCCAAGTCGCGCTCGAAGGGCGCGAGCGCTTCCCGCTCGCCAGCCTCGACCTGGCCGCGGTCGACCGGCGGCGCAGGATTCCCCCGCGCGAACTCGGCCGCGTAGTCGCCGGCGCGCTTGCCGAACACGAGCAGGTCGGAAAGCGAGTTTCCACCCAGGCGGTTTGCGCCGTGAAGCCCCGCCGCGACCTCGCCCGCCGCGAAGAGCCCCGCCACCGTCGACATCTGGCTCTCCGCCTCGACCCGCACGCCGCCCATCGCGTAGTGGGTCGTCGGACCCACCTCCATCGGCTCCTCGGTGATGTCGAGATCGGCCAGCTCCTTGAACTGGTGGTACATGCTGGGAAGCTTCCGCTTGATGTGATCGGCAGCGTCCGAGCGCTTTTCCTTGATCCAGGCGATGTCGAGGTACACGCCTCCGTGCGGGCTTCCCCGCCCCTCCCGGACCTCGCGCACGATGCACCGCGCCACGTGGTCGCGTGTCAGGAGCTCGGGTGGCCGGCGAGCCTCCTTGTCCCCTTGCGTGTAGCGCCATCCCTCCTCGGGCGTGTCGGCCGTCTGGTCCTTGTAGAGCGGCGGGATGTCGTCGAACATGAAGCGCCGCCCCTCGCTGTTCTTGAGGATCCCGCCCTCGCCCCGCACCCCTTCGGTGACGAGGATCCCGCGGACCGACGGCGGCCACACCATGCCGGTCGGATGGAACTGGAGGAACTCCATGTCGACGAGCTCCGCGCCCGCCTCGTAGGCAAGCGCGTGGCCGTCCCCGGTATACTCCCACGAGTTGGACGTAATCTCGTACGCGCGGCCAATCCCGCCGGTCGCGAGCACGACCGCTCCGGCCGTGAAGACGAGGAACCGCCCACGCTCCCGATCGTAACCGAACGCACCCGCGACCCGGCCGTCGGCGGTCAAAAGGCGCACGACCGTCGCCTCCATGTGGAAGTCGATCCCCTGGTGGATGCCGTGGTCCTGGAGCGTGCGGATCATCTCGAGGCCCGTCCGGTCGCCCACGTGCGCGAGGCGAGGGTAGGCGTGGCCACCGAAATTCCGCTGGAGGATCCTCCCGTCGGGGGTCCGATCGAAGAGCGCACCCCACGCCTCGAGCTCACGGACCCGATCCGGCGCTTCCTTCGCGTGGAGCTCGGCCATCCGCCAGTCGTTCAGGTACTGGCCGCCGCGCATCGTATCGGCGAAGTGGACCTGCCATCCGTCCCGCTCGTCGACATTGGCGAGCGCGGCGGCGACCCCGCCCTCGGCCATCACCGTGTGCGCCTTCCCGAGGAGCGACTTGCAGACGACCCCCACCTTCGCGCCGGACCCGGACGCCGCGATCGCGGCACGGAGCCCCGCTCCGCCGGCCCCGATCACGAGCACGTCGTACGAGCTGGCACCCCGCTCGCTCATCGGCAATGCCGCGGCGTCGTCACAGGATCCGGAAGTCGGTCCACACGCCCATCGACACGAGGCGCACGTACAGGTCGGAGAAGGCCACCCAGACGAGGGAGAACCAGGCCCACGTCATGTGGCGGCGATTGAGGCACGAGACGCAGCGGTAGGCGGTGAGCTGCGCGGGTCTTCCGGACAGTCGGTCCAGATACCCCCCGATCAAGTGGCGCAGCGAGTGGCAGCCCAGCGTGTAGCCCCCGAGGAATACTACGTTGACCGCCAGGACCAGTGTCCCGACCCCGATTCCGAACGTCGTCGATCCCGTCGCGGGGTCCTCCCACCAGAGCGCGCGCCAGACATCGTAGGATAGAAAGACGAGGAACAAGAGCGCGAGGTAGAGGAACCAGCGGTGGACGTTCTGGAGGATCAACGGGAACGACCGCTCGCCGCGATACGACGAGCGTGGCTCGCCAACCGCGCAGGCCGGTGGGTCGGCCCAGAATCCTTTGTAGTAGGCGCCCCTGTAGTAGTAGCAGGTGAGCCGAAACCCACCCGGCGCCCACAGGATCAGGAACGCCGGCGACCATGGGAGCCATGAGGGATACCAGCCGGGCTGCGGCCCGAACCAGGCGTGGGGCGAGTCACCGAAGAGCTCCGGAGAATAGAACGGCGAGAGGTAAGGACCCCAGGCGTAGTGCTCGCCCTGGAAGGCCGCCCACGTGGCATAGACGACGAACGCGCCGAGCACTCCGAAGACGACGAGCGGCTGGAGCCACCACGCGTCCCGGCGCGCGGTTTCCCCGAAGCGCTGCGGCTTTCCGAGCGCCTGGCTGAACGTAGTCTCGGTCATGGACCGGGTAATTCTTGCCGTGATGCGCCCTCGACGCAAGGAGGTCCGTCGTCTGGAGAGGCCTGAGGGTGGCCAGAACCGCTAGTAGCCTTGTTAAAAAAAGAACGGTCGGCGTGTCGATTTCGCGCAACCTCGTTCGTCGTACTGGTAGAGGCAGGGGAAGGCCCTGCGCTGAACCTGAAACCAAACCCGAAGGAGATCCTGACCATGCGATTCATGGTGATCGTCAAGGCCGACAAGAACTCGGAGGGGGGCGCCCTTCCGGACGAGAAGATTCTGACCGAGATGGGGAAGTACAACGAGGAGTTGGTGAAGGCCGGCGTGATGCTCGCGGGCGAGGGGCTCCACCCCAGCACGAAGGGCGCGCGCGTCCGGTTTTCCGGAGACAAGCGGACTGTGATCGACGGGCCGTTCGCCGAAACGAAGGAGCTGGTCGCCGGCTTCTGGCTGTGGGAAGCCAAGTCGCTGGACGAAGCGGTCGAGTGGCTGAAACGCGCTCCCTTCGACGGGGGGACGGAGGTCGAGATCCGTCAGGTGTTCGAGGCGGAGGATTTCGGGGCTGAGTTCACCCCCGAGCTCAGGGAGCAGGAAGAGCGTCTGCGCGAGCAGATCGCCGCGAAGCGGTCATGAACCGTGTCCTGTGGATCGTTCAGGTGCTGCGGGCATTGGGCGGGACGTGGCCCCTCGAGGGGGGCGGTGCGCCGTGACCGAAGCGTACCGTTCTCGCTTGACGACGAGGGCTTCGACATCGGGTAGCGCTGAGACCGGGCTGAGTTCAAGGCTCGTCCTGGTCAGCCGTTGGTGGGCGGTATTGTTGGCCGAGTTTCCAGAGGAAATCCATCTCGGCATGCACACCGACCAGCGCTAGTCGTGCCTCGAAGATGAGAAGGATACTACTGTAGAACAGGAACCCGATACCGATCAGCGTCAGCGCAATGGGAATCCACGGGTAGTAGCCCACCACAGCCACGAGGCCGATCGCGACGCTGAGGATCCCCAGCGATGAGTACAG
>DASQEN010000107.1:0-2361 GCA_035633635.1 Gemmatimonadota bacterium | reverse complement strand
GTGGCCCGGTTCTCCACGAGAGGAAGATCGGCGATCTTGTGCTGGTGCAGAATGGCCGGCGACGTGGAAGGCTTGGGCGGCATGAGTGACTCCTCACTGGGTTCACGACGTGGATCGAAAAATGGTGTTCCAGTCGCGCTTCATGTCCACCACGAGCCAGCCACGCTCGGGCGCCTCCTCGAGGGCTTCGACGAGCTTCCCCGTGCTCTTCGACACGGCGTCATACGCGTACTCGCGTTCACCGTCGGTGTGGTGAACGATGAGGCCGAAGCTGGGGCGCGGGTTGTTGATCGTGGTGTACTGCAACATCGCGTGGTCGCCGTCGCTGTTCCCACAACAGACCACCGGTCGCCGGCCGATGAACTGATGGATGCCGGCCGGCTTGCCCTGCTTGTCGTTGACGAACAGGTGGTTGAGGGTCTTGGTCAGCACCGGTCCGCTGTCGCGCAGCTCGAAGGTGGTTCGCGACGTCGAGCCGACCACCTGCTCCGGCGGGATGCCGTAGACGCGCTCCACCCACACACGCATGAAGTCGGCGCCGCCACCCGACACGATGAAATTCTTGAAGCCATTCGCCCGAAGAAGCCGCAGGAGCTCCTGCATCGGCTGGTAGGTGAGCTCGTCGTAGCGCCTGCCGAATCGCGGGTGCCTGGCCGAGGCCAACCATGCCTCGACGGCGGTACTGAAATCGTCGGTCGTCATCCCTGCGTGCGTGAGGGCCAGGACCTGCATCACGCCGTCGTGGTGTTCGCCGGCGAGCAGCTTGCCAAGGTCGCCGGCCAGGGCCGCTTGCACCATGGGATCCGACGCGAGCGTGGGCTCGGCGACGACGCATCGCTTGACCTCGTCGATGGCGAACGCTGCCTGGAACGGGATCGGTTGCTCCGGCCAGAGCGTGCCGTCGTTGTCGAGCACGGCAACGCGTTCTGCCGGGGGCAGGAAGTCGGGCGATCCTTCTTTCGTCACCCTGGCGACGAAGGCGAGGACTGCCTGCTTGGCCCGGCCATCGTTCCAGGAGGGAAGCGGATCAGCAGCGGTGGAGTTCATGGAGCTTCCTCTGGGCCGGACCGTAGTCCCCCAACTGGTACAGGCTTGACGTGGTCGACGGTCGCCTGGCCGATCGCCCTAGTCTCCCAATTCATCGACTGCTCTGTTTGCAGCACGCCTTCCACGGCATTCGCGATCGCATCGAGTTCCCGGTCACGTCACCCGCCGCGACGCCAGTTGCGGCCCTCACGGCCACAGTGCTTCGAAGGCGGCGGCAGCATCGCTTCGGACTGGGATTGTGGGATCTCGGGCGGTTCGCCGGTGCGTATCACACGCTGTTCGGGGAACGTCCTTCCGAGATGCTTCGGAACCCCGTTCGTACCGGGCCCACGGCCACCGGGCATTGAATGCCTGCAAGCTACCCCGCTCGTCCAGTCGTTCACCGCAACAACCGGTCGCGGAAGCCGTCGACCGCTGCGGGGTCGCGGATGATTCCGGGATCTGTGCGCACACGTTGGGGTAGCGCGTCGAAGGCGAGTCCCTCGGCCGAAAGCTTGCGGCCCACGGCGTTGTTGTGAAAGTCCATGTCGCGCTCGTCCGGCGTGTTGCCGGGCCGCATCTCCTGCGCGTCGGTCACCAGCAAGGCGGATTCCGGGCCGAAGCGCTCCGTCAGGAGAAAACTCCAGAAGACGTGGCGCATGGCGTCCTCGAGCCAGAAATCACCCCCGGCCTGATCCCTCGCGACGTCCCGCGCGCGGTCGGTGATTCGCATGATGACGGGCATCCGCAGCGGGTAGGTCGATGCGATCTCGACCTGTTCTTCCGCCAGGTCGAGGTCGAGCTGACGGGCCAGGGACCGGACCGCTTCCGCCTCGACCCGGAGCCGGAAACGCCCCTCCTTGCGCTCGGTGTAAATCGTGGCCACGGTTTCGGCGTCATTGACGGTAACTCGGGCCTTTCCGGAAAAGTCCGCCTCCCCCTTCACCCATCCTTCCTTGAACAGGTCCTTCAAAGCGAACCGGACTTCCTCGAAAGCTTGACGCGGATCCGCCAGGGGCAAATCCCTCACCCTCGCCTCGGCGTCGAATAGATAACCGTAGGGGAGGGAAGGCGGCAAATCCGCGGAATCGAAACGCACCTCGATTCCCCGTGCCGCCACGTCGCCTCGCGCGCGCAGTGAGCGCCTCAAATGGACCTCGACCGTTTGCAGACGGATGGAAGACCGGAGGCGGATGTTGTCTTTCGGTTCCAGGTCGAACTTCGCCTCCACCCCTTCGAGTGTGACCCGGTTGAAGAGGGGCGAAACGTGAAGATCCTCGTAGACGAAGTCCTCGAGCGTGATGCCCTTGGCCTGAGCTTGAGCCACGACGAGAG
>DASQEN010000106.1:0-7745 GCA_035633635.1 Gemmatimonadota bacterium | reverse complement strand
TAGACGAAGCCGGCCGTTAACTCCTCCGTGTACGGCCAGTCGCCGGAATGCGCCGCCTGCCACTCCCAGGAGGCGTTCTGTCGCGACTGCCACACGGGCCTCGGGTTCGCGGCGGGAGGACGCACGGGCGCCGCGTTCCATGACGCCCAGCCGGACTGGCTGCTGGCCCACGGTCAGGCCGCCCGCCAGAATCTTGACTCGTGCGTCGCGTGCCATTCGGAACGGACGTGCCTTCGCTGTCACAGCGCGAAAACCGGCTTCCGGGTGAGCCCGCACGGTCCCGACTTCGATCCCGATCACGTGGCCGACAAGAGCACCAGTCCTGTGCGATCTGTCACTTCACCCTTCCCGGGGCAGGTCCGTAACCCGGAGAAGCTGCCCTGAAACATGGAGCTGATCCCGGGGCTCCAGCCTCTCTTGTGAACGGGGGACATTGAAGGCACCGGGCCGCACGGCACATAACGGTACATATCGGGTATGCAAACTTCAGATGCCAGCTCTGACCGCGTGGCCTCGACGCGGATGGAGATTCCTAAACTAGGGAGCCACCATGAAATGGATGAAGGCAGTGATGCTCATCGCGGCGTCGGGAATGATCTTCGCGGCCACCGCGGCCGCGCAGGAGACCGTGCCAGCACCGGACGGAGCAGCCCTCTACGACGCCAACTGTAAGACGTGCCACGGTCCAGCGGGCGGCGCTCCACCACCGGCGATGGTGAGGATGATGGAGAACCTGACATCGGTCACGGATCCTGTCTTCCTTGCCGCGACGCCCGATGACTCCCTGATCAGCGTGATCGAGACAGGGCGCGGCAAGATGAAGCCGATGGCCGACAAGGTGTAGCACGAGGAGATCCTCGCGATCGTGCGGTACCTGAGGACCTTCGAGGCCGCGGCACCCGCGCCGGGCGAGGAAGTGCCGGAGGGCGGCAAAGAGCCGGCCGAGGTTCCCGGCAGCTAGAGCGGACGGTTCGACGTCCGCGATCGTTCTAGGCCTGCAACGAAGAGTCCCCGTCGTCTGGCGGGGGCTCTTTCATTCTGTGCCCGATCGGAGGACGAATGGCGAATGAGCCCGCACGGTCCCGACTTCGATGCCGATCCCGTGGCCGACAAGAGCACGCAGTCGTGCGGGATCTGTCACCTGTCGGTACCAGGGGCCGCGGAGCCCTGACGCCCCTCCGCTGACGCCCCGCCGCTAGAGCTGCTCGACCTCCGCGGCCCCTCTACCTCCCCACACATCGTTCACATCTCCTTCACGGACTGGAAACCTCTCGCGCCTATCCTTGAGGCGTATTCAAAGGACTCATTCACACACCCCTGCGCGAACCGGGTTTCGCAAAGGAGACAGGGAAGACATGAATCGCTTTCGAGTACGTACCGTCGCGCTCCTGGCGTTCCTCGCCGGCCTCATGGTGTCCGGCAGCGCTCTCGCCCAGGAGGCGACGGTACTCCAGGGCAAGGTTCTTGACGCGACCACGGGAGAGCCGTTGATCGGCGCGCAGGTCGTGATCACGGTGACGGAGCAAGGCACCGTGACCGATGTCGACGGGCACTACCGACTCCAAGTTGCGCCGGGCACCTACAGCATCGACGTCCAGTACCTCGGATACGCTTCGAAGACCGTCACCGGGATCTCGGTGGGCACTGGAATATCGACCTTCCAGGACGTGGCGCTCGAGTCGGAAATGATCCAGGCGGAAGGCATCAAGGTCGTGATCAGTGCCGCGGAGGAGCGCGGTTCGGTGATCGGCGCGCTGGCCCATCAGCGTCGCTCCACCAACGTGATCAACGGAATCAGCACGGAAGAGATTTCACAGGCTCCGGCATCGAACGCGGCCGAGGCGATCAAGCGCGTATCGAGCACGTCGATCGTGGACGGCAGATACGTGTACGTCCGCGGGCTCGGCGAGCGATACTCGACCGCCCAGCTCGATGGCGCTTCGCTGCCGACGCCCGAGCCGGAGAAGCGGGTTCTGCCCCTCGACATCTTCCCCACCGAGATGGTGGAAAGCCTGTTCACGGTGAAGTCCTACACCGCGGATCTCCCTGGGGACTTCGCGGGTGGCCTCGTCGACATTCAGACGAAGGACATTCCCGAGGAGGGTTTCTTCTCGCTCTCGACTGGCGTCGGGTTCAACTCGAATCTCGGGGACCTCGATCGGCCGACGTACAGCGGTGGCAGTCTCGACTGGTTGGGATTCGACGACGGTACCCGGGCCCTCCCCGGGAACTTCCCGGACCGAATCCCGGCCACCGCCACCGCCGCCGAACGCGCCGCTTTGCACAGCGAGTTCGAGGGCGGCTTCACGCCAGCGGCGGAATCCCCGGACTTCGGAGACGTTAACAAGTCCTTCGCCCTATCATTCGGAGACCGGCTCGGGTGGTTCGGAAGGGAAGGCGGGTACATGGTGGGGCTTTCCTACTCAAATATCGCGAACGCCCGCCTGCAGAAGGACTTCTACCCTTCGCTCGAAGAAGGGTCCTCGCAGTACGACTACGATACCCATCTGGGGACGCGCGAGATTTCCCTCGGCGCGATCGGTGGCTATTCCCTGAACGTCACCCCGACCAGCCGGCTGTCGCTCAAGACGATCTTCACGCAGTCGTCCGAAGACGAAGGGAGGAACGTAGCCGGTCCCTTCGACCAGTCGACGTCAGGAATCGCCCGTATCACGCGCTTCCAGTTCGTCGAGCGGTCACTGCTGAGCACGCGTGCGACGTACGAGCATAAGATCTTCGACGACTCGAAGATGGAGTGGGACGCGGCTTACGCCCTCGCGCTCCGCGACGAGCCGGACACTCGCAACACGTCGTATCTGGCGGTCAGCGAGGGATCGGATTTCCAGTTCAACGAGGCGGGCAACAATAGCCGCTTCTTTAGCGACCTGACGGATCACATGGTTCAGGGCGGAGTGAAGCTCGACCATCAGCTCGAGCTGTTCGATCGTCGCGCTACAATTGACGTGGGAACGCGGGGTGGATATCGGAGTCGAGATTTCACGGCACGCCGGTTCGCCTACGAGAGCGCGACGACGGACGTTCGGACACTGCTACCGCAAGAGTTGTTCACGAGCGCCAACATCGCCGCCGGGAAGATCCGGTTCCTTGACGTCACTGAGCCTAACGACGAATACGACGCGACCGAGCTGACGACGGCGGGGTACGCGAGCCTCGGGGTGGGTCTGAGCGACCGCCTCCGCGCGACGGTGGGACTGCGGGTCGAGTACAACGACACGCAGATCGAGACCTTCGATCCAAGGACCGGCTCTCAGATCAGCGCGCTTTCGCGCAATCTGGAGACCGTCGAACCCCTCCCCTCGCTGACTCTTCAGTGGGAATACAACGACGAACAGTCGCTGCGGCTGGCCGGGTCGAGGACGGTGGTTCGACCTCAGTTTCGAGAGCTAGCTCCGTTCCGATACGACAATTACATCGAGAGTACGCTGGGGAATCCGTTCCTCGAGAACGGCGGCATCTACAATCTCGATCTGCGCTGGTCGTGGTTCCCGCGGCTGGGCGAGATCCTCTCCTTCGGGGGATTCTACAAGCACTTCACCAGTCCGATCGAGATCGTCCGCCTCCCGACCGCCGGCAAGAGCTTCGGCACCCCCGAGCCTTACAACGGGCCCTCCGCCCAAACCTACGGCCTGGAGATCGAGGTTCGGAACGACCTGGGACGCTGGACACCCCTCAAGGGCTTCACGGTCAACACGAACGCAACCTTCGCCAGGTCGAACGTCAAGCAGGACGCGCCGATCGAAGTCTTCTTCGGCAACCCGTCCTCCGAAGAGCCGGATGTGATCGAGCCAGGACTCTTCACCAACGGCGAGCGTCCGATGTACTACCAGTCGCCTTACCTGATCAACGCGGGACTTACATGGACCTCGGAGTCGGGGGGCACGTCCGCATCGATGTTCTACAACGGGGTCGGTGAACGGCTGAGTCAGGTAGGGATCAACGGTTACGATGATATTTACGAAACGACCCGCCACACGTTGGATTGCACACTCGAGTACCTGTTGATGGGAACCGTGAACCTGAAGGCGACGGTGGCCAACGTGACCGACTCGCCGGTCCAGTTCGAGTTGGGCGACGACATCACGCTTCGATACAACCCGGGGCGCACGTTCTCGTTCAAAGCCTCGTTCGGATTGTAGAACGCGCCGTATTCTGATGCACCCGCAACTCCATCCGAAAGGAAAATCAGCAGTATGAGACGGCATTTTCGCCCCCTGCACACGGTAGCGATCGCTCTTCTGTTGGCCGCAGGTCTGTCTGCGTGCAACGACGGCAACAGTGGTCCTGTGGACCCGAATCCCACCGATGACCGGGTTGTCGTTCTCAGCGGGGACATCCTGGGGAACCGCACGCTGTCGGCCGACTCGATCTACGTGATCACGGGTTTCCTCGAGATCCAGCCGGGGGCCACGTTGACGATCCCCGCAGGAACGGAGCTGATCAGCGACATCAACACGAAGGGAACGATCGTCACTCTGCGGGCGTCGGGGGACCAGCCGAGCGGCAGGCTGGTTGTCAATGGAACGCCGGCTGCGCCAGTCACGTTTCAACCAGGCACCGAAGCGACCGCGGGATCACTCTCCCCGGCTCAGGTGACCTCTTGCTCCCGCGGCGAAGGTGGTGGGGTCATCCTGCATGGTGACGCGCCCATCAACCAGGCCGTGGGACTCTCCGAGGGTGTCAGTCGACCGTTCGGCGGTGACAATCCCACGGACGACAGCGGGAACATCAACTACCTGGTGATCGTGTGCGGCGGCGTGAAAGTCACTCCCGACAACGAGATCAATGGTCTCACGCTGGCGGGTACGGGAAGCGGGACGGGCATCCATTTCGTCCAGGCGCACCTGATCGCGGATGACGGCTTCGAGTGGTTCGGCGGAACGACGAATGCCGACCACCTGATCTCCAGCGGCAACGACGACGACGGTCTGGATTGCGACTTCGGTTGGGTGGGAACGGTGCAGTTCGCGGTCGTAGTCCAGGACCGGGACCTCGCGAATCGCGGCTTCGAATGCGACAACGACGCGGACGGATCGGCCCTGACGCCAATCACGGCGCCCAACTTCTGGAACGTCACCTGGGTCGGCGCGGGTGTGCTGGTGGCCAATGGGGACGTAAACGACGGTTTGTTCATCCGGCGCAATTCGGCGCCGGTCGTACGGAATGCCATCGTCGCGAACTTCGGGAACGCCGGAATCGTCATTGACGGCAGCGGCTCGCAGGCGCAAGCGACCGGTGGAGCCCTCGCGCTCTCGAACATCCTGTTCTTCCAGAACAAGCTGCTCGCACCTGAGGCGGCCGCGATGCAGGCCGCGAGCGGTTGCGCCGCGCAGAACATCGGTTTCCGGACCAGCGGGGCCTATGCGCCGGCGCCTCCCTTCACGGGAGGAACCACGTTCCTGTGCGCGGACCCGAACTTCGGGAGCGTGAACCTCACGGACCCGATCAATGGAACCACACCGAATCTCGTGCCACAGGCCGGCTCGCCGGCTCTGGTGGCGGCGAATGCGGTACAGCCGACGGGTCCCGGAATCGTCGATGCCGGGGCGAGGTATCTGGGTGCGTTCAACGCGGCCGACTGGACGGCGCCGTGGTCGGCCTGGGTAAACGCCCAGTAGCGACGCACGACCGCGGGGAACACCCGGGCCGGGGAGGGCGCGCTCGACGGCGCTCTCTCTGGCTCCCTGCGGCCGGTGGCCGTGCGATGCTGGCTGGCCTGGCGCTCGTGCCTTTGATCGCGGTAGCGGCTTGCGGCGGCCAGGCGAATGGCACCCCCCAGGGGGCCGACGCCTCGGGCCGCGGCTACGTGATCGAGCCACTGCTGCCTTCCGAGCTCGTCCTCGGGGGGGCGGTGGGAAGCCTCGAGGACCTGTTGCGCACCGTGGAGCGGGGCCTCGCCGAGAGTGATACCAGCCGACTCGACGAGCTCATGATCGACGAGCGGGAGTTCCGCGATATTCTGTTTCCCGCCTTTCCGGCGGCCCATCCGCCAATCAACGCCGGCTTTGACACCGTCTGGATCCTGCAGTACTCGGACTCGTATCGTGGGCTGCGAAGGCTGCTAAGGGAGTATGGGGGCCGGAACGTGCGGATCCTCGCGGTCCGCTTCGATCGCCCGGGTCAGGATTACGTGAACTTCGTCCTGCACGAGACCAGCCGGGTCGATCTCACCGTGGACGGGCGAAGAGAGGAAGACGGTCGTCTCTTCGGGTCTGTGATCCAGGTCGGCGACCAGTGGAAGGTTCTCACATACCCGGACGATCCTTCCTAGAAGGGAACAAGCATTATACGAGTGTCACGCCATACGGATGGGCGTGAAATCAGAGTCTGATGCCGCTGGGACGTTCAGCCGACTTGACTTGCAGAGTTTCGAGCTCACAGTCGTGTCGGACTCGCGCGGCCGCTGCCGCTGAGCTCGACCGTTTGGCGGACCACCACCGCCACCCGCTATCCGGGAAGAGCGCGCCGCATCCGATGAAGCGTGTCGATTACGGGACGGGGAAGCCCGGCGAGCCGAACCGCGTGAGGTGGAGCAGGTCCCAGATCGGACCCGCGTACGCGAGGAGCACGAGAACCACCGCGACCGCCGTCCACAGGCCGAAGCGGTCCCAGATCGTCCGCGTGGTGGCCGGCTCGATGGCTTGGGCGTAGGCGAAGGTCGCCTCGGTTGCCCGGCCGTGGCCGAGCGCGGTCGCGACCAGCACCAGCACGAAGCTCATCGCGCTCACGAACAGGATCGCTCCGCCCAGCGCCGAGAGGCCGGTCCACTCCTGCCACGCCTGGGTCGCCGGGTGGCCGCCGTAGCTCGCGTCGTACACACGCCGCGGCATCCCCATGAGGCCGGTGATGTGGTTGACGGTGCTGAAGACCAGCATCCCAACGAACCACAGGTAGGGCTGGACCTGAGCCAGCGGGACGAGGCGCAGGGGCTTGCCGGTCAGGCGCGGCCACAGCCAGTACGCCGCGCCCATGAAGGTGAGCGTCACCGCGGTGCCGACCGTGAGGTGGAAGTGACCCTGCACCCAGGCCGTGTTGTGGATCATCGCGTTCATGCCGTACGCGGCGTTCACCATGCCGCCGAAGCCGCCGATCACGAAGGTCAGGATGGCGAGCGCGACCGCGGCGAAGAACGGCTCGCCCCACGGCAGCCGGCGGATCCAGCCGAAGAGGCCGGTCCCACCGCGCATGCGGCCGGCCACCTCGAGCGAGGCGACGATCGTGAAGGCGGTCACGAAGCTCGGGAACAGGATCGCATAGGTCGCGAACGTATGCGCCAGCTTCCAGCCGGCCGCGATACCCGGATCGAGGAACTGGTGGTGCAGCCCGACCGGCGTCGAGAGCAGGATGAACAGGACGAACACCACGCGGCCGAGCCCGTCGCTGAAGAGCTTGCCGCCGGCCTGGCTCGGCAGCACGGTGTACCACAGCACGTAGGCGGGCAGAAGCCAGAAGTACACGAGCGGATGGCCGAACCACCAGAAGAGCGTCCGCGCGAGGACGGGGTCGACCGTGTCGACCAGCCCCAGCGACCAGGGGATGAGCAGCAGCAGCATCTCGGCCGCCACGCCGACGGTTGCCAGATACCAGACGATGACGGTGGCCAGGATCCCGTGCATCGCCAGCGGCACGGGCGCCTCGGGATGCTCGCGCCGCCAGCCCCGGTAGCTGAGGAGCATCACGAGGCCCCAACCCCACGAGCCGACGACCAGCAGGGTGGCCCCGATGTA